>CAVVMH010000005.1:0-273934 GCA_963749465.1 Candidatus Bathyarchaeota archaeon | reverse complement strand
GGAATGGACAATCAAAAGTTTCTTTTTCATAACTTCTCCCTAATCTTCTGTTTCCGCCACTAGCTTATTAACAATTCTGGTTGTGGCTTATAGAACATTGCAATAAATGGTCTGCGCGTGCTTCCTCTTGATAGCATGCATCTTGGCATTTGGCCAAATCTTTGGCGCGAGATTTGCCAGTTCAACTTTGAACGCGCACGCGGAATAAATAAGTAGCAAGTGCAACTCCACAAATTGAATCTGCTATAAGCAGGCAAACTGAAGTTTGAAGGACCGCATTTGTCTTTTACCTAGCAAGCAACGCGCCAACCCTTCAAAATGGTTGAGACCTCATTGAATCCAAGAAGTAAGATGGCGTTCTGCACAAAAATAAACTCCATTGATCTATTCAAAGTTATCCAAATAAAAAAGGGAAAGGAAAACAGCGCTGTAGTTCTAGCATATCTTTCTAGTCTAGTACCAGCCGTAGCCTGCTGCCCAGTTAAACCAGTTAGCGGTGTTGGTTCGGAGCGGATTGTTTCCTGGAAGTTGCAGATTTGAGAGTGCTTGTGCAAAAGTGATGGGCCCTGCTCCCTGCAAAGACAGCCCCCAATTGACTGTTACTAAGAAGTGCGTCCATCAGATCATCGTCCAGTTTGACCCCGTCTAGGTTGTAATATGGGCTCTGTGGCAAGTTAGCACGATCAAAAGCACTGTAGGCACCATTAGTAAGGTCAAGGTTATAGGGGGCATTCGAGAGGCGGACTTGGATGTTGTGCTTCCAGAACCCTGGCGTAAATCCACATGGAGCTTCGTTACATCTGGGCGGTACAGGTACGACTACTATTGCGAAGGCACTAGAAATCAGAACAGCAAACAACGCGACAGCAGCTATCGCTATTAATATTCTATTTTTCATTTGTCTTCTCCCTAAATCTACTGCCGTCCAGCTCCTTATAAATTAATATCTACTTATGTTCTAGAACACATCAAAGGGTGTTTCAGCTAGCCTTGACTATCAGATTTCAAGTTTGCAGTTTGCGTGTATGAAATCTCCAAAATGAGCAAGTTGGTGAGTTGATAGCCTCTCAAAAAGAGAGAAAGTGGGATTCGACGTTTTTGCCATGGCCCTGTTCTTGCGGTGTCGAAGCTGAACAAGTTTACTATCCCGTATTCACCCAGATTTACATTGACCGAATAATCTTGAAATAGCCTGCCAAAGCGAAGTTCCCCCTCCTGTCAAACATGCTCCCACTTCTCAGCCCCAGGTCGAGCCTAATTCGGCATATTTCACAAAAACACACAAGGCTTTTATGTCCAGTTACGAGACAGCTGATAATCAAAGGCTATTGCCCGATCCATAAAATGAAAGAAGCCCGCAAAATCATGCAGCTCAAAAATCTTGTCGAAATGCAGACTCAGCAAAACTCATCCATAGAAAACAAAGAAGGAAGACGAAACAAGAGCGTACTAGCTGCAGAGCAACCGCATTTTGCTCCAAAAACATACTGGTGGAACAGACTACTTCAAAGCGACGTCTTTGTCATAATGGATAACGATTACTTCAACAGAAAACATTGGCAAAACAAAACCGAAATATTGCTGGCTGGAAAAAGGCACCGATTCACCGTCCCTATCCAACACGGAGAAGCTCTCAAGATCAATGAAGTAAACCCAATCGACAGTTGGGGAACCCGATTCAGAAAAACAATCCACTACGCCTACGCAAACTCAAAATTCTACTCAAAATTCAAAAACGAAGTTTTCGACCTAGCAGAAGCATCATACAAAAATCTAGCCGATTTGGACATGGCCTTCATCAAATGGGCAATAAACAACGAGAAAAACGGCTCAAACAAAAAAATAGTTTTAGGGTCATCCCTGAAAACCGAAAGCATGAAGACACAATACTACATTGACTTATGCGAAAAACTCGACTGCAACGCAATCTTAGTAGGGCAACCAACTCTCACATCATATCTAGACTTGGATGCTCTAAAGAAAGCTCAAAATCGAAATCAGAATCCACAATTGGGTCCCTCCCTCATACAACCAATACGGAGTCACGCAATTCGAACCTAACCTAAGCATGTTGGACGCAATATTCAATACAGGCAACTTGACGCAGGCAATTTCCGGAACCGAAATAGGCTATATATTAGCGAACTGAAATAACCTACGTTAATACTCTCAAAGAGGAACACGCATGAACGTTGTGGGAATAGGAGCAAACCCCGACGATGTCGAAATAGGAGTCGCCGGAACACTAGCTCGACACGTAAAAGACGGCGACAAAGTCTACATACTGCACATGATAAACACAGGATACGATGATCCAATAGCCAAAAAAGTCATCCGAACCGACCACGAGGCAAGAGAATGTGCCCGAAAAGCCGCAAAAACAATCGGCGCAGAGTTGCACATGCTCGATTTCAAGGATAGGAATGTACCATTTGACGAACGCTCAGTCATCAAAGTTGAAACCTTTCTTAGAGAAAACTCCATCGACACTGTCTACACACACTGGGATGGAGACAGTCACCAAGACCACATTAACACCCACAAAACAGTGATGGCTGCCGCACGATATGTGGATCGAATCTACTTATTCGAACAAGTCCCACTACCACGAGCAAACGTTGTCTCCTACGAACCGAAATACTACGTAGACATCTCAAACTTCATTAAAACCAAACTAGACGCTCTAAAAAACTACCAATCTGAAATCAAAAAATACACTGGTCTCCTCGAAGGCGTAAAAGCCCTGGCAAGATATCGAGGAACACAATGCGGCAGAAAATACGCTGAAGCCTTCGAAGTGGTAAAACAAGTAAGATAAAACAAAACACATCACGTTATTCTAGAGAGAAAACGCAGTGCATTCCTGGGGTTTCGTATACCTTCAATAAATCGAGAGACATTAAGAAGCGAAAACGGATAAAGAAACTTCCAAAGCAAAACATATTTGATATTCTGCCACGTTCTTCCCTTTTCGCTAAGACTCATGAAATACTTTGGGTCATATTGCCTGAGAATAGTCTCGCTTCTAAAGTCAAGCAACCCTCTTATAATCCAGTTTTCCTGAAGAAAACCTGGCATCTTGATGTGACCCCGCAAACTGAGCCTTCTTTCCAATTCTCGACATTCCCAACACAAAACATTCTCACACAGAGTCAGCGTCGGGTCTTCTCTAAGAAGCAAACACATCTCCCGAATCAAATCATCCACGTTAGCAACAAGGGAATTAGCGCAGCCAATTCTTCCTCTCTTCAAAATCCCCCTTGCCACAAGCATCGGAACCAGCTTAGACGTGTTTTCGGCGCATGTCGGATGAACAAAGGCAAAAAGCCTGGTCTTACCCTCAGCGTTCTTGTATAAAACACCCATTGTTTTTGGAACAACCGAAAGTCCTGATCTGCGTTGAACTTCGTGCCGAACAGCGACAAGCCGACTTCCTACCCCGATACATAAATATTTTCCGTTAACCTCTGCCAGTCTTTCGTAGGGCAAATACGGATTCGCATTCTCGTCATGAGCTTCAGTCAGATATTCTGCCAATCTTCCAATTGCAGCAACAGAAAAGGTTGGATGTCGACTTCTTCTTGCTTCTTTCCGAAGCATAAACCTCGACGGTATAACCCCAGTATATGGGTTCGATCTTTCACTGTCAAAAACAAAATCAGTTGGGATAGCAGTAATCGGGAAATTTTGCGTAAAAGTGTTCATCATTATTGTGCCTTCAGATCCCACCGCCTCTAGTAATCCGTCGATGAAAGCCTCAGGCCCTCCCTCAATCAGCCCAACACTCTTAAACGAAAGAGCGACCGCTACATGATCTCCTTCTAGAGATTCCAATTTTCTTAAGGTCTCCTAATACTTGCCCCTTGGCAACCACAGAGTTTTTTTCCAACTTCATTTATCAAGACCGAGTATTTGCCGGGCTTCATCAGGTGTTGCTATTTCTCGCCCTAATTCTTTCGAGATTCTCACTATCCTTTCAACCAATTTTGCATTAGTTGCTAATTCCCTATTTGGATAGTTATAGTAAATGCTATCTTCAATTCCTACTCTAACATGACCACCCATCAGAATTGCTGCCACATTTATTTGAGTTTGAAAACGTCCAATCCCAGTCGCAGACCAATAGGACCCAGTTGGAAGACACTCAACAAGATGAACAAGATCCCCCACATTAGCAGAAACGCTTCCCAAAGACCCAAGCAAAAGGCAAAAATGCAAAGGCTTCTCAAGAACTCCCTTCCTAACCAAATATCTAGCAGTATTAATAAATCCAGGCTCAAATACTTCAAGCTCAGGAAGAACGCCCTTTTCTTTCATCACTTTTGCCAAATTAATAATTGTCTCAAATGAGTTAACACTTGGATGCTGAGGAAAATTCAAAGAACCTAAAGTCAAGCTCGCCATCTCTGGACACAAACCCAAGACTTCTGCGCGGTGCTCAACTTGAGGAGATACCCTTCCACTTGTCGTGGCGCAGATTATTATGTCTGGACACTTTTTCTTGATTTCGCGAAAAATTTTCTTGTAGACCTCTTTCTTGTAAGTTGGTTTCCCCTGCTCATCTCTTGCATGAACATGAACAACAGAAACTCCCAGCTTGTATGCCTCACATGTGTCCCTCGCAATATCCTCAGGAGTAAGGGGCACATGTGGAGTTTCTTTCCTCATTGGAATCATGCCCGTTGGAGCTAAAGTAATGACTAGTTTACCAACCTTTTCACATTCATAATCCTTGATTACATACATTTTTCCACACAAACCTCTTCTTTCTCTGAGCTTAAAAATGTGCTTTCAAAACTGGAAACATCTTCGAAATTCGACAATATTGACTGACCAATATTTCCGCTAAATACTTTTTGGCACTTGCGAAGCCAGATTCAAAATTCAAAAACGCAAGCTACCCTCAAGCTGCCCGCACGCTATTATCCGCGTGCAAGCGCCATCCTCAGTTTATACTTGCTCTCTCTCTAATCAAAGACCCCTTAATCACCTGAGCACCGATCGGGCGAAAGTTAGTCTTCTTGGACAATCTGCGCTTCAACAGCCACCCCATCCGAGACAACTGATTAAGATAATTGCTCTCAATTGCTCGACAACGGCCAGTTAGGGCAGAAGCCAACGTTGCATCGCACTCACCCCTAGACACGACGGTAAGATACGTTTGCCTAAGATGATCGGGCAACTGGAACAAATCAGTTTCATTAACCTCTAAAGGCTGCGGATTCCAATTTGAAAAACTCTTCTCAATATCGTCAAGACGATAGCGTATATTCATCATTTCCTCAAAAATCTTATCCAACACGGATCTTCTAACCATACTTCTTCTCCCCCAAATAATTTATTGTTCTGCTATTGTAACCAAGCTGATATGAGCTTTTTTGTCAACCAATATTTAGCACCTTGCAAAGTCCACTTCGCAAAAAATCACCCCCATTTTTTGCCCCTAAAAGGTCGTTCAAAGCAGGAACTACAATAGCCCAAGGAGCAAAAGCTCGCATTTGTCTTCACTGCGGAGCCGAAATACACAAGAAAATCGATTAGACTATCCGAATTGCCCTCACTGCAAGGAAAACTTGAGTCAACCGCAAGGGCGACCAACACCGATTCTAATTTCTATCTATGCACCTGCATTCACCCGCTCTCATGTGTTTTTGTGTGCCTCACTTACACACTAAAGCTTATCAGTTGATTCCCAACATACAACATCTTGGGAAACAAACATGCGCAGACCAAACGAATCCGTAATCCAAACAACCCCTAACCCTCTGGAAATTAAAGACCCCGACGAGCTGCAACAAATAGACGAATGGAATTCTCAGTGGGTTAAAGCATGGAAAACCGCCGTATTGGAATTTGCCAAACCAAAAACACTATGCAAAAAGAGCACTCAATTATCTGGACTCTTATCCTTAGTAGTCCACCAAGCTAAATACGTCAAAGGCAAACTTAATGCTCCAGCAACTCCAACTAACACCAAAACCGACCTCATGATTGCCCAATAGGCTTCAGCCCACACTGGACTAAACTGCAGGCCATATTGGTAGAGCGTTCCATTAACAACCCCGTCGACCTGCAAAATAAAATACCAAGACAACAAATCCAAAACGAGAGGTGACACACCCAACAAAACACCGAGCCACCTCGAAAAACTATCTCCTTCTCGACCAAAGTCATCATAGACTATCAGGCTTCCCCCCACCAAAAAAATCGAAAACAGCAAAGAGTACAAAGCATTTCTGTAACTACTCAAGTACTGCTCAGCCCACACAGAGCTAAACTGCAAACCATAACGATAAAGGTCGACATTGACCAGGCTGTCCATTTTCAAATACGTCAACAAGGCGACAACCTCCAAACCAGCAACCAGCAAAACAAGAACAACTAAACTCTTACGAAATTCCCATCAACCCTACACACTAAGATATATTTCCACCGAATTGCTCATTTAATCGTTCCCAAAACCTATTTCTTCTCTCCGATATAGTTTTTCCGTTTTTATCACCTCAAATATCTATGAATCTTTTCAATAAGGCAATGAAACACTTGATGCACAAAAAACCTAATCAAAAGGGCTTTCTTCTAAATCCCAACAAAACACGCCAAAACAAAGCTAATACTCGGTTCGGAAGAAAAAGAAGGAAGGCAAGGGAACCGTTTTATCATTGAGTGCCTGTTATCACGATGTTGAAGCTGAAGGTCGTGATAGCACCCGCGCCTGCCGATGCCGTCAAAGTCAATGTTGCTGGAACTGAACTTCCCGGGTTGAGGACATTGTTTGCTCGGTTCCAAGAATGCACTAGGTAACTATTGGCGTTTGAAGGCGTCCAAGTGTTGGTGGTCATGCTGAGCGTAACTGGAACAGAACCACTGTTTTTCAGGTACACTGTTTTAGTCGTGGAGGTGCTTGGTGACAGTGCTCCCCAATCTATGTTCGTGCAATTAACGGTGCAAGCGCTGTCAGAGTAGACGCCTACGTTTATGGCCGATATCGTTCCTGCTGAGGTTACGGTTTGGCTTGAAACGAGTGCTCCTGAGGTTATCATCGTTAGGAGTAAGCCTGTCGCGGCGATTGCGATGACTGCGCCCAATGGTAATTTTAGCTTTGCCATTGTTCTCATCCCTTATTATCTGAAATCCAAAGTCTCAAGTGTTAATAAACATTATTGTCTAAGAGAACTACACAAATACAGATTCCCAAACGCTTCCAACTTCTGAACTCCTTCTCGTTTAGCGACTGAGATAACAGATTTACCCCGCTTCCTTTTCCGATACTCATCCACAAAGCAAACAAAAACACGCGTTTGCTTCACTCTGCCTTGTGTCGTCAGTAATCCGTGGCCTCGGCAAGCCACAACCGACGAACACCTAAACCACTTGCCGCTCGCCCAGAAACATCCTATTCTTCACTTTACAATACTATCCATATCATCGGATGATTGTTGTAAGCGGCTCTAGAAGAACTTATATCCAAGTTGTACATTATCTCATTGTAGTACTCGGAGTTGAAGTTGAACCATGGAGACATTAGTAACCCGTAAAGGACAAGTAACAGTCCCTATCTCTCTGCGGAGAAAATATGGGATCGAAGAGGGCATGAAAGTAACCATCGAAGACTCTCCATCAGGAATAATTCTCAAAGTCGTTCCAAGAATCGAAGACCTCGCAGGTGCAGATGCAGGCACGCTCAAAGTTGAGAAGGCTCTCGAAATTCTAGACAAGATGAGATCAGAAGATAGATACTGAAATGAAAGCCGTAATCGACACCCGTTTCTTTTTGGTTCACTTCCTAAGCGAAGATGACCAAACCAAGAAGTGGACACGAACAACTTTAGAAAACTTACAAAAAGGACCAAACATCGGCATTGTCCCTTCAATAGTAATCCACGAATTCTACAAATTTGAACTGGAAAACCTCGGGAAAGACGTAGCCGACATAAGACTCAACTCAATTATGAAATCCAAACTAAAAACAATCAACCTAGACCCGACCACAGCAATAGAAGCCGCAAAACTAAGGTGCAAATACTCAGACTTACCCACAGCTGACGCCATCATAGCGGCAACAGCAATTAAAACATCTTCTGAATGCGTACTAACGGATGACAAACACATGAAACAAATCAGAGAAACGAAAACGAGATGGATACCCATTGCCTGAAGTTTAGGCATCCGAGGGTAAGGCATGACGACCAACTGTTCGCGCTGGCACTGGCATGCTACGCAGGCAAAGAAGCCGCACCAGAACCAACCCTAACAGTAATTCCGAGATGACGCAAATGATGGCCTTCAAGCAGCAAATATTCGATTGACTTTTTAAGTCCCTTTAATTATACTTACTTGGTGTCTCAAAGGTGACGACTGAGGCGAGTTTAGACAAAGTCTATGCTGAAGTTAGACGCGTGAGGACGAAGCTTGAGTCCATTGAGAAGACGCTGCAAAGCCTCAAAGCAGCGTTAATTCCTGAGGAACAAGTGAGTCCCGAAGAAATGAAAGAGTTGAAAGTTCTGAGACGACAAGCTCTGCATGGCGAGTGCATTTCACTGGAGGAAGTGCTGAAGAAACACGAGGCAAAAAAAATTGCCTGAGTATCGCCTAGTTTTTCACAGAAAAGCGGAAAAATCTTTAGACCATTTGGACACAGGTGAAAAAAGTGGCATCAATCTACAAGGTGAAGATCGGCAAGCAAGGAAGAATCGTACTGCCCAAAGAACTACGCGAAACATGCGAAGTAAACGCAGGAGACGAAGCCATCATAATCGCAAAAAATCAAGAACTAACCATACACCTGCACAAGGTCTCCAAAGACCCACTGCAGGACTTAACAGAACTCTCAGAAACCGTATCCATAGGCTTGTCAGCAGACCAACTAAAAAAGAAAGCCGATGAAGAGCGACTAAAACAATTTCTCAAAACATGAAGTGGCTACAGCTTTGAATCAAACAAAACCCACCTACTTCCTAGACTCCACCACGCTCATTCACGCCATAGACAAAAACGCGGAATACCATAATGAATGCCTAAATGTAATAGCCAGAGCCGCAAAAGGACAAATCGACACCGCAATCAGCTTAGAAACCCTAGAAGAGACCCTTTTCATTCTATCAAAACTAACAACCACAACAACAGCCCTGAGAGCTACAAGGGACTTCCTGAAAATGAACAAAATAAGAAAATTCGAAATGAACCAAACCATTCTCGAACAAGCCCTAGAAATAATCGAAACCACACCGCTCAAACGACCTAAAGACGCAATAAACGTGGCAACAATGCTTGAACACGACATACAAACAATAATAAGCGAAGACAAAGACTACGACAAAGTGGGCTTAATCCGAAGAATCCACCCAAAAGACCTCTGAATCCACCTCGGGAGTAGCTCCCGCCGCTTCTCCGCTAGCCTTTTTTCTTCTCTTTAGTGTATTCAACATACTCCAAAGCGATTTTGTCTATCCTTCCATCATCCATGGCTTGGAGAATGTCTTCACGACTCGTCACGTCCAAAATGCCAACTTCGCCCCAGTGGAACCACTTAGCATCACTCGGCGGGAAAGTGCGAGTCTGCGAAGCATTCCAATGCTCGTCATAGAACTTGACCAATCGCCAAAGAAAATCGACGGTTTTCCCAAGGTCGATCAGTTCCAACGCCTTTGCGCCATAAGGACACAAGTACTTGTTGTGAATGTTACAAGTTTTTCCCTCTGTCCCACCGATATGTTTCCAAAAACTCCAGCTCAACCTGCGCCATCTTGTCAGACCTGGTACATTCAGGACTCTTGCGATAGGCATAGAGCTTTGCATAAAAATCATCCTTTGGATCTGAAATCACCTTTTCACTAATCTCCCGAATGCTCTCATCCAACTTCTTCGTATATTCTCTCAACCACACCGCCTCGGGCACACCACAATAACGACAAGCCATCCGCCCATAGAAGTCAAACTCCGACTCAAAACACTCAACGTTAAAGCCCTCTAAACTCAAGTTCCTCTGCAACAAAACAATCGTAAACCGCTCAATCTCCTCGTCATAGCTGCCACTTCCGTCGATAAACTCGTATTCCAAGTCGGTCAACCCAATTGTCGTGTTGGGCACATGCCTCGGGGGCCAAGGCGAACTGAAAAAATAGTCGCCGTGCTTCTTCATCCACTTCAGATAATTGCTAAACACTTCTTTCCCTGAACGACCCGTCCTCTCGCCAAACCTGTTGCAATGCTCGATAAGAGCCTTAACAGCCTTCTTAGGAATCGCCCTTCGAACCAAACTGACCCTCCCGCAACCTAACACTTAACCTACGCTTCTCAATCCTCCAATCCCTAACCAACGAACGCGCCGGAGATGGCCTCCTAAAAATACGCGGCTTAACACAAGACTTCCTCGTAACCACAGTCAGAAGGTCATCAACATCCGCCAACACATCATTCCTCTGAAGATTCCTCTTCGAAGCCCGCGTCAACGCCAACTCACGCAGAAAAACCCTCAACATCCTATCTAAACCAGCCACATACTTACCCCAAGCACCAGACGCACTGGAAACCCCAACGTTAGCCTCATAAACCTCAGCCCTCGCCACCCGAATCAAATACATCGCCACACGCTCAACAAGAATCTCATCAACCAAACCCTCCAAACCATACTGCGCCATCAACTCCGAAACCACCGAATCATACGCCTTCCGCTCCACAGCACACTCACCACCAGGCACGTGCGCCTCACACTTCACGTTCAACACACACCGATCACACAGCATGAAACCCCTGCGAAAAAACCCATGCCTCAAAGCACTCAACCTACTCAACCCTCCGCTTAACCCACTCGCCACCCTCAGATTTCTTAATCACTTCAACCAGTCCCAACCGCACATAATCCCCATCACAAACGCCACACAACTCCCTAACATGCACGGGCACCGTCACCTTACCATCCCGAAACACCCTCACCACAAACTCCTCCAACACAACCACCACAAAACACAAACCAGCCCCAAACAACCATAATAAACATTGTTAACTCCTATCCAGCAAACAACCCAAAACCCCAACACACCCACACCATGCTTCCCAGCACAAAAAAACCCAAAAAACCACAAAAAACAACCAAAAACACCAAAAAACAACCAAATCACACAACCCAAAACACAACACAACCCCACCCCCAACAAACACAACCTAAAATAAACACCACACAAACCACTAACCCCAACCCCACGGAGCCACACACATGTTCGCAGTCGGACACATGGCACTAGCCTACCTCATAACCAAAACCACAGCAAACCCCCTCAAAACAAACCCAAACATACCCACAATCCTCGTCCTCAGCATAATCCCAGACATAGACATACTCTTCGGAAACGAAATCCACAGAGGCCCAACACACTCAGCAATAACAGCACTACTAATCTTCATCCCCCTCTTCATCACCTACCGCAAAAAAGCAATACCATACTTCCTCGCACTACTCTCACACTCACTAATAGGCGACCTCATCATCGGAGGCAACCTCCAACTCCTATGGCCAATCACAACAAACGAAATCAGCCTAACACCCCCACTCCCAAACATACCCATCAACAGCACACTCAACGTAGCCCTCGAACTAACCCTCTTCACAGCAGCAACCATCATCATGATAAAAACAAAAGACCTACACCTCTTCTTCCAAAACAACAAAACAAACCTACTCCTCACCATACCCATCTCCACAGTACTCCTACCCACCTTCCTAGCCTACCCACTGAGCGTACCAACCCTCCTACTCCCACCCCACCTATTCTACCTAACACTATTCACAGCCGCAGTCACAATACTGGTCATCGCAACCGTCAAAAACTCCACACACCACAAAACACAAACCCACAAACAAAAACGCAACAAACAACCTGAAAAAACCCACCAACACCCACTCAACACCACACCCTCCACCAACAAACCCTTATATCAACACAAACAAGATAATTGAAAACCGAAAAGTGACACAACAATGAGCCACGCCGTAAAAGCCCAAAACCTAACAAAACAATTCGGAACCATCCAAGCCCTAGACGACATAAGCTTCAACATCAAACCCGGAGAAATCTACGGACTAATCGGCCCCAACGGCGCAGGAAAAACCACAACACTCCGCATCATCTGCACACTAATCCTACCAACCTCAGGCACAGTCACCGTCTTCGGCCTAGACGCCGTCAAACAAGCAGGCGAAGTCCGCAAAATAATCAGCTACCTACCCGAAGAAGCCGGCGCATACCCCAACCTCTCAGGAAAAGAATACCTCGAATTCATGGCCAACTTCACACAAGCCGACAGCAAAGCAGCCGTAGCCGAAGCAGCCGAAATCAGCGGCCTAGGCGAAAGACTCAAAGACAAAGCAAAAACATACAGCAAAGGCATGAAACGACGCTTACTCGTAGCAAGAGCACTAATGGGCAACCCAAAACTAGCCGTACTAGACGAACCAGCAAGCGGCCTAGACGTACTACACGCCTACCACGTACGCCAAATAATCAAACGATACGTGAAAGAACGAGGCGTCACAGTACTCCTAAGCAGCCACAACATGCTCGAAGTCGAATACCTATGCAACCGCGTCGCACTAGTCAACAAAGGCAAAATCGCGGTCGAAGGCGAACCACAAGAACTCAAAGCAAAATACGAAAGCCAAAACCTAGAAGAAGTATTTCGCAAAGGTGATCGGCTATGCTTAAAGGCTTCAGAACCATCTTCATCAAAGAACTAAAAGAACTGATTCGAGACCCAAAAATACTCATCGGAATCATAATAATCCCACTAATAATGTTCCCCGCACTCGGCGCAGTACTCGGTTACGCCCAACAATCAGCCATAGAACAAGCTCAAAAAACCAAACTCCTAATCCTCGACAACGACAACGGCAACTGGAGCCAAACCTTAATCGCCTACCTCGTTGCCACAGGAACAAAACCGACAATCCTGAACAACCTGTCTCCACAACAACTCGTAGACCAAGGACTCCTAGCCACTAACAATGCGACACAATTCATAGAAATCCCACCAGGATTCTCAGAAAACATGACAAAACACCTCACACAAAACACGACCATAACAGCAACAGTAAACGTTTACGGCGAATTCACAATGGGCGGAGTATTCTCAAACATCGGCGCCGCAGGCGTCAACAGCATAATCTACAGCTTCAACCGCGACGTAGCCCCAGACGCCCTCAAAACCACACAATCCTCAATCATCAAAGGCGAAATCCAAACAAACGTAGATCCCACAATGCTCTCACAATTGCTGCTATCACAATCCATAATCCTACCCATCACAATCATGATCCTCCTGACCTACTCCATGCAAATCGCAGCCACCTCCGTCGCAATGGAAAAAGAAGAAAAAACCCTTGAAACTCTACTAACCGTACCCGTAGACCGCTTCGCCATCCTCATGGGCAAACTCTCAAGCTCAGCCATCGTCGCAGGCGTTGGCGCCCTAACCTACCTGGTCGGCTACAGCTACCTTCTAGGGTCCGTACTCTCAGGCGTCAGCACAGGCTCCACGATTGACCTAGTGGCATTGGGTCTAGTTCCCTCAACCTTAGGCTACACACTACTTGGCGTCAGCCTCTTCGTCACCTTACTCGCAGGCTTAGCACTCGCCGTCATCATGTCCGCATTTGCCGAAGACGTTCGAGGCGCAACAGCCCTCGTAGGCTACATTTACCCCCTAATCTTCATCCCATCATTAGCCCTAATCTACCTCGACGTAAACACACTGCCAATAGCCCTGAAAGCAGTCTTATTCGCTATTCCATTCAGCCAACCAGTCATCGCAAGCAAAGCCGTAATAATCGGAGATTATCTAACAGCAGGCTTAGGCATAATCTACGTCACAGCCTTCACAATCGCCGTAATGTACGTCGCATCACGACTCTTCGCCACAGAAAAAATCCTAACAGCCAAACTAAGATTCAAACGACGAGGCTTCGGAAAAACAAGAACAGAACCAATCGAATAACATCAGCGAATTGACACAATCAATAGGAACACGCGCTTCACATTTTGCACCTATTAGACCAGAAGTCTAATATGCCCATAAATTTCTTCCCTACATCACACACCAACGGAGCCAAGACGCAAATTTGACAGTGACAACTTTCGAACCTGACTTTCCCACAGAAACAGTGAAAGAAGGCAAGGTAACCGTCCTAGTCCCCAAACTCCAAGCTTACGTGACAGAACCTTCCGAGTACGCGCCTTCGAAAGCGCCAGTTTTTTACAACCCCGTAATGGAGTTCAACCGTGACATCTCTGTTCTAGCACTGCAAACTTACCAGTTGATGGTGGACAGGAAAATCAGCATTTGTGAACCCTTGACGAGTTCAGGCGTCAGAGGCGTAAGGTTTGCGGCCGAAATTCGTGGCGTAAGGAAACTCCTCATAAACGACATAAGCACCCGAGCCACTGAAATTGCTAAACATAACGTTAAGCTTAACAACCTCCAAGACCTTGTTGTCGTGAAACACAAAGATGCAAATTGCCTTTTAGCCTGCAATAGCGCTCCGAAGAAAAGATTTGACGTAGTTGACTTAGACCCCTTCGGTTCCCCAGTGCCATACCTTGATTCAGCAATCAAAGCAGTACGCAACAATGGACTCTTAGCTTTGACGGCAACTGACTTGGCACCCATGTGCGGTGTTCACCCGAAAGCTTGCATTCGGAAGTACGGCGGAAGACCGCTGCGAACGGAGTATTGTCACGAACTGGCAATCAGACTATTGGCAGGATGCACAGCCACAATGGCTGCCAAACACGACATCGGCATCCGCGTATTGTTCAGTCACTCAACAGACCATTACATCAGGGTGTACGCTGAAATGGGTTATGGAGCAAAAAAGGCTGACGAAAGCATCAAAAACCTCGGATACGTATTGCACTGTTTCAGTTGCCTGCACAGAGAAACAACCAACTCGTTATTCGGCCTAGGAAACGCGAACTGCCCTGAGTGCAACTCCAAAATGGATTACGCTGGGCCTCTCTGGCTGGGAAAAATCCTTGACAGACAATTCTGCGAATCAATGCAGAAGGAAAACAAGCAACGACCGTTCAAGAACAGCGTCCGAATCGCCAAACTCCTCTCATTAACGATCAACGAAACGGAAGCCGAGCCGACGTACTACGTTTTGGACAAAATCAGCAACAAATTGAAACTGCCGGCTCCTTCTGTGGCTGTCATGTTGAAAACTCTTCACGAGAACAACTTCGAAGCCGTTCAAACCCATTTCAATTCACGAGGAGTCAGAACAGACGCTCCAGCGCTCATCATGCAAGACCTCGTGAAGAAAGCCGCTCATGTTCAATAACCTCTTTTCGAAACTGCATTTGCCACCCGAGTTTCGAGAGCGGCACTCCTCGACAATATCACTCGTTAGGAAACTGTTTTTAAGCGATTCACAGTTACTCTTGAAGACGAGGATTACACATGAGTGAGATAATAACGCCAGTCGTCTACCAGTTGGGCTTAGGCGGGGTCGGTGGCTTCATCGTCGGCTTCCTGCTCGGGCTCAAGATCGGGTAAGCGAAATTATTTAAATCCATGTAACCCGTAACCCTTCATTACTCTATCATGAACGGAGTGCTTGATGGTTGAAAAGGTTCCCAGCGGAAGAGTACGCACTTCCCTTCTTCAAAAAAGAAGGCTTCGTGAGAAAGCTCTGCCCGAAATGCGGAGAATACTACTGGACGCAAAACCAACAGCAAGAAACATGCGGTGAATCCAGCTCGGATGAATGCGGCTACTACACTTTCCTCGGAAACCCACCTACCCAACAAAAATACAGTCTTCCAGAAATGCGCGAGGCGTTCCTATCATTCTTCGAAAAACATGGACACGCACGCATCAAGCCTTATCCCGTTGTGGCACGCTGGCGAAACGACATATACTTGACACACGCCAGCATCATTGATTTCCAACCTTACGTGACCGAAGGCATCTCTCCACCACCTGCGAACCCATTGGTGATTGCTCAACCATGCATAAGACTCGTGGACATCTCCAACACCGGACCCACATTCGGCAGACACTTGACCATTTTCGAGATGGGCGGACACCACGCCTTCAACTACCCCGACAAAGAAGTCTACTGGAAAGACCAGACAGTTCAATACCACCACGAATTCGTAACCAACGTCTTAGGAGTCAAGTCCGAGGACGTTACCTACAAGGAAGACGTATGGGTCGGCGGCGGCAACGCTGGACCAGACGTAGAATGCATCATCGGCGGACTCGAGGTAGGAACACTAGTTTTCATGCAGTACAAAGTAGTCGGCGACGAATTCGTGAAACTACCCATCCGCACGGTAGACACAGGCTACGGACTGGACCGCTTCGCATGGCTCTCACAAGGAGTACCCAGCTGCTTCCACGCAATCTACGGCAACCTACTCAACAAAGTCTTCAAAATGGCAGGATTGACAAACATCGACGATGAGTTCCTCTGCAAAGTCGCCAAATACTCAGGATTAGTAAGCGTTGACAAAACCGCAAACAGACTTGACGCAAGAAAACGTGTATCCAAACTAGTCAACATCAATATGGCAGAACTAGACAAGGTTCTAACACCCATCGAGAACGCCTTCGCCGTGGCAGACCACACAAAAACCCTCAGCTTCATGCTCTCCGAAGGCGTCGTCCCATCAAACATTCAAGAAGGCTACTTAGCAAGGCTGCTCTTCCGCCGCGTCTACCGCCTAATGCGCACCTTAAACATGAAGCCCGACCAACTCTACGACATAGTTGACATGCAAGTCGATTACTGGTCAAAAGACTATCCACAAATCCGAACAATGCAAAACGAAATAATAGAAATGCTAAAGACCGAGGAAGAAAAATTCGCGGACACCCTAAAACGCGGCGAGGGCATAGTCAAGCGTCTCATAAGCTCACTCAAAGAACGAAAAGGTGAACCAATTGGAGGAGCATTTCTAATTCAAGACGACAAACTTTCCGAGTTGTACGATTCCCATGGTCTTCCTCCAGAAATTGTCAAAGAAGTAGCAGAGGCGGAACACGTTCCAGTTACGATTCCTGAGAATTTCTACAATCTAGTAGCGAAGAGACACATGCAAGCGACGAAAGCCGCAGAGGAAGAGGAAACCGCTCCTGAGAAAAAGCTGGATCACGCGGTTGAAGGACTGCCCGACACCGAACAATTGTACTATGCTGATGCATACTCAAAAGAATTTGACGCGACAAGTCCTCAAAACCACCGAGGACGGCTTCGTCGTGTTAGACAGGACCTGCTTCTACCCAGAGGGAGGAGGACAACCCGCCGACCACGGCTTCCTCATCTTTTCTGGACTCACGGCTGAAGTGATTGACGTCCGCAAAGTGGGCAAAATCATCGCCCACAAAATCACAGGTTCATTGCCTACCAAAGGCGATGTCATAAAGGGAAAGCTTGACTGGGACAGACGCTACGCACTTATGAAAGCCCACACAGCAACGCACCTAATCAATGGAGCGGCTCGCCGAGTTCTAGGCGAACACGTATGGCAACACGGCACACAAAAGGGCTTGGAAACTTCCCGCCTCGACATATCACACTACCGACGCCTATCACCTGAGGAAGTGCACAAAATCGAAACACTAGCAAACCAAGCCGTTATGGCAAACATGCACGTTGAAATAAATTGGATGCTTCGGAACGAAGCGGAATCACGTTACGGCTTCAGGCTCTACCAGGGCGGGGCTGTTCCAGGCAAAGACATTCGCGTCGTTAAGACAGGCAACTGGGACGTTGAGGCATGCGCGGGCACCCACCTGAAGAACACCGGCGAAGTGGGTTTCGTCAAAATCGTCTACACAGAACGCGTACAGGATGGGGTTGAACGTATAGGCTACGCTGTCGGGCCGGAAGCACTGAAAGCAGTACAACATCAGGAACTGATTCTCTGGAAAGTGCAGGAGACGTTGAACGCGCCAGTAGAAAAGTTAGACAAGACAGCTGAGAAACTCGTGAAAGAGCTAAAAGACGCAAACATCGAAAAACGAAGACTGATTAAAGAGTTAGCGAGCAAAGAAAGCGCCAGCTTGGAAAAGGCAGACTCAACCTCGACAACCGAGGAAATTGATGGAGTCAGACTTCTAAAACGCGATTTTCAAGATACCATCGACGTAAACCGTATGGTGCAGACTGCAACAGAAATGATAAAACAGGATGAGAGAACCGTGACTCTATTCTTTGGGTCTGACGGGAAAACCGCCAGAATTTTTCTGATGGCAGGGAAGAAAGCGGTGTTGGAAGGCGTGGACGCAGACGCAGTAGTGCGACAAGTCTCACCCGTAATCGGTGGTGGAGGCGGTGGACGGCGTGATTTTGCGCAGGGCGGTGGGACTCAGCCTGAAAACTTGCAGAAAGCTGTCAAGGCTGCTGAAGCTGCCCTTCGGAAACAACTACAACATTAAGAAGGTTCCAAGGGTTCACCGAAATCGTCGATCTCCTCCTTCGACTCCTTGAAGAAATCTCTTGACGAACGGTGAATTATTACAATTATCAAGACCGAAGCAATCCCGATGAGAACTCCAACTATTATGTTGAAGACAAGAGTATTGTAACCCAAGTCTGGGTAAATCAGAATATCGCCTGTTGCATCGAGAATCCAGCGGGTCCAGGCAACTGACACAATGAGTGCAGAGTTGCGCAGCAGTCTCGCATCTCGCTCGAAGTACCAGCGCAAGCTTCTTCCAAAAAGTACCGCACCAATACCTACAACCATCAAGTCTATTATACCTTTAATGAAATAGCCCGACAGGGCTGGAATAGCACCAAGCCAGTCAGTAAAGTTCTGTGGATATGCGTCAAGAAAAGTCTTCGAATTCATGAAAGCCGAAACGCTCGAAACGCCCAAGTAGACGCTGACAGCCATGCAGAGGATTCCTGCGATGGCCACGTAGTTCGAGATTTGGACGGGGATTGGAGGAGGCGAGTATTCCCTTGCCCACTTGTAGAAGCCTCTGATTGTTTTATCAATTCCGAAGCCTTTGATTAACATTAAACCTCCCAGAATTATTGCAATGGCTAAGAGGTAGTTGCCGATTGTGAAGCCTGCCCATGCGAGAATTCCGTAGACTATGAATAGAATTCCTGGCACCCCTAGCGCTATTCGGGAGTACCTTGGGTCGTCTACTAGCATGCGTAGATATTTTGTGAATACTGCTGCGGTTTCTTCAATTGATTCACTGTGTTTTATGACTATGCGTCTGATTGATGATACGGGAACTCTGGATTGAACAAGAGGTAGGATTGCTTCATCTGTGTAGCCGTCTGTGACTAGAACGACTTCGGTTGCGTTGAAAGTGTCTGTTACTGTGTTTAGTTCGTTGACGAGTTTTCTGTCTGCGCTTACGCCGCCTAGTTCTGATCCTGATATGGTGGCGACTTCGAAGGTTTCGTCGGGTTTTTTGTCGGTTTGTAGGCGGTCGCTGAGTCGGACTGCTTCGAACATGGTGTTGGCGTCTGCTTCTTCGGGGTCTTTAAGGGCTAGTGCGACTGCTGCGTCGAGGTTTGCTGTTCTTCCTAGGATGGGTGTTTTGATTCCTGCCTTGGTTTCTATGTCTGCGTCTCTGTCAACGCATAGGATTAGGATTCGTTTTTGTGTTGGCTGCTGTGCCGTCTGTTTTTCTTTCATTCTTTTTCTCTTGTCCTCAGGTTATTGCTGGAAGTTTACTTTAATCTTGTGTTTCCGTGTCCTCTTCATCTTCGGCGAGGAGTTGAAATTCTTCCCAGGTTAATTTTTCTCCGCGTTGAAGTTTTTCTCGAGCTTGGGCTTCGAGTTGTTCTTTGAGTGCCTTTTCTGCCGTTTTTTTAGTCGCTTCTTCTTGTTGCCGCTGTTGTTCGTCTTGTTGTCGTTGGGTTTCTTGTTGTTGTCGTTGTGATTCGTAGACTTGTTGTTCCGCTTGGTATAGTTGTCTTTTTTGCCCTGATAATTTTCGTCGTTCATCGTTCAGTGAATTGATTCTTTCTCGTGTTAACAGGTAAGCCAAGTGTTGTGCGTCAGCTTCTGCTTTGATTTTTTTCGCTTCGTCGATTTTGGATAGCATTTTCTGATGCGTATCTTGGCTTTTCTGTGCTAAGCTGGAGAGTTCAGTGTGAAGTTTGTCGGCTGTTTCATCGACCGCTTTTAGGCCTTGTTCTAATTCCGCGATCTTTTTCAGTTCTTTTTCGATTTTCTTGTAAGCGATGAGTTGTGTTTCGAGTTGTTTGACATTTTCGATGAGTTCTCTTTCTTCTTCTTTTTCGAGCGAGGTGGTTTGGATTTTCCACTCGATGTCTTCGAGTTCTTGTTTGAGGTCGGTGTGGCTTCTTTTTGGGGTTTTCTTCTGAAGTTCGGCGATTTTTTCTCTGATGGCTTTGATCTGGTCGATTATTTCGTGTATTGTTGTTCGGGTTTCGTTTCGTTGTTTCTTTAGATCTTGAACTTGGGTGTTTATGGTGTCGCGGTCGATTCTGAGCTGTCGGGTTTCTTGGCGGAGTAGCTTGAATTGTTCGTTGAGTTTGTCTCTTTTTTCGACGAGTTTCTGGGTTTCTGCTTTTGCAGCGTTTGCCTGCTTATCGATTTGGTCAAGCTGCTGATTTATGGCTGGGATGACGTTGGGTTTTTGTTGTTCTGTCAACGCTTTCGCCTCTATGATTAGTACGGATAATAAAGTTGTGAATTACAGATTAATATTGGTTTCATGCTACCCGATGCTGTCTTGATGTTGCTTTTGGAACGCAGTTTTTTCGATTATTCTAGTTAGTTTACGGCATTGGTCGTTTGCTTAATGATGGCGCTGTCGAAGCCTTCTTTGTTTAAACTATGTCAACATTGTTTGTTTCGGTGTGAGCCAAAATGGCGTTTCTTTGACATGAGGAGCAGAATTACAAAACCGCCGACTGAAGTTCGTTTTGTTTATATATGTGTGTTAGTGTTTATGCTGTGCAAAAGAGGAAAACCGACGCATGGGTTCCAAATCTCCACGTGGCGAATTCGCCGCAAGACAACTCAAAATTAAACGGAAGAACTTCCGTTGGTCAGACCGTTACTACAACCGCCGCATGCTCCGATTAGACCTCAAAGTGGACCCTATGCAGGGTGCACCCATGAGCCGCGGCATAGTTCTCGAAAAAGTAGGCGTTGAATCGAAACAGCCGAACAGCGCTATTCGCAAATGCGTCCGCACCCAACTCATCAAGAACGGCAGAGTAATCACCGCCTTTCTACCTGGAGACGGCGCACTCAACCTAGTGGACGAACATGATGAAGTAGTTGTTGAAGGCATCGGCGGTACACGCGGTGGAGCTATGGGCGATATTCCAGGTGTACGATGGAAAGTCGTCACGGTCAACGGCGTATCATTAAACGAACTCGTTTACGGACGAAAACAGAAACCAGCTAGGTGATTAATGTGAGTGTACCGCAAAACGAGATTAAACTTTTCCAGAAATGGAGCTTCAAAGACGCCAAAGTCGAAGATATAGGTTTACAGCGATATCTGAACTTAACACCCATGACAACACCCCATAGCATGGGGAGGCATGAGCATCAACGTTTCCGCAAAGCAAACGTCAACATCGTTGAGCGTCTCATAAACAACCTCATGCGACCTGGCAAAAACAGCGGCAAAAAAGCAAAAACTGCTAACATCGTTAAACAAGCGTTCGAAATCATTTACCTCCGCACTGGCAAGAATCCGATCGAAGTCCTCGTTAAAGCCGTAGAAAACTGCAGCCCGTGCGAAGATACAACACGCGTAAGCTACGGAGGCGTTGTCTATCACCTATCAGTAGACGTCGCGCCGCAACGCCGCATAGACTTAGCTATCCGCCACATTACCGAAGGTGCAAGCGCCGCGTCAAAGAACAACCCCCTAAGCATACAAGAAGCCGTCGCAAATGAACTCGTTTTAGCAGCTAATAAGGATATTAAAAGTGCAGGCATTGCCAAACGCAACGAAATCGAACGAGTCGCACAATCCAGCAGGTAAAACCGCTTTAACCAAAATTTCCTTATCTTCTCAGGTTCTTACTTGAGCCAGCTATACTTTTGTGTGAATCTCCACTATATCGCCATCTTCCAAAACAAAGTTTAACCCAACCTTCTTAGGACTAAACTGTAAACGCTTAGCCCACACCATTGCAAACAAAAAATTCGATACCAACTCCTTGTGAATATTCTTCGCCAAATCATTCACTGTGGAGCCACGTCTAAGCGCAAAAGGATGATCACTATGCACCCGCATGCCAGGCTCCTTCGTGTAAATCCGAATTACTCCTAAAGCCTCAATAATCGCTTTCCCAACGTCGTCAAAACCTATTCTACGCTCGCACGAAACAGCGATAACCGGCATCTTGCCATTCACGAACCTTTTCAGAACCCGCAGATTTCTCTCAGCACCCTTAACATCCAACTTGTTCGCCACAACTAACGTCGGCTTATAGATGGTGCTCTCGAAAATCGCGTCCTCCACATCCTCTAGCGTCACCTCCCCGGAAATCCGCACGATAGCATCACTAATCTTATAGCTCCGCAGTAAATCCTCCACTTCACGCATCGTTGTGCCCAGGAGCTTCCCGACCAGAATAATGCGCAACGCAGCGCCAGCGTACCTGCGGTCAATATCCACTTTGCCCTTCGGCTTCGCCACCAGAACACGCGTCTTCTCTAACTCACCTAGCACAAGCTCCATTTGCTTCACTGGATCACGCGACAAATCTACCATCAAGATGAGCCCGTCAGCGTTTCGCGCTAACCCCAACGTCTGCAATCCCCACGCTCGCCCGTCAGCTGAGCCGTGCATAAGCGCAGGCGCCTCCACCATCTGAAACTGCACATCCATATAACTCATTATCCCAGGCACAGGCTCACGCGTACTGTAAGGCGTGGGCGAAACCGTCACGTTCGCGTTCGTCAAAGCTGCCATCAAGCAGCTCTTGCCCACGTTGGTGTCGCCGAGTAGCGCGATTTGGGCGGTGCCTTCCTTCTCGACAAATAATTTCGGTCCGCCGCTGCCCTTGCCCGTTCCTTTCCGTTTCTTGTCCTCCAAATCATTGCGGATTATGGCCATCTTCTTCTTTATCTGCCCCCGAAGCTTCATCGTGCCCTTATGCTGAGGAACGCAGGCGAGGAATTCCTGCATTTTCTGCAGTTTCTGCTTTTGACCGTGTGCGGCTTCGACTTCAGCCCACTTGTCTAAAGCTTCAGGAGGCAGGTTCGTCGGCATAATCTCTACTTATCCGTGCAGGTTATATATCGTTTCCAGTCACTAAGGAACCTCTATCAAGCTTGGAGAAACAGCAAAAATGTTTTAAAACCCGACGGAACATACTCGCCAAACCTATCTTGTTACCACGAGTTTTCGATAGAATTGTCGATGGGACCGTCTGTTAACTCTGTGTTGAGGGTGAGGGCTTCCCAGATTTCATTCGCAATTACCATCGCGCCTTCGCTGTTAGGATGCACGCCATCTGCAAAATACTCTGGATGATCTGTCAAAGCCGAGTTAACGTCGACCACGGGCAAGCTAAACTCGTTTGCCACTTGCTCAATAGACGGAAGTACGTCTTCCTGTAGGTTGGTGCCGCTCAGCTCAAGTTCATTGTCGTAGATGGGAGGTGGTTTCACCAAATAAATTCTCGGCTGGCTGTCTAGAACGTTATATTCGTTTATTAGATTCTCATAGTCGGTGGTAAAACTGCTGGTTGATTGGTGGGTGTGGGCATCGTTGGTTCCGAGCATTATGACGATGATGGACGGTTTGAAATCCTTCGTCTCCCGGAAAGCGTCTTGTTTCATATATGGTTTGGACCAGCTGGATGAGACAGCTGACCCGGTTACGCCGAAGTTTCCGACACTGTAATCCTTTCCAAGTAGGGCTTGCAAGTCCGTTGTGTACCCTGACCATTCGGTGATGCTGTCGCCCACGCATGCCACGTTAATCGGCGTCGCTGGCTTCGGTTTTTCGGGGTTCCTCAAGAATAGTGCCGCGTAACTTACTGAGGTTATCAAGACGATAAGGACGGCTGCAAGCAAAACGTTTTTCGCTGTCGTCATTCCATCAGTCACAACCTGCACTGCGGTTTTTCCCGTCATACTGGCTTGCAGATATTTTAAGGTAGCGAGAAAACGTGAGAAATCCTTTGGCTTGCTACTTTTGAAAGAACACGCTGAGAGTAGGGGAGGGCTAGTTTTAAGTTATTGAGTGTATTGATTCTGCAGGGAAAGTTATGGTTTCTTCGGAGGTTCTCATCCAAGCACAGGGCTTGACCAAGAAGTTCGGAGACTTCACGGCAGTGGACCACACTCGACTTCGAAGTCTACAAAGCAGAATGCGTGGGTTTCTTGGGTCCGAATGGCGCGGGAAAAACAACGACTGTGCGGATGATTTACTGTTTTCTGCCGTTGACCGAAGGCGAATTATCCGTGGCAGGAATGAACGTGTCCACTCAATCCCGCGAGATAAAGGGTTTAGTTGGTGTAGCGCCACAAGAGGACAACCTCGACCCGGATTTTACGGTGATTGAAGAATCTGCTGGTGTACGCTCGTTACTTTGACCTCTCCAAGGAAGAAGCCGCGAGACGCGCGACTGAGCAGTTACAGTTTTTCCAGCTGCAGGAGAAACAGAACGTCCAGATCGTGGAGTTGTCCACGGGAATGAAGCGCCGTTTGATCGTGGCTAGAGCACTTCTTAATGAGCCGCAGATTCTTCTGCTTGATGAGCCGACGACGGGTTTGGACCCGCAGGCACGGCACCTCGTGTGGAATGAGATTCGTACACTGAGGAAAAATGGTGTTACCATAATAATCACCACCCATTACATGGATGAAGCAGCCGAACTGTGCGACCGTATCTTCATCATGGATAACGGTAAGATAATCGAGAAAGGCAAGCCTTCGGAACTCGTGAAGAAACACGTTGGCGACGATGTGCTGGAGTTTGATATGGACGAGATGTTGGTTGATTCGTTGAAGGCTGAGTTGCCTGACGCTGTGTTTGAGACTTTCGGGGAACGTGTGCATGTTTTTACTTCTCAGGCACATGGCGTGTTCGAACGATTCCTTGAAAAACATCCAGCGACGAACGTGACGATAAGGAACGCTAATCTGGAAGATGTGTTCCTGAAACTGACGGGCAGGAAGTTGAAAGAGTGACGAAAACAGCGGTATCTCCAACAAGGTTCACTTTGCCAAAGTTAAGTTACCGTGTTTGGAAGGTTTGGCGCCGGAATTTTGACGTGTTCATGAAGACGATAAAAGTGAATTTTCTGCCTTCCCTGCTCGAACCTATTCTTTACCTTGTGGCGTTGGGTTTTGGGTTGGGTGCTCTGGTCACCACCGTGGATGGAGTGAAATATGTAAGCTTCATCGCGCCTGCGCTGGTGGCTATTTCGGTTATGAACGGTTCTTTTTTCGAATGCACCTTCGCCTCTTTCGTCCGAATGTACTATCAGAAAACGTTTGACGCTATTATCGCCACGCCGGTCAGTGTTGAGGAAGTGATAGGCGGTGAACTCCTTTGGGGCGCTACGCGTGCAACGATAAACTCGACGATTGTGTTGCTCGTGGTGGCTGCTTTCGGTTTGGTTTCTAGTCCGCTGTTTTTGTTAGTGATTCCTTTGGCTTTTTTGGGTGGTCTGCTGTTCGCGAGCATCGCCATGTGTTTCACTGCAGTCGCACCTAACATTGACTTCTTCAACTATCCGACGTTTCTGCTCGTTTCTCCGATGTTTCTTCTCAGTGGAACCTTCTTTCCACTTTCACAAATGCCTCAGCTGGTTCAGGTAGCAGCAATGGTTTTTCTGCCGCTCACTCATGTCGTTAACATAACAAGAGGATTAGTTCTGGGCGCTATCGACGTGAACCTCATGCTAACTGGCTTCGTGTGGATTGCAGTTGCTACAGTGGTCTTCTTTATTCTGAGTATTAACTTGATGAAAAAGAGATTAGTCAAATAAAAGGGATTAAGGTTCTATTCCCGCTATTTCAGCCACGATAAGATAGTAGGCGGCTAAGCCTTTCCATTTTCCCCAGGTCTGAGCGATTTTTCTCGCTTCAGTATTGTTGATGTTTTTTCCGTTTCGGTATCCGCTGTGGCAGTTTTCCCAAAGGATTTTAACTCGAACTCACCACTAAGAAACAACCCAACCCAAAGGATGAATGTGCATGCGTGTTGTGTTCCGCATAGGTGGCTCAGTAGTTGCTTCACCGATTGACACGGAATTAATGGGCAAGTACGCCGAATTGTTAAAGACGCTGAGGAAGCAACATCACGAAGTTGCAGCCGTGGTAGGTGGAGGAAAACTCGCCCGAGAATTCATATGCATAGCCAAGAACCTTGAGCTTGACGTGCAGGCTCAGGACGAAATCGCCATCTCAGTCTCACGGTTGTTCGCTGAACTCTTCCTAGCTAAGCTTGGCGACTCGGGCTGCGGAAAAGTTGCCGTAACTCTTGACGAAGCGGCTGAATGTCTCCGAAAAGGGAAGATTATGGTTATGGGCGGTTTGAGGCCCGGCATCACCACGGATGCTGTTGCAGCTTTGGTGGCTGAGCGTGTTAAGGCGGATTTGTTGATTAAGGGCACGGACCAGGATGGAGTTTACGACAAGGACCCGCGAAAACACAAGGACGCAATCAAACTTGACCACATGTTCCTTGACGATTTGTGCAAGGTCTTGGAGTTGAGCAAGCATGAGGCAGGAATGCATCAGATAATCGACCCTGTGGCGATTGAGGTTCTGAAACGGAGGCGCATGAAGCTTATCGTGGTGAACGGATTTAATCCTGAGAATGTTCTTGCAGCGGTAAACGGCGAGAATGTTGGAACGACCATTGATTGATTAGTTTTTTCTGGGTTTGACGTTAAGTTTAAATATCACATTTGATATCAGCGTGTGAAATCATTGACGATATCAACAGTGATATGGAATGTTTGGCGAAGAGAGTAAACAACACAATTATCAACACCATCCTTTCGGGCATAAGAACTGGCTAAAACACACGGCCATGGTTCCTAAAGGTTTCATTCGCTACCATGTGCTCGAAGCCCTCAACGAGAAACCCATGTCGGGGTCTGAATTAATGGAAGAAATCGAGAAACACACGGGCGGGTTCTGGAAACCCGGACCAGGTTCCATCTATCCGTTGCTATCTTGGCTGCAAGACAACAGTTACATCAAAGAATTGCCCACAGAAAACGGACTAAAACGCTACGAATTGACACAAAACGGAAAATCACTACTCGAGGAGCAGAAGAAGATAAGGCAGAAGTTCAGGGAAGAAGCGTGGCTTTATGCCGGGACAGTTCTTTGACAGTTTTCTGACGAAAATGTCCTCCGAGAAAGTCGGCGAAATACGCGTTTCCATGAAACGTTTAGCTATTGCCATGTTTAAGATTGGTAACACGCTTCGCGAAAACTATTCTGACGAAGCCCTCAGTGAATCTTTGCATGTTGTTGACGAAGCGTCGAAAAAGCTCGAGGAAATTAATAACAAACTGAAAGGTGGAAAACAGTGAGCGAAAACATAATCACAGTTGAAGGTTTAACCAAAATCTTCAACCACGAATTGAAAGCGGTAGACCACGTTAATTTCAGTGTCAAGCAAGGCGAGATTTTCGGTTTTTTAGGCCCGAATGGCGCTGGAAAAACAACCACCATAAACATGCTAATTACTATAATGAAGCCAACTGAGGGCAGTGCATCCATTCTCGGTTGCGACATTGCTAAACAAAGCAATGAAGTTCGAAACTCAATCGGTCTGGTCCCGCAAGAATACACGTCTGATGATGACCTGACAGGCTACGAAAACATCCTGTTATGCGCTGATCTCTACGGAATTCCTCGCGAAATCTCCAAAAAGCGGGCTTCCGAGCTTTTGCAGCTTGTTGAGCTGACAGAGTTCAAAGATAAGAAGGTCCAGACGTACTCGGGCGGAATGCGACGAAGACTAGAACTCGCTGCCGGCTTAATCAATAGGCCAAAAGTGCTTTTCTTGGACGAGCCGACGTTGGGTTTGGACGTTCAGACTCGCGCTGCAACTTGGAATTACATCAAGATGTTGAAGAAAGAGTATGGAATGACTCTTTTTATGACCACACACTATCTGGAAGAGGCTGATTCCCTTTGCGACCGGATAGCGATAATTGACCATGGAAAAATCGTGGTTGTCGGTACGCCCATGGAGTTGAAGGATAGTCTTGGAGGAGACATAATTACTTTGAGCATTGAGAAAGACGTGGACATTACCGACCTGATTAAGGGTATTGTTCACGTGAAGGAAGTTAAGAAGGATAATGGGAGTTACATGATAAAATCTGAAAGCGGAGAAGTTACTGCGCCTTTGATTATTGAAGCTTTGAGGAAGGCTAATCACGTTGTCACCAGACTCTCACTCACGAAGCCTACGCTTAACGAAGTCTACCTACAATACACTGGCAAGTCAATGCGCGATTCAGCCGATGAATCACGTGATTCCGCTGCGACTAGACGAATGGTTGCGATGGGGAGGCGAACTCATTGAGCAACTCCAACGGAAATTCAAAGAATAAGCTTCATGGAATCTGGGCGCTCACGAATCGGGAGTTGAAGAAATGGTACAAGGCTCCAGCAGTGTTCATTCTCACGTTGATTCAGCCTGTTATATGGTTGGGTTTGCTGGGGAATGCATTGAACTTGGGTAGTTTGGTTAGCCCCAGCTCGTTCACGCCACCTACGTTTAATCCGCCATTGACCGCGGCGCAAATGGCTCAGCTCGGCTCCTACTTCCAATCCCTCGGCAACAACATACTGGGCAGTACGTTTGGAACAACCAGCTACATTTCCTTCATGGCTGTCGGCATGATAGCTTTCACCGCTCTCTTCACGACAATGTTCAGCGGCATGTCCGTAGTCTGGGATAGACGCTTAGGCTTCCTTAACAAAGTACTGAGCACTCCCGTGTCTCGTTCAGTGATAATCCTGTCAAAAGTGTTCTCTGCAACGCTACGGTCAATGTTTCAAGCCTCGATAATACTTCTTATCGCTATCCCGCTTGGATTCCAAGTTGGTCTTGCTTTCACTCCGCTTAGCATATTGGGCGTGTTCGCGTTTCTCTTCCTGATATGTGTAGGATTGTCATCCTTATTCATCGCAATCAACATAAGGTCCACGAGAATTGAGACCCCCATGGCTGTAATGAACCTGCTAAACCTGCCGTTAACGTTCGCTAGCAGTGCGTTCTTCCCTATTGATAGGATGCCCGGTTGGCTTCAGGCAGTCGCGAATGCAAACCCACTGTCGTACACGATTAACGGAATGCGGCAACTCCTGATAAACGACACAATTGATTATTCAGCGCTGGCATTTCAATACGCGTACGTCGGCATCTTCGCTGCCGTGTTAACCACGATAGGTATCGTCTTATCCTGGAGATATCTTAACAAGTAGGAGAATAGAAACAATGAGCGCAGTCGTTGAAGCAGTCGACCTCAAGAAAACCTATATGCTTGGAAAAGTGCCCGTGGAAGCTCTAAGGGGTGTCAACCTGAAAGTTGAAAAAGGCGATTTCCTCGCCGTCCTCGGACCTTCGGGAAGCGGCAAATCAACCCTGCTAAACCTGATCGGAGCGCTTGACAAGCCTACCTCAGGAACGTTGCTTATCGACGGCGTTGACGTTTCCAAGCTAAACGACAATAGTTTGGCAGACCTTAGGCGCAAAGTGGGTTTCGTGTTCCAGTTCTTCAACCTTATTCCAAGATTCGCAGCTGTAGATAACGTTGGACTTTCCATGTCAATCGCAAACGTTGCCCGAAGCGAACGCAAGAAACGTGCGGCAGAACTTCTCGAAACCGTTGGATTGAAAGACCGAATGAAACACAAGCCTGCAGAACTCAGCGGTGGACAACAGCAACGTGTAGCCATTGCCAGAGCTTTGGCGAACAATCCCAGCTTCTTATTACTTGACGAACCAACGGGTAACATTGATTCGAAAACCGCTCATGAAGTCCTCGAAATAATCAGGTCCCTTAACGAGAAAGGCGTGACCATTATTATGGTTACTCATGATCAGCATTTGGCGCGTGAAGCCAAAAGAACCGTCCAAATGATGGATGGGGTCATTATTTCTAACGAGGTGAACGCTGAATGAGGACACGAGATGTTTTCAGTTATTCGTTCAGCGCTATTAGACTGAGGAAACTCAGAGCTGGACTAACAACTTTAGGCGTTGTCATCGGCATCGCAGCCATAGTAGCGCTGCTCTCAATTACCACAGGCTTGCAGAACACTATCACAACCCAGCTTAACCAAGGCTTGGCAACGGACACGCTAATCGTTTCTCCCGGAGGAGGCGCGTTTGGCGGCAACGGCGGCGGTGGGGGATTCGGAGGCGGATTTGGCGGCGGAGGAGATTCAGGGTTCAAGCTCTTTGTTAATGATACACAAACAATTAACGGTTTATCACCAGAAATAGAGACGTCAATCGCCGTGATTCAGAGGACAGGCTACATCCAACTCGGAGACACTGTCCGATTAACGAGTTTGGTTGGCGTGGACTTTAACGAATACGTCAAGGTTTACGGCACAACGTTTGTTGCTGAAAACGGACAAATCCCGACAAACCCTGAAAGCAATACCGTTGTCCTTGGAAAACGGGTAACCGATCCCCGACTGAACGGAACTGTGCTATTTAGAGTTGGCGACAATGTTGACATGATATGGACTAATGGCACGGCGCGCCCACCACAAAACGCGACGTACACGGCGGAGCATAGCGGCTGTCCTGAAGACAGTGGGCGGATTCGCGTTTGGGGGACCATCGGACACTGATATTTATGTCCCAATTGCCCAGGCGCAGGGCTTCTTTAGCACAGACGAATGCAACACCATAATCGTAAAACTGACTAATAGCGACAAAGCCACCATCGACAATGTCTCCAAACAAATCACTCAGGCGTTCGGCGGAGAAGTCTCAGTAATCTCCTCAACAGCGGTGTTAGACCTGTTCGGAAGCGTTTTTTCGATAATTCAGCTCTTCCTCGTCGGTATTGCGGCTATATCATTGCTAGTTGCAGGCATAGGCATAATGAACATCATGATTGTCTCGCTTATCGAGCGCACACGTGAAATCGGTATCCTAAAAGCGTTGGGCATGAGAAGCCGAACCGTGCTTGGCATATTCCTCGGCGAATCCGTGATAATCGGCGTAATCGGTGCTGTCATCGGCATCGTCCTCGGTTGGGGCTTAGCAAGTATCGTTGCCATACTCTTCAGCGGAGGCGGACCATTCGCGGGAATCGGCGGAGGACAAGCCGCTGGAACAGGGCTACGAATAACTCCGGTGTTAACTCCAACAGTGTTTGTGGGTGCTTTCGCGTTCGGCATAGGCGTCAGCGTAATCTTCGCGTTGTACCCAGCGTGGCGTGCATCGAAGCTTAAACCCGTAGAAGCTTTAAGATATGAGTAGCACAATAGCCACGAGGCAAAAAGCGTTGAAGCGTTTGTACCCTGACCACCCAATAGTAGGCGTTGGCGCAGTCATCATTTACGCAGGCAAAATTCTGCTGGAAAAAAGGGGCAACGAGCCAAGCAAAGGGAAGTGGACAATTCCAGGCGGTTTGGTAGAGCTTGGCGAGAGCATTGAGCAGGCTGTAATTAGGGAAACCAAGGAGGAGACAGGTCTGGATGTTGCTGAACCGCACCTAATTGATGTTGTTGACAACGTGGATTTGGACGCTGGAAGCAGAGTAAAATACCATTTTGTAATAGTTGACTACCTCGTCAAGCTGAAGAGTGACGCCGCATTCCTGGCTGCAAGCGATGCTGAAGAATTGAGGTGGGTCTCTTTCGACGAGGTTGAAGCGCTTGATTTGACGCAGTCCTTCCGCGTTTTCTTCAGACGAAACAGGTCAATACTCGAGAGAGTTTAGTTGGCGTCTGTGAAGAACAGACGCGTTTCACCCATTGTTTTCAAGTCCAATGCCCGCACTCGGGTGACCATTGGAAAATCGTGGACAACGCGTCCTAGCGTTAGGCAGTGATGCGGTGGCAAGTCTCGTGCTATTGATTTTACTGTTTCAGCGTCTACGCGTGCGGCACGGCTAACCACTTCCAGGTCATGTTCATTCGTGAAGTTGAAGAGGAATATGTTGTCCGCCTGGCGGTAGATGCCGTCTTTTATGGTGTCAGGCTGGTTTGTTATGAAGGTGGTGAAGATGCCGAAGTGGCGCATTCGCGTGACGATGTCGTCCCAGTAGGTTTCGCGGAGGTAAAGATGGGCTTCTTCGGCGAAGAGGAAGATGGCTTTCAGCTTCCAGTTTTGCAGGCTATCGACAAGTCTTGCCGAGGACGTATTCAACGACGATTTGGCGGTCGATGTTGCTCGTGTTTTTCAGGTTCACGATGATGGCGCCGCCTTGGTCTTTGGCTTTTATGAAGCACTCCTCGAGAAGTGCCGCTTCGGCCTCGTTGTCGGTGAAGAATCCTGAGTTCACGAAGGAGTGGAAACGGCTGGCAAGCGCGTCTCTGACGTGCTGGTTGCAGTTCAGATTGCGTATTGCCTCGCCTAACGCGGTTAGTGTGAGTTTGCCCGAGTCTTTGAGTTGTTTCCAGATGCGTCTGAACTCGCGTGCGCTTGTGCCTGGCAGATGCAGTGCGTGGATGAGGATGCCCATGACTGTGTTCAGGTGGAGTTGGTCGAGGGCGACTTTGAAGTTTTGACCTGGGGTTAATGCGTGGATTTTGTCGTAGTACATGTTGCGTTTGCCATCAGAGCTCATGCCTAGGCTTGAGTATTCGCCGTTCAGATCGAAAACGACTACCGTGGCTTTGTAGCCGACAAGGCTCACCATCAGGAGTTTGGACAGATGAGATTTGCCGCAGCCCTTCTTGCCCGTAATAATGTTCAACATGCCATCAATGGCTGAAGCGTCAATCGTGAGGAGTGAGGAGTCTTTGGTGCCGCCGAGGATTATGGGGAGTTTGCCGTCGACTTTGGCGAGTTTCATGAGCATGGGAACCGAGAGTTTCTTGATGATGGATTGTGAGCGGCTTGGAAGCCAGCTGCTGCTGGGCGATAACATCTCGTTTTCCAGCGTGGCCCGAATCTTGCAGATCAGCAGGCTAGCGTCTTGAATGTACGTGATGTGCGGCGCGATTTCGAGGGGGTCGATGTCCTCACCTTGAATGGGTTCACCACCGTCAGGCAGAGTGCGTAGCAGTTCTTCGAGGACGCCTGGGACGGCGGCGAACTGCACGTCAATCACTTGCGCGATTAACGCTTTTCCCGCATCAGCGTCCTCCACCATCAGGTAGTCGCCTTTCTCGGCGTTTTCGTTTGGGAAGCTAAGGATTTGGAGGATGTTGCCTTCTTTTTTGTAGAGTTTCATGCGTATCCCTCTCTCCCGAACGATCCGAACAGGAGTCGGTGCATGTCGGGTCGGTTGATGATTTGGATTCCGTGCTTGCGCGTTATGAAATGCTGAATCGCTAGGACTTCGTTGGCCGTGAACGTGCAGAGAATATGCGCTAAACGTAGCGTTTCGGGGTAGCTTTGTTGGAACACGTCGTTTCCGATGAGCCGTTCAACGGCTTCCATCCTGTCTGGCGTGGGGATTTCTCTGTCGATGTCCAGGCGGAAGGCGAGGTTGGCTTTGTTTAATCTTGCCACATACACGTCGCCCAGGAGTATGATTGGCGGCTTGAATCGCAATCCCGTTGTCTCAAGCAGGTATGGTGGGTCGCGTTCGGGTAGTAGGTCTGTTATAAGGTAGCCGTTGCTGCGTAGGCTGGTGGCTTTGCTGAAGGCGAGAACGGTGTTGCCGTTTCGTCTGGCGGTATTGAGGATTTCTCGCATGCGTTGCACTGGCGTGTCTATGGTGCCTGAAGTTAAGCTGCCGTCGAACAGGAGTACCCCGTTTCTGGCTACTTTGGCGATCATGGCTTGCAGCCAGCGTTCAAGAAGGCTTGCGAGTCGCATGGGCATCTGGAGCAAGTTAGGCGTCGACTGATGGCTCGACACATATTGCGTGCTGAAGTAGGATTTTTCGAGCGCGTTGAAGACGTCTTTCTTGTTGTCTTCGGTGATGTGGAAGATGAATGGACCAAGGCGTTTGTAGCGGTAGTCTCGGTTTTGTTTCCACACGTTGGCGCCTCGGACTGGCGATGATTATGCCTGTGCTTGTTTCGCCGATTTTGATGGTTGAAGTGTCCACGGCGGCGATGAGTGTTTCCTGCGTTCTTGGCGTGAGCGGGAGAGGCTGTGCGTTTCAACTGGAGGGTCATGGGTATGTTTTCGTAGAGGCTGTCTTGTTGAATGGTTTGTTGATTTAGTTGAAAAGGCTGATTGCGCACTTGCCTGAGGCTATGGATGCTTTGCTCGACGAAGCGTTGGGGTAGGCTTGTGTCCATGGTGGGTTGTGGAAAGTTATATCTCTGAGTGTTACTGTATATTGTTCAATCACCATGATTCACCAATACGCAATAGGTGTTGGTGAAATATTTAAATATTGTGCATGTGCATCTTGCACAATACAATAAGCAATAGGTGCCAACTTGACAGAAAAACAGCAAAAACCACCCATCAAAGTAAAGATGAAAATCGGCGACATAGAATTCGAAATCGAAAGCCAAGAAGATCAAATCCAAACAGCCGTCGACCGCATTCTCGCCACCGTCACCGAACGCATGAAAGATGTGCGCCTAACCGAACGACAGGCACCGCCGCCAAGAGCGGAAACGTGCAAGAACCTAATCCAGAAACTCTGGGAAGAAAATTTTTTCAACACCCCAAGAGGCTTAGACGACGTGCATAGCGAGCTCGCCAGAAAGGGCTTCCACTACGACCGAACCGCGGTGGCACACGCATTAGTGGATTTGGTCAAGGAAAACGTGCTCACAAGAATAGGTAGACCACGCAGGTATCAGTACGCCCAGAAACGACCGTCGCCGTGAGAGACATAACCCCTTGACATCAGCACAGGGCAACCTTGAAAGCCATTTTACGTTGTAAGTGTAAAAGGTTATAGCGTAGAAGCCAGATATCCGTGTCTCGCTGAAAGGGAGCTTTGCCTGTGTTAGTCTGCGGTGTGGATGAAGCTGGAAGAGGCTGCGTGATTGGACCGCTTGTGGTTGCGGGTGTGTTGGTAAAAGAGGAAAACCTACAAATTCTCAGGCAGTTGGGCGTGAAAGACAGCAAACTCCTCACCCCGAAGAAACGCGAAGCACTCGCTCCTGAAATCCTGAAGCTGGCCGAAAACCACTTCATCGTCAGACTGTCACCTGCAGAAATTGACCGCGTTGTGGACAGTGGACGAAAACTCCACAAATTGAATCGTCTTGAAGCGGAAACCATGGCGCAAATAATCAACGAGCTGAAGCCCGACGAAGCTTATGTGGACGCAGCAGATGTTTTGGAAGACCGCTTCAAACACCATATCCAGGAGCGTTTGACGATTAAAACGGTCCTCACCTCTAAACACAAAGCAGACAAGATTTACCACGCAGTCTCAGCCGCATCAATAATAGCCAAAGTCACACGAGACAACGAAATCGCAGCCCTAACCGCGCAGCACGGAGATTTCGGTAGCGGCTACCTCCATGACCAAAAAACCATGACCTTCCTTAAACAGATATTGAAAACCAACGGGGATTACCCAGATTTCGTCAGGAAATCATGGAAACCCGCCAAGAAAGCTAGAAGCGAAAACGATACCGTGCAGAAGACTCTTACTTAGATGCTGTTAGATTATCGTTGAGCTATAATCATGGCGTGCGCTTTGTCGTATGGCTCCAATCCGACAAGTTCGTGGACTGTGAAGCCACGGTTTTTCAGGATTTTTATTTCTTGCTGATAAACGACCGACGGCTCTTTCGTCACGTCGATGCTTTGGGCTTTCACGGCGAACATGATCCAACCCTGAGGTTTCAGCAACACGTCAGCATTGTCAGCTAAGACTTTCGCTTGCTCTGGCTGAGCTACATCGCAGTAGATGTTGTCGACTTTGCCCTGGATGAACATGGCGTATTTCTGTGGAAGCCGTGCGTCCTCAAGGAATGGGGACATGTTGGTTCTGTATGTGATGACGTTGTTGATGAGGTCTCTAATGCTACGTGAGGCGAATTCTACGCAATACACGTGTCCCGTTTCTCCGACGATGTCTGAGACGTGGCTTGGGGTGGTTCCTGATGCTGCACCGAGGTAGAGCACGCGGTGCCCTGGTTTTATGGGTACGTATTGTACGCCGTTGAGGATCGCTGCTGCGAGTTTGCTCCTGAAAGCGTCCCAAACGCGATATTCTGCGCCTTTAAATTGGACGAGTCGTTCGCCGTAGACGCTTCTGCCAGGCGTCAAGTTGCAGGTGGCCAATCGATGTGAGCCGTCGTCGAGTGCGACTTGGAATATTCCCTCGAATTTCGGGTGCGGTCTAACCCTGACGCGCACGCCTGTCCTTTCTCCACCTGTCGTCTCGCCAGCGCCTATCTCCGCCTTCGGGTCGCCTGGGTCGGAAGTCACGTCGCTGTTCTCTACGTTCAGGCATTGGCGGCCTCTCTTTCGCAGGCGGCGGCTCCTTGTACTTCTCCTTGATTTCGGCGATTCTTCTGTCGAGGTCTGCTTTTAACCGGTCGCCGACGTATCTGCCTCCGAACGCATCTGCCCTTGCGGCGATGGAGAGTTTTCCTGCTAGAGCTCGGGCGATTTTTCCTCTTTGCCATCGTTTGGCATCGTGGAGTAGTGCGGCTTGGAAGATTAATCCGTGTTTGGGCGGTCGCGCTCCGGTTTTCAGCGAGCGGAACAGCGCTTTTTCAGCGCCTAAGACTTGGATGGTGCTGGCCGGGCGCATCGCCAAATTTCGCAGGCTGCCTGCCATGGCGATTAGTCGTGCGCCGAGGAGTGAGCCGACCATTACTTTGATGTTGCGTGCAACTTCTTCCATGGTATTGTCTAGGTAGCTTTCCATGTTACTTCGAAGTGTGTACATGTTTAGGACGTCTTTGCTAAGGGCTTGGATTTGGGCTAAGTCGGTTGTTGTGATGTCGGCGCCCATGGATGTTTCCGCCATCTGGACGACGGCTTCCGCTTTTCCTTTTGGGATATCTTCTTTCTCGAGTGCTACCAAGGTGAAGTTTTCTCTCTGGCCCAGGTTCACCACAAGTCGGGCAAAGGTTTCGTGTTTCTCGACTAGGCGGTCGAGTTCGGGGAAGTGGGTGCCGTACCATTCGCGGAGGCGTCCCATGAACAGGTTAACGGTTCGGTCCAAATCGTCGAGGGTTTGAATCGCCTGAGCGACGATTAGGTCTCGTTGTTCCACGGCGCCTTTAACTCGGAGTTTGGCGATTTCCATCGTCATGTTGCGGTTCCAGATGTTTAGCTCGGCTGCGTCTTTGACGAAGCCCGTTTCAACGCCGATTTTTTCCATAAGTTGGCTGGCTTCGGAAGGTTGTGACAGCAGCTCCGTCTTGACGTTCAGTTTTTTCTGGGCTTCGCTGGCGAGGACAGCGTTGTCAAAAACGAAATAATCATAGCCCGCTTCTTTGAGCTGATTTATCATCGTCGTGAAGGCTTCTGGGGTTTTTCCAGATTCGATTCGCAGTAGGGCTTTGGCTGCTGCCTGCGGTTTCTTCGGAAAAAGTGCTGTTTCCACTATGGCGTTTTCTTCGTTTAACGCGAGAATTCCGAATGGAAACTGAACTATGAATGCTTTCATTGTGCAATGCCCCGTTACAAGTTAACTAATCCATTACACCGTCTTAATAAACAGTTTCTGCAGCTGCATTTTCCGGGGTTAGGGTGGCTGTTAGATTTTCGGTTGAAGCAAGTAATGGTTCACTCAAGTAACAATCTTATCTCCCAGAAATACTAAGAGAAAAGCCGAGAGTGATATTCTGTCTTCGTCTTTCCTTTCTATGCCTCCTAACCGCTTGAGGATAATATTCAAGCACAGCTTTTCGCGCTAGTTTTATCAATCAGCAAGACTGCATTGTCGTTGGTCGTTATGATAACGATTATTGGTGCTGGAAGAGTTGGAAGTGCAGCAGCTTTTGATATTCTCAAAGACCACATCGACGACGTAATCCTGATTGATTTGTTCGAGGATTTGGCGAAAGGCGAAGCACTGGACATGATGCAAGCTGCTCCCGCAATCGAGTTTGATGGAAAAATCCGTGGAACAGGCAACTTGGCGGAAATGAGGGGCAGCGAGCTCGTAATCGTGATCGCAGGTCAAGCTCGAAAACCTGACATGACAAGAATAGATCTCATGAACAATAACGCTAAAGTCGTCCGCTCAGTCGTCAAAGAAGTCGCCAAGTACGCTCCAGATTGCAAACTCATGATAGTCACAAACCCAGTTGACATCATGACTTTCATAGCCCGCAAAGAATCAGGCTTGCCACCAAATCACGTTTTCGGCATGGGCAACATCCTCGACACCCAACGATTCAGAACCTACATAGCACAAGAACTGAACGTTTCCAGAGAAGACACCAACGCACTAGTAATCGGTGAACACGGCGACACAATGGTTCCACTCGTAGAATACGCAAGCGTCTCAGGCATCCCAATCACCACACTCCTAACGAAGGAACAGATTGACAAAATCGTTCACCAAACCATCACATCCGGAGCAGACGTAATCAAGCTCAAAGGAGCCACAACATATGCACCATCAGCAGTTATCGCCCTCATGGCAGACGCAGTGATCAAAGGCAGAAACCGCGTCATGAGTGTCTCCACCTGCCCACAAGGCGAATTCAACTGCTCAGCAGTTTCCATCGGCGTACCAGTCGTCCTCGGAAGAAACGGCGTGGAAAGAATAATCGAGCTCAAACTCTCAGAAGAATCACAGCAACGCTTCGACCGCTCAGTCACAACCATAAAGGAAGCCATAGCCGCGCTAACAGGCTAAAGGGCTAACGGCTGCGAAACTCCGCGACTACTTCTTTTATGGCGTTGAGTGCTTGCTCCACTTGCTCGCGCTCAATTCCCCTGTGTGTGACTAGCCTGATCTTGCCCTTTCCAATCGCACCAGCCAAAATACCTTTCTCCTTAAGCGCAGACGTAAATGCGGCATCGTCAGCAATCAAACCACGAATATCTACGACCACCATGTTCGTTTGAACACGAGCCAAATCCACGCTTAAACCATCAATTCTCGCGCAGCCCTCGGCTAAGAATCGTGCATTCCGATGATCATCCGCAAGCCTGTCAATCATCGTGTCCAAAGCCACGATTCCCGCAGCCGCAATAAGTCCCGCCTGACGCATTCCACCACCCAAAACCTTCCTGTTCTTCCGCGCACGTTCAACAAAATCGCAGCTCCCAACAACTAAGGAGCCAACGGGGCAACTCAACCCCTTCGACAAACAAAACATCAGATTATCCACATGCTTCGTGAACTCCTTCACGCCCACGCCCAAAGCAATGGCAGCGTTGAATATTCTCGCTCCATCCATGTAAAACCGTAAACCATGACTTTTCGCAACCTCGCCAAGCTCTCGCAACTGCGTAGGCGAGACAACAGTTCCACCGTGTCTGTTATGGGTATTCTCAACGCAAACCAGCGCGGTCTCAGGAAAATGCAGGTTTTTTGGTCTAATCGAAGCCTCAACATCCAACGGGTCAAGCGCTCCAGCCTTGCTCTTCACGGGCCACGGCAGTAAACCAGCAACAGCGGAAATTCCGCCAACCTCGTACCAGTACATGTGCGCTTCAGACTCGAGAATCACCAAATCTCCGCGATTTGTGTTGCTCATCAACGACACAAGATTTGCCATTGTACCGCTCGGAACAAGCACCGCCGCTTCCTTGCCCATGCGTTCGGCGGCTAACGCTTCAAGCTCGTTAACTGTTGGGTCTTCGCCGTAAACGTCATCACCAAGTTCAGCATGGCGAATGGCTTCGAGCATTTCTTCAGTAGGCAACGTCACAGTGTCGCTTCGTAAATCCACAAACTCCCGTTTCGGCACGCCATCTCCTCCTACGAATGACTGTAAGATAGCGTTCCCTAATTAATTTTCCACCGTGTAAACGCATGAAAAGTGTTATTTAGCAGAACCCAACCTTCTCTTCACTCAGGGCAAAAGCTTGGAGTTTCAAGGAAGAGACATAATCTCAATCGAAGACTTCACCCGAGATGAAGTCAACTACATTCTCGAAAAAAGCAAAGCAATGGAACCCACAGCCACACAACCCTCAGAAATCCTCAAAGGCAAAATCCTCGCCACTCTGTTCTTTGAACCCAGCACACGCACACGCCTCAGTTTCGAAGCCGCCATGCAAAAACTTGGCGGAACAACCATAGGCATCGCGGAAGTCGAAAGCACCTCAATTAAGAAAGGGGAGAACCTCGCAGATACCATACGCACCGTCGAGAACTACGCCGATGTAATCGCCTTGCGCCATCCGCTCGATGGAGCAGCAAAACTGGCAGCCGAATTCAGCAAGGTCCCCGTAATCAACGGTGGAAGCGGTTCCGAAGAGCATCCAACACAAGCGCTTCTGGACTTATACACAATGCAGAAAGAGAAAGGCAAAATTGATGGCTTAAAAATCGCTTTGGTGGGTGACTTGCGGTACGGTAGAACAGTGCACTCGCTCGCTTACGCGCTGTCACTGTACAAAGTGGAGTTGTGTCTGGTTTCGCCTGAATCGTTGAGGATGCGTCGTGAAGTGCTCAGCGCCATAAAGAACAAGATTCCCGTATCTGAAACCTCAAACCTCGAAAAAGTCATTCCTCAAGTTGACGTTTTGTATGTTACCCGCATTCAGAAGGAACGGTTTCCCGACCCAGCGGAATACGCTAAAGTAAAAGGTGTCTACAGAATCGATCTAAATGGTTTAAGAAATGCGAAGAAGGACTTGGTTATTCTGCATCCTCTTCCAAGGGTGGACGAAATCGCGCCTGAAGTTGACGGAACAGCGCAGGCAAAATATTTCCAGCAGGTTTGGAATGGCATCGTGGTTCGAATGGCCCTTCTGGCGTTGGTTTTGGGTGCCGTGAAGTAAGCCCGTTTAGGAAAAGTTGAACCTGTCGAAGACTGTAAGTGTGCTTATTGTACCGCATTGTGGGCACTTGTGTAGGTTTCCAAGCCAGCTTTTGTCGCAGTTGCTGCAGTAGGTTATTGCGCGGTTGTAGGTGAAGAATTCTGCGGTTTGCTGATTGAACAGTTGTATGGTGAGGTTCATCAGGTCTTCTGCCTTGTATTCGGTTTGTTCCAGCTCGATGACGCTTAGATTCCCTCCATTGCTTAAGCCTTTGAGTTTCTCTGCGTTTTCCAGAGATTCAGGCGTGATGCTTAGGACGTTGCCAGGTTGAATGCGCAGTCGTTTGGTTGTGGAGTAGAATGGTTTGTCTCTGGTTCCTGAGAACTTTACTTTTGCCAGGCCGTATTTTTCGATATCTAACTGTGCTAGTCTTTCGGAAGCTTCACCGCTCTGAAGAATAACTGGAAAGAACCGTTTTCCGTGTTTTCTGCCGGTTTTGGCTTTGAAAGTCAAAATGTTCTGTGCGATGACTGCGGTTAATTCTGCGCTCCCTTGCTGGGTTCTGTTTTGTTCACCGAAGTTTTCAACGGCTTCTCGGAATCCTGCTATATTTATGAGGTTGGAGCAGTTTTCCAGTCTAAAGTATTTGTCGCCGCTCGCGTTCTGCGTCAGAAACGGAAGTGCTGTCTTTTCCCTCTGCTTCAACGTTCGCTGCTTAATCTCTAAGGCTCGTGTTGCGAGTTCATATCGTTCTTTCAGGATTTCGAAGAACTTGTTCTTTTCTTTCTCGCTTTCGTGGACGATTCTTGGAAGGTTAATCGTAACCATTCCTATGGAGCCTGTTCTGAGAGCGTCTGTTTCCCAATCTCCTGTCAGGTCTGCTTCGAACCTGCTACCTGTGCCTGAGAAAGCTATGTATCTTCCTTCTTTTGTGGAGGTTGCGGCGAAGTACAAAATGCCTTTTTCGGCTGCCAGAGTGTGTGCTTTCAGGAGTAGTGCTTTTGCGTTGTCGTTTGTTAGGGCTTCGTTGCTGATTTTTATGATTACTCTGGGGTTCAGCAACGGTTTAGGTGAGCTTTCCTCAGCAACAATATCAATGATTAGAGATGCCAGAAGATGGGTTTCATTGATGAAGTCTCCGTATTTTCCGCTAGGTTTTCCGTGAGGTCCTATGGCTGGTTTTTCTGCGATTAACGCTGGGATTGTCGACGTTTAAGCTGATTGCTGCGTTGACGTGGTGATTTAGGCTGCGAATGAAGAGGCGTAAGGTCTCTTTCACTGTTGCCGGATTCGTGTCTCTTATGAATGGGGCAAGGAACACGTTGAAATAGTCCAAGGTTTGCAGCTCGCTGATTTCGAAGCTGGAGTGCAGCAAAAAGCTGAATGCGAGTGATAATGCTGATTCGAACGTTTCAGGTGGTTTTCCGGAGAGTTGAAGCGAGTTGGTTGTTCTGAGACCGTTTTGTAGGAAGAAACGTAGATCGTGCATGACGTCGTTTGGTTTTAGCAGCCAGGTTCCTAAGCTGTTGATGTGGATTGCTCCAGATGTGTGTGCGTCTGCGATGTCTCGAGGAAAAACGTTGAGTAGGGTGTACTCGCTGAGGACTGTTGCTCCTGCTTTTGTCAGCATGGAGGCTGCGCTTTGGGGGTTGTCTTTAGCTTCTATGAGGGCTGTTACTTCGTGGACGGGTAATCCTAAGCGTGTTAGTTTGTGGCGGTATTCTTCTTGTCCTTGTTCGATGAGGATGGCGTTTACGACTTCTCTGACGAGTGGTGCTGTGAGGTATTTGGTTTTGGATTTCAGGAGGAGTTTTTCTGCTTCTTTGGCAGCTTTTTGGGCTTGGTCAGGTGGCATTTTTGCTTCTTTTATGAGGGAGTTGGCGATTTTGTTGGCGTCGAATTCTTCCATGGTTGAGTGGGATGTGCGGACTATCATTCCTTTGGGTTTGAGGGCTTTTTTTTCCACTCTGTCTGCGACGTCGATGACCATTTTGCCTAGGTCGGTGAGATAGTATTTTCTTGATTCCACGTCTGTTTCGACGAGGTTTGCTTTTAGGAGGAATTTTAAATGATAAGCGAATCTTCCTGCATCTCGGGTTGGATTCATCTTGAGCGCGTTCATCAATTCCGTGTAGGAAAGTGCGCTCTTGTCGAAGAGCAGGTTTAGAGTTTGCAGTCTGAGGGGTGACGAAACGGCTTTTAAGACTTTTACGCCTCGTGCACGATGTGGAAGTGTCATTCCCTTTCCCTCAGTGAGCGTTTGTAGGTATTGCCGAAGCTAGAGTTTAAACTTTAGCCACTCGCGTTTTAAGGACGAGTTTTCTTACTCTGAGGACAGCTGTGAGTAGATTCAACTGAAAATCGACTGTTTATCCTTGGGTGCTTGCGTTCCCCTTAGCCCCTTAAGAAAAAGAAGGAATAGTTGTGGGCTTAAATGATGTAAATCTATTTTGAGAGCATGCTACTTCACGGGGACATTGGCGTCGTTCGAGTAGCCCCTGCTTTCCCAATACCCCAAATAATTCTCATCATCGCTCAACTCTATCTGAGTTATCCATTTTATCCATTTGTATCCGTACTTGCTTTCTGCGACGAGTTCAAACGGGAACCCCTTCTCTGGAGGCAGAACTAGCCCATTCACTTTGTAAGCCATGATTATGTCGTGGTCGTAGAAGTAGCTAAGCGGCATTGCCGTCGTGTAACCGTCAGCAGCGTGAAAAATGACGACTTTGGCGGTTGCTTTGACGCCTGACTGGTTCAGCACATCCCTCACTAGCACGCCTTGCCACAGGATTTTCGCATTCCATCCCTCAACACAGTAAAGCGTGACGACTTTCTCGTAGCTTTGGAAGCCGTTCACCACCTGCTCATACGTGTATTCCATGGAGTCGTTTACGAGTCCGTTTACGGTTAAGCGATATGTTGACTGGTCTACCTTCTGGTTTCCACGAATGGCATTTTCGTCCAAGTTATCAATCGCGGAGAGGTTTTCTCCCCTGTACTCGCGGACTTCGCCAGGGTACAGTCTTGGTGGCTGGTCTTGCAGGTAAAACCCGATTAAGATGACGGCGGCTATCACGCTGAGGAGTATCACGATGATTGCAGTCTGTTTGTGGCTTTTCGCCTTCTCCATCATTATCCGATGGCTAATACGGTCGAGTCACGCTAATATCTTTTCCCTGAATGGTCCGGCAAGCCGGTTTTTTGCATCAACAGCAAGTATTGTAATAAGCCGTCTCCACTAGTGCGGGACTCTTCATTTGTTAAAGTGAATTACCGCTCGTTGCCAGCCTTCGTTCGCAGGTTTTCGATGTACGCAACTAACCCTTCAACACATTGCACGTCCCTGCCTGCAAGCCTTGAAAGGGCACGCCATAACTCGATATCAGTTTTTATTTTCGCTTTCTCCAAGCCTAATTGGAGTCGTTTCGTTCCCTCTTTCCCTCGCCTGTCAAAATCCAACAACAGGATAACCCTCGTGGGTTTTCGATTCTTCTAGCTCAGACACAACGTCAACGAATGACCTGCCTCCGGTTTTTACTGTTAGCATTGATCCTTCGATTCCTAATGTGCGGAGGGCTTCAACGTCCTTTTTCCCCTCGACAAGAATCAGTGTTCCTTTGGCTGACTCTTCAGCCAGCGCATTCAGGATTTGGGTTATGCCTTCTTCTTTCTCTTGGAGCCTCTTGAGCAACGCGGTTTACCTGGTCACTTTGAGGTTTTGGACGACTTCCATGCAATCTTTTGCATCTTTGTCGCTTTCAAAGTATTTTCTGATTGGCTCCAGAATAACCACGAGCGCCTCAGCCACGCCGTTCTTCAGGTCCATCGGATGGAGCTTGCCCGCACCGTACGCGTTCGCCAACTCCTCATAGTTTTCAAATGTGACTGACCCGCCAAACTTCTCTGGCCGCTCAATCCGGAATGTCGGGTTTTCGTGGAAAATCACGTGCTTTGCAATCTCCAGGACAGGGTTCATCTCTGTTGCTTTTTCGGGGCACCATGCTTTTCGCAGTTTCTGCCTAATTTCGTCGGGCGTGTCGTGAATGAATATGGCAGTCCATGGTTTCGACTTGCTCATCTTGCTTGCGATGACTTGTTCCAGCTTGTCCTCCGTCTCGAGTTTCACGGGTTCAGCGATGCCCATCAACACGTGATGATGAACGGCGACGGGTTTTTTCCACCCCATCTTCGGAAACACTTCCCTAGCTAAGATGTGAGCTTTTCTCTGGTCTAATCCGCCTTGTGGGATGTCAGCGCCTATTTCGTGCACGTCGGTTGCCTGTAACGGCGGATAGAAATACTGGCTTAAATCCAGTTTCTCGTTCTCGCTCCTGCCCATAATTGTCATGCACCGCAACGTTCGGTTGAGTGTCATGTGCTTGCAGAAGCGCAAGAGGTTCTGCCAGTAAGCGTTGTTGTTGTGATAGAGGTCAGAGCCGACGACGACTTCGACTCCTGGGCAGAAGAATTTGAACGCTTTCTCGTAATACTTCGTGGCGGTGAGTATGGCGCTCCAGTCGCCGCCAAACTTGTTGTTGATGAAGCTGTGCCAATCCGCCAGAAAAACCTGGCAGCGCACTCCTGCTTTGAGCAAGTCGTTTATCTTGAAGCCTGAAACGATAAAATTGCCCAGGTGCAGCATGCCTGAAATCTCGAAACCAATATAGTGCCCAGGATGTTCATTCGTTTCCAGTAGCTGCCGTAGCTCCTCCATTGTGAGGACTTCCTCAGTTGGAGGTCGGCAGATTAATTCGATCTTCTTCTCTAAATCCACGTTTCTGTCATCCTGTTCTGATTTCTCTATTTAAGATGTGAACGCTTAACTTAAGAATTATGTCCCACCACAAGGTTAGCGGGAAGGTTTAGGACTTTTCCGCTTAGTAAAACGGATCGCATATTTCCGCTCGCTCAGACTCTTGGAGCGGCTGTCTATTAAGCCCTGTCTCACGGCTTCCGCGACGGTTTCGTTGAATGATACAGGCTGCGGGTCAGCGTACTTCTTGTTTGAGAGAACAATCCAGATTTCATGGTACTTGTCTTTGTTTGTTTCGAAGAAATGCCGCAGCTCGTTCGTGTTTTTTGGTTCGAAAGAAATAGACCCTTCACCCGTCTCCATGGTACGTTCCCTGCTTTTGTTTGACGGGCTTGATTGTCTCCCAAGTAACCTAACACTTCACTTCACAGCAGAGCGGTGCGCTCCTCTAAGTCAAGCTCTCTCGGCTTGGGATGTTTAGCCCGTGTCTCTCGCCATGTTGCACGGTTTGGTAAGAGCTAATGTTCACTGGCACAAGGTTTGTGTTACTTGCTCCTCTATTAGTTCCGTCTTACGTGCTTGCTCTATCTGGTTTGAGACAGTTACAAGTAAAGTACCGGGAGTTATTTGTTTATTTCCATAATTAATTCGCCATTTAGTGTTGGAGGGGTTGTTATAGTGTTTGCTATTCTGGGTAAGCACGTAATCACAGCATGCAAACTCTGTAGTTCCTGCCGCTTCCATTAGGTTCGTCGGCTTGGATTTTGCCAGGGGATAAGAAAGTACACTAACCTTAGAAGTTAAGCGTTACTCTTTATCAGTCAGTTTATGAAACGCTACCACTGAAGCTGACGTACCATCCTGCTTCTCCGGGGAAGGTTACGTACCTGCCGAATGGAAGCCAACCGACTTCTTTTGGTATGTCTTTTACTGCCAGGTCTTGATTGAGATAGTTAAAGCGAGTATCTGGTCCGCCTAATTTTTCGACTACTTTGTCAATAACGTAGTCGTCCGTAACCCAAGGTGCCCAAGCAAATATGAGTGTAACGGCAACGGCAATTGCAAATGCGATTATGATTAGTTTAGTTCGGGTATTCAAAACGAACACCACAAAGCAGAGTATCGGTAGTGGAACTTAGCTTTTACTGATTCTCGGTGGGGCCGGGGCTGGGATTTGAACCCAGGCGCTAGGCTCCACAGGCCTATAGGCTACCAAGCTACCTCACCCCGGCCACTTTTTGGTTCGGGGAATGATAGTTTTGCTTTCATTTATGTTTTCTCCAGCCAGTTGTGAATTGTGGTGTGGTCTGATTTGTGTCGTACGAGGCGCTGAACGGCTAACTATATCATACTTCTTTCGTTGAAGCGTTTTGGCTTTTCGGGCACTTTTCAACATTAACCTCTTTGGTTGATGAAGAAAGAAAAAAGGAAGGTTAAGTTCCGCTTCTAGCCCTTAACGTTTTCGTAATGCTATGAACAGTAGCATTCCGACGATGGCAACTGCGAAAATGATTGCTAATCCTACACCTACTATTGTCATCGTGTAGTCTGGCACGGTTTGTGCTGGTTCTGTTGGTGACGTTCCTGTCGCTGCAGTTACGCTCAAAGCTGTTCCTGCATAAGATCCCCAGTAGGATTCACTGCCGTCATATGTTGCATATACTTTGTAGGTTCCCTCAGTTGGCGGTTTCCATGCGAGTGCGAACTGGCCGGTTGAGTCGCTTGTAGCAGTCCCTAAGTCTATTACGCTTCCCTGGGCATCTACGGCTGCTAATCTGACTGTGACTCCTTCAGGTTTGGGTGGATTGTTAATCAATGTTGCATTCTGTCCGTAAAGATAATCCATCCATTCGCTCATGTCAGCTTCTGAAACGGCGGGAGTGTTGGGTTTGCCAGGAGACATATCCATGATTGTGCCTTTTATCAATGTGCTTAAGCCTTTGGTAATAGCGTCGTTTTGAATTGAAACCGTTGTGGTTGTTAGACCTTTGCCAAAGCCGTATTGAATTCCGTCTTCACTGTCCGTGCCTATCATATAGCCGTAAGCGATTGCGGTTGGGTTTATGTTTAACGGCAACCTCCAAACGAACTTCCCTGTAGTTTCATTAATGGCTACTATCTCATGGAATCTGGGTCTTGGCATCATGCTATATACTGTGGTGCTGGAGAAATACACTTTTCCATCTGCTCCTATTCCTCCGCCGTTTAAAGGTTGGTGGCCATAGATAGTTTCTTGAGTATCATCGCCTGTGTAATCGCTTGTCCAAACGGGTTTTCCTGTGTCTACATTAATTGCATAAACGTGGCCGTCAAAGCTGCCATAGTACATTATGCGTTTTTCAACGTTGATGACATAACAGTAGTCAGGAATGGTTGCCCATGGCGCTTCACCTGCTGTAGCCTTGTACAGTTCTCGTCCTGTCTTAACGTCATAGGCAACAAGTGTCTGAGTAGCGCCGTCATGAAGGAATATTGGCCCGTTTGGTCCGCCGTCTGGGTCCCGTACTCCAATGTCTAGCACTGTCTGGTTGTTTTTCCAAATTAATGCGCCAGTATCCATGTTAAAGCCTAACATGACTTGCATTGCGTTGTGGCTTTTGGCTATGACCACATTGGCTCCCGGGAATGGAAATGCTCTGAAGCCTGCTCCATTAGCGTTTTGCGTCGAGTATCCTTGTGCAGTGTCTCCAGGACTTACTTCGCCGTTAGGTAGAATTGCAGAGACGTTCCACACAATGCCGTCGCGCCAGTTGGACCCTTGTTGGTACAGTCCTTTTACTGTGCATTTAGTGTAGTTCCATTTTATCAGGTTGAGATACGCGTATCCTAGAGGTCGGGTTGTGTTGAAACCACCCGCTTGTGTTACCCACACAATGTCGCTGCCGTCAGTCCAGTCAATTGTAATGGCGTCTGAAGGTGCGTTTGTCAGGGTCCTCGCTACTGCTCCGTTAAAGGGGTTATACGCGATCCAGTTCGTTCCAGAGGTACCCCACAGATATTCTGTTATCGCTCCTTCGTTTGATTGTGCTGCAGTTTGGTACCATGGATCTATGTGCCATGCATTGGTTACGCTGCCAGGGACTGAGAATAGCCTTTGTCCAGTTCTTAGGTCGACACACTCAAAATTTGTGGTGTTGTAAGGGTCTGGTTGGTAGATTTTTCCATCGAGAATTATGTTTCCTGCACCGCCACCGCCGCCAAGAGGCAAGCTTTCCCAAGGTCCACCAACTAAGCCGCCTGAACTGACTTGTCTTGCCCATATGATGTGTGGAGTGTTGGGTGCTGTGCTGTATGGGTTGTATTTGCTTATGTACTGTGCGAGACTGCCTACTCCTTGAACCCATGCGCCTGAAATGGGGGCCCATTCTCGGTTGTCTGTAAAGACGGGATTCGTCCAGTATCCTTTTGGAAGTGGAGACCATGGATAACCGTTGAGAATTCCACCAAGTACAATTTCTTCTTGCACAGTGAATGTGGCTGGGACTTTGCTGGCTGATGGTTTGTAGTAGACTGATAGATTCAAGTTGGCGTACTGGCTGTCAGTTGTGTATGTCTTCCCCGGGAAGCTCGCCATAACAGAGTAATTGCCGATTTTTGTGGGTTTGTAGATGAATTGTAGGTGCCCAACTATCTGTTGTTGTCCCGGTATGATGACTCCGGCATGTTCAAGGCTTGTATCGATTGGCATGAAAGTCTCTTTGTTGCCATCTGGCTGTGTGATAGTCACCGATGTGTTGGAAAATCCACCTGTAAGTCCACCTACCATGTCTTGGGCAAAATAGGTTGGTCCACTTGGAGCTGGATATGTCATGATGTTGATAAGCACATCTTGACCCAGCCCAACGAGCTGAGGACTTGCGCCAACGACAGTTCCAGTTTCTCTGTCAGGCATAGCAGTGTATGTTTTTGCGGAAGCAATTAAGGCAAACGTTGATAAAGCAATTGATAGAACCAGAATTATCGCAGATATTTCTTTTTTTGGCAAATGCATTTTCTACTTTCCTTTCATTTTATCGCGAAGCTCGGAAAAAGCTTCACAAAAGGGAGAGATGTTTCCGCGCTGCTGTTAAGCCTATGTGGTAGGCAATCTACAATCACATAATTCTTCTCAGAAAACCTATTCAAAATGGCAAAAAGGGCATTGCGGGAGACATTGCCATTGAAGGTGGGGTTAAAATCCTATAGGAGACCCTTACCGTTTAGAGTACATGTACAAAGTGAGCCAAAAACGCCCTCACTCATATTGATAACTTTAGAACTGGCTAAGATTTTGGCGTCAAACAGTTCATACTCGTAATAATTGACTATGCCCTTCGTTAACAACCGTTGACTTAAGGCGCCGTCTTCGACTGGACGGGGTGTGGTAGTCGAATACTAGTCACATAATGTTAAGTATCAATTCGAGCCACTTTCAATTGGAAAAAGGAGGTGGTTAGAGAATGCGAGCGTCAAAGAATGAATTACCGAAAACCATGGAAGACAAGTCAATGGTTATGCGGGAAGCAGTCTGGGGCGACATGAATGTTGAATATGATGTGTTCAACGAGAAGTTCGATGTCACTCCGTTGTTGAAAGGTCTGCCTAATGATCGTGACCCCTGTCCACACTGGGGAATCGTCGTTAAAGGTCAAATGACGATAATCTACGATGGAAAAAAGGAGGTCGCTAAAGCAGGAGACGCGTATTATTTCCCGCCAGGGCACACGAGTGTAGTGGAAGCAGGCACCGAGGTTTGGGAGTTCAGTCCAGCAGACAAGTTGAAGAAGACGATGGAAGTCATCATACGTAACATGGAAGCAATGAAGAAGAAGAAATGATTAGCGGTGACAATTTCGGATTCCACCTCTTCCTTTTCTTTATGTGAAACCATCCTTGTTTGTTCAAATTGTGATGGGCATAGATGTTGATTTATCTTTGAAAAAGAAAAATGAACAAAAGAAGATAATTCTATTGGGTTCCTGAAAAGGCTATTAAGCAATCGAAGTCCGTGAGCGCAACCGTGTTTCCAACTGTTAAAGTCAGAACTACAGGAACTATTTTTCCTGGAGGCAGAGCATAGCTGTTTTTGTCGGATGTAACACTGAGTATAGACTTCGCTTCTTCTGGGGTCCAATTGCTGACAGCTATGGTCAAGGTGAGTTTGTAAGTGTTTGGATTTTTCACGTAGACGGTTTTTGTGATGGAGCTGTTTGCGTTTACATTTCCCCAGCTTATGTTGGTGCAGCTGGTTGCGCCTTTTGAGTCGGCAAATATGTCCAAGTTTCTTCCTGTGACTCCTGAATTGCCTTTTGGGGAACCGAGGACTGAAGTGGTTGTTGCGGTCAGGATTAGCCCAAGAACTGCGATTGTAACTGTGATTGCCATTTTTTTGGTGGACATTGGTCGGATGTTCCTACAGGAAGTGAATATTGAATATTAATATGTAATAAAGTCTTCGGCTTAGCTGAACAGCATAACTACAATATTGGGTTTGTATGAACCACAAATTCTCCATGGGCACTCGTAAAGTAGGGCCACTTTTCCCGTCAAAATATTAAGTTGCTGTTTTGTTAACGAGTTTCTTCAGAAAAGCATTTTAATGCTTAATGCGACAAATAGGGTAGAGGAGTCTTAATTGCCAACAGCTTTCGTGTTGATAAACACTGAAATAGGCTCAGAATCAGATGTGCTGAAAGAGCTCAAGAAAGTCGAGGGCGTAGACGAATCCTTCGCAGTCTACGGCGTCTACGATATCGTCGCAAGAGTCAAAGCCGACACCATGGACAAACTCAAGGAAATCGTAACCTGGCGCATCCGAAGACTTGACAAAGTCAGATCGACGCTCACAATGATTGTAGTTGAAGACCGATAACTAGAAGCGTTCAACTTCCTCTTTCTTTATAATTCCCTTCAGCAAGCAACTGAGGACTCTTTAGCGTTGTAAATGTGACTGTTCCCACACAATCACATAGTTTTAAATTTCCTCCGCTCTAAAAGGTAAGTGTGCATCGGGGAGAGGGAGAATGATAGAAGCTATCACGAAAGTTCCCCTGGAAGTCTCCACAGCGGGCTTTGCCATAGCTGCATCCCTCACCATGAATGAATGCACGAAAATTTTGAGCAGGTTGGATGGAGAAGTTCAGAACCCCCCATGTCCTTTTACGTTCCCCCAACATGAGAAAAAAAATCTGAGCTTTGAAATCCAACCAATATCAACCTAAGGAGGAAGTAGAGTGCCCACCGCCTATGTTCTTCTGAACACTGAAATCGGGGCTGGAGCAGAGGTTGTTGAGGAACTGAAGAAAGTCGAGGGCGTTGAGTCTGCCTTTAACCTCTGGGGAGTCTATGACATAATCGCAAGCATAAAAGCGGACTCTATGGACAACTTGTCACACATCATAAACAGCAGAATCGAGAAGATAGACAAGGTACATTCAAAACTGACGATGATAGTATCAGAAGCAGGCTCCACGGGAGCTAAGTAACCTCCAACTCGCAATTTACCATCAATCGCACGATAATTGATATTCTCAATCTCAGGAGATCCTTAATCGTTCTGACTAACGTTACAAGAACCTGCAAACGCTGAACCTCAGCATATCGAGACCGGGCGGTTCTCAAGGCACCGGCCAACATTCTGAGAGCCTTCTCGATAGTGCTCACCACCCTTCAGGCAAAGGCAGCTCATCAGTAGTAGTTGAACACCTAGAATTTTTTTTCTCCTGTTCTACTACTTCTAATCCAAGACGCATAACCTTCTGGCGGACGCAACCAAGAGTTTTACCCATGGCTTCGCTTAATTGACGTCTTGGCGTCAACAACCGCCTTCAGTACACCCGCAAACGCTCCTGATTATCGGTAAATAAGGCTGTAGAAGCAAGATTGTGCCTGCTAGGAAGCGTCTCCAAGCAATGTTTTTTCTTAAAAACTATTTTAGCCCACGATGAGTTATCATCCGGATATACGAGTTGCGCAATAACAATGCTTAGGACGATGCACATAGGGATAGATGATACTGATTCAACGAGAAACGGCTGCACAACGTACATCGCTGCCCTCCTCGTGGAGAAACTGGAGGAACTGCGGGTGAGGTTCATCGATTATCCAAACCTAATAAGGCTCAACCCGAACGTCCCGTGGAAAACTAGGGGCAATGGCGCATTGTGCCTGAGGTTTGAATTTGAAGAAGAACTCGAATCCTCTGTTAAAGAAGCGGCAATCGGTTTGGTGGAGGAAAACTCAGACCTCAACTTTAAGGGGACAGACCCAGGAATCGTCTTTTTCAAAAGCCGCCAAATTCCCGAGGAGCTAAAAGCCTTCGCCAAAAACGCTGAGACTGGAATTGTGACGCTGAAAGAGGCAACCAGTCTAATCAGCAGGTTCGGAGGCGAAGCCTTAGGGTTCAACACCTGCAGAGGCATAATAGGCGCCCTAGCAGCTATCGGCGAAACCTTGGAGGGCGATCACACATACGAGTTAATAGCCTATCGAGCCAAGGAGAACCGAGGTTCAAAAAGGCAAGTCGACGAAGACTCGATCTTCGAGATGGATAGGCTCACGCAGCCCTACACGTTCAACAACGTGGATTTAGAGAAGCGTAGGGTAATTATCACGCCTCGTGGACCTGACCCGATTCTTCTCGGCATAAGAGGCGAAACCCCAGAAACCGTCAAAAAAGCGTTCAAAATGGTCAAATCGTTGGAACCTGTGGAAAGATGGGTTGTTTTTCGATCGAATCAAGGCACAGACGCACATCTAAGTCGGGCTTCAACGTTGAATGAGTTGAAACCGTACAGCTCAGTCATAGCTAGAGGAGTTGTGTCCAGAAACCCACACGTTGTGCCCGTTCGCCACGTGATTTTCTCCATCAAGGATTCAACCAACGAGGTTGATTGCGCTGCGTACGAGCCGACGGGTGAGCTTCGCAAAGTGGCAAGAGAGTTAGTTGAGGGCGATGAGGTGGAAGTTTACGGGGCTGTGCGACGGCGTCAAAAGGGAAAGCGTTTGACTTTGAATCTCGAGAAAATCAATATCCTGGCATTAGCCTCTCATGTGACGTATCAGAATCCGAAGTGCCAATCGTGCGGAAAACGGTTGGAGTCTATGGGGAAGGGGCAGGGTTATAGGTGTAAAAAGTGCGGAACGAAGCATACGGCTGCTGAGAAGGTGGCAGGAACCGCAGAGAGACGAGTTAAACTAGGGCTTTATGTTACTGCAACTAGGTCTCAGAGGCACTTGACTAAGCCTCTTAGACGTTATGGTCTTGAGAAGAAACACCGTGAAGAAGAGACCATGATTAATGATTGGCACTGGTCTCGCTCTTAAACGTGCTTATAAAGGGATTATGTTATATACTGGTGTCTATTTAAATAGCCAGTACGCGTGAGTTTAAATGAGCAAAGTAAAGCCGAAGCCGAAAATTTCAAATCCAGAATATTGTCGCCTCAGTAAGCTTAAATCAGAAGATTAACCTGCAGGAAATCGTTGAAAAGTTCCCTCAAACCGAATATAACCCGAGCGTTTTCCCTGGGCTTGTCTTCCGCTTGAAGAAGCCCAAGACGGCTACTTTGATTTTCGGGACTGGCAAAATGGTCTGCACTGGCGCCAAATCGGAGAAGGAATCTCGAAGCGCCGTGGAGAAAGTGGTGAAGGAGCTTCGAGGCCAAGGCATAGTAATCTCTGAGAAGCCGGTTGTGAACATTCAGAACATCGTTGCTTCTGCAGAGTTGGGCGGCGAAATCGACTTGGAAAGCCTCGTTTTCAAACTCAGCAGAGTCATGTACGAGCCTGAACAGTTCCCAGGCGCCGTCTTCAGGATGGACGAGCCCAAAGTGGTGTTCCTCATTTTCTCCGCTGGAAAACTAGTTTGTGTGGGCGCTAAGAAAGAAGAACAAGTCTACGCGGCGGTCGACAAAATCCAGAAACTGCTCGAAGAGAAAGAGCTAATCTACTACCCTGCCGAGCCCGCTCCGTAAATTATTCCCCTATTCTTCTGCGTACTGCTGGATTAACATCAGCAATTTTCTTGAGCGTTAATTCGAAAGTCTCATCCACAGTTAGCTCTTTTTTTATGAAGACGCCTGTTCTGCCAACTTCATCCCTCTTCAGCAATGCACGGACGCGGTCCAGAACAGTCTCCACGGACACATGTAATACTTTGGCGGTTTGTTCTTCACGACCCAAAATGCTGCTCTCTAAATGCCCTTTCACAGAAGGTTCAATGAGCATGAGCCGTTTGTCCACTCCAACCACCCTCAAGTCTTGTTGGAGACTATTGAGGTCCATTTCGCCTCCGAACTTGTAGAATTCTCGCTCGACTTTTCTCATGCACATCAATGGAAACGTTACGGTTGTTTTTTCATCAATCTCTATGTGTGCTTTCATGGCGTAATTGGGTGTTGCCTGAACCACATATCTCGAGTTGAAAGTTAGTCCCGCTTTTTCCAGGGCGGTCTCCACTAGGAATGACGACGGAGGTTCAGGAATGAAGATGTCGATGTCGCTTTTCGGTGTCACGTCGCCTCGGGCGATGCTTCCGTGGATGATGGGGCGAATGTGGCTTCTTTCCAAGGCGGTCAGCATTTTTGCGGCTTTCTCTCTGTACTCTTTCAGTAGATTCCAATGTGCAGGGGTGTAGGTTATTTCCTTGAATTCTGATTGTTTCTCTGGTTTTGCTGCCACGCTTATTCACTTAGTGTTTCAAGGTTAATGTGCATGGTTTATTTAGTCATTCGCAAATCAGAAGCGTGATGAACGCAACCACAGAGATTTGCACCGCCTGCAGGCGCGGAGAAGCCTTCTTCCACAGACCTTACTCTGGACAAAGACTCTGCAAGAAATGCTTCACGGAATCTATCGAAGCCAAAGTCAGGGCAACCATTGCCAAGTACAACATGCTTAGTTTCAATGACAAGATAGCGGTGGCGGTTTCGGGTGGAAAAGACAGCGTAAGCCTGCTACACATCTTAGCCAAGATGGAGCGAGCGCGTCCCAAAGCCTCGTTCACGGCGGTGACGGTTGACGAAGGAATCAAAGGGTATCGTGATGAAGCATTAGAAATCGCGTCGGCAGAATGCAGCAAGCTCGGCGTTGATCATCACGTGGTTTCTTTCGAGAAACTGTTTGGCTATACGTTGGACGATATTGTTAAGCGGAAACGACAGAGCGGAGATTGTAAACTGACGGCTTGCGCCTACTGTGGCATACTGCGAAGAAGGGCGCTTAACGTGGCGGCGCGCGAGGTCGGCGCAGACAAGATTGCCACTGCCCACACGCTTGACGATGAGGCTCAGACGATTCTCATGAACATCTTCCGTGGCGACCTGGGGCGTTTGGCGAAGGAAAAACCTGTGACCGATGAGGTGCATCCTAAGCTGGTGAGGAAAATCAAGCCTTTCTGCGAGATTCCTGAGAAAGAAAGCGCCCTGTATGCTTACCTGAAGAAAGTGAAGTTTCAGGCTTCGCCTTGTCCTTATGCATCAGAAGCGTTGCGGAACGATTTTCGCTCTATGCTCAACCGTATGGAGGAGAAGCATTCTGGAACCATGTTCACGGTTTTCAACTCTCTGGAGCGTTTGCGGCCAGCCTTGAAAGAAGTTGGTGAAAAAAGACATTTTGAAGAATGTGTGGAGTGTGGTGAGCCATCGTCTGGAGGGTTATGTAAAGTGTGCGAGCTGCTTAAACAGGTGCGCTAACCTTTCTTCAAGGTTGGGGAACCCTTTCTTTTTCTTGAGTTCGCGAAGGATGCTGGATGCTGTGAATGCGTCTTCTGCCGCGGCTAGCTTATTCGCTCTTCTCACGTCTATTCTTGCAGCCGCAATACGGGCAGGTTCTTGTTTTCTGGTCTTCAGCAGCCATCAGTAAGCCGCCGCAACTTGGGCATTCGATGACTAGTGTGGTTCCCATCGCTTGACCTTCCGAAAGACTTTTCCATGAACAGGTAGATAACACTTGGGGAGTTGACACGTCAGATGAGTATTGGGGAAGGCCCGAAATCGAGAGTGCGCCTTGTTGAGCTTGCCACGCAGTACTTCAAGAAGGAAGGCTTCAAAGTGAAGAATGATGAGTTGGCGTTGGAGGGTTTCAGCGGCATCTCGCGCAAATTCGACCTTATCATTCAGAAGGGACGCGTTGAGCAGGGCGTTTGGGCGCGCGATTGGAACAGAACAATTGGTGTCAATGTCATTATTGGTTTGGACACTGCTTCCGCTGACGTGGGGTTGTCGAACCCGATAATGATTGGCGAGAAGTTCAGTGACCACGCAAAGTCTTATTCGAATAGGCGCAAAATCACGTTGTTGACTAGGCAGAAGATCGCCATGAGTCTCAGGTAAACTCTACACTTTCAAGTATTCGTCAAGAACACCTTGGGCTTCGAGTATCCCTAACCAGTCTATTCCGCCTGCGCGACACTTCTTGCGTCCTTCAAGGATGGCTGAGATGTCGTCAACGACTTCTTTAACGGTTCTCTCGGAAACGTCCAGCTCACAGACTTTACGTTTTTCTTGTTCGCGTAAGGCTTCGACAAGGCAGACGTCCAGGATTTCGCTGGCGAGGTTTTCCCAGAGCTTCTGGTCTTTGAAGCCGCATTTCACCATGAACTCGCGCAGTTCGACGGGGTTGCGTCTTAGGACGAACACGTATGTTACCTTGTTTTTGGGGGTAACTGCTGCCCCGTAGTGACCATCTATTATTATTGTTGCTTTTTCAGCTACATCTATCTCGTTGGCTAATTTTTCGCGCGTCTTGTCTTCGTCAACTATAGCGGTATGTCTTTCTTCGTCTTCGCTTGAGATAAGATTGTTTTGCTTGGCAAAATCTGTCAAGTTAACGTAGTGGGCATCGAGTTTTGTGGCGAGTTCTCTTGAAACGGTGGTTTTGCCCACGCACGGTGTGCCTGTTATTAGTATGACTTTCTTGTCCATGGGATAATTCATATTCTTTTGGACTTGATATTTATTCCGTAAAAAAACCTGTTGTTCTTTTACGCGGTGATGATTCTCATTTCACCGGTACGACTTCTTGCTTTTCTGTCGCGTATTTACTCGTTGAACAGCAAAGTCTATTCTTTCCCAGACAAAATTGACTGGCACGGTAAAATCTCAGTTGCACGCATTTTTCCAGAGATGTCTCAGAGATTTCTTCAAATCGAGCACGTAAAAAAAGAAATCCTTTTTTATACAGCATTTTTCTCCTCCAAAAAGGCTGCCGGAAATGACTGAGAAGTGAAAGGCAAGTATGACTCCGCAAAGGTCCTTTTTGTCAAGAGAACAACAACAGCAGCGCTGAAAATTTGATTGTTGTTGTTCTTCTAAGAGCTGTTTGTCTCTGATAGAAGAAGACCCGCAGGAGTTGCTCTTCTTCTTCTTTTTTCAGCTCAACCTGAAGAAAACTGCTGTTTCATGGAAAATGGTATTCTTTCTTCTTCCAATTGATAGATGTTGCTTGGCTCTGATTTGGGTTCCGACACAACTACTTAGAATAACTGTTTCTCAGAAGATAATTTATGAAAAATTGCCAATCAGAAACTGAAAGATCGGTTCTCTGAATTAACATATTCATAGATATTCTTATTTCCTTGGTGGCGCTTTTGGCTGAATGGGCTGGCGAGTTGGTGTGTGGCTGTCGGACCCCGAGAACGTGAAGGGTCTGAGGAAACTCCGCCCACGCGTAGAATTGCACCCTTCGGGGAAGGCGAGAGCCTTGGCAACGGAGCAGAAACGACACGTCCACCCGGACTTGGCTATGATGCACGCGCAGTGTTGAGTGTGCTGGGTGGGAGCGGTGAAACGGCCGTCCTGCAAGTGGAAAGGGCAAACAGTCGCTGATGACCGATCTACAGGAGGCGCGGGTAGCCCGATTAGCCGAATGCCACAGTCAACAAAAGGCGGGTTACGTCCAACACACCAGCCCACATCAGAATCCCTAAGCCCATCCCTCAAACGGAAATCTGATACAGTTTCTAAGCATTGTCAAGGCAAGCCAATGGCAGAAGCCACAATCAGACAACACTTCAAAATCCGACCCGTGATAGCCCCGAACAACGTCAGAACCTATCTGACCCCGAAGCGGAAACTGTTCATAGCAAAAATGCAAGAAATGGAGCAATGGACACAAAATCTCGGCAGTATACACATACAACGAATACGCCAAAAGAAAAAGGAATGGATTGTAAAACACTATTTGGGAATAATAATCGATCCTTCCCATCATAGGTATCCAAAGGCTTTTCCGCCCTTATGGTGATTATCCAGCCCTCGAAGGCACCATCGCCTCTGAGAACGCCATGCAAATCTTGTGCGTGAACGAATTGTCCTTGTGTGAAAGGAGGTGCTGACATTCTACCTACGATATTTCCGCTAAATGAACCAGTTAGGAATGTCCATGTCATTTTGTAAACTATGTCGCCTTCTCCAGTTTTCATATTAACATTCACGTGAACTATGCTGCTTGTGGTTCCCTGATGATTCGGAGTTACCCATGCTACAGCTAGAGAGGAGTTGATTGTGCCCGCCCCATTCAGATTTAGCATGTGAACCGTGTCGCCTTTGGTTAACTTGGTTTTAGCGTCTGGTGATGGGGGCTGAACCAAGTTTGGAACATGCCTGCCTGAGAAAGCCATTTCCTGCGCAGGCGCTGCAACCGCTGGCGCCAAAAGCATTGAAATCATTAGAAAGGCAAATACCAACACTAAAGCAGCTACCGTTACATTTTTCATCTGTTTCTCGCCTACATTCACTCTGTTGAATCCTCCGAAAAAGAGCGCAAAAACGTTAGTTTGTTTGCGTCTAGCTTAAATAATTTGTGGTGGAGTCTTACTACGGTTCAAATTCCTTTTCCACGGGTCGCTGACAGCTTTGAGCGCAGATGCAATGCTGTCCTTGCCTGTCGTCGGCTAACATAAACCCAAGCCTCGGGGAGAAATTTTGCCGCGGGAACCAAGACCCCCTGCAAGACCCACAAGCACCTGACCAGGCGGGCTCAAAGGGGTCTCCCACCCTGAAGGGCGCCCCCCTCCCTTGGTCTATCAGCTTGCTCCCTGAAACATTTAATTAATGCTCTCTAAGTAATTCCGTTATGAACGAAAATGCGCGGACGTTTTTGTATCTTTTTTGGTTTGAACTAAAGAGAATTATGTTTGGAGTGAAGTATTTTGCGGAAGTTGACGTGACGGATAACTGTAATCTTAGATGCAAACATTGTTATCATTTTCACGGTAAAGACGATTTTAAAACACAAGAGCTATCCATATCTCACTGGGAAAAAAGATTCAATGAACTCTACAAGTCGGGAATAAGGAGCATTCTTTTGGTAGGGGGTGAGCCTGCGCTCAGGATTGATGTTCTTTTGCTCGCTGACAGAATATTTCCTTTTGTTTACGTTATTACGAACGGAACAGTAAAGATACCGAAAGAATTCAACCATAGATTATATGTTTCAATAGATGGAACTCGAGAAACAAACGATTCAATGAGAGGGAACGGTGTTTTTTCAAAAGTAATGAACAACTATTCAGGAGACAAGCGTGTTGTTATCAATATGACAATCACGAGAGATAATTACAGAGAGCTTGAGGATGTTGTAAGAATTGCCAAAGAGAATGGTTTCAATGGTGTCGTATGTAATATATGCGCAGGCGGAACCGATGTTGGTTCTCTAATGGTTGTGAGAAAAGACGAGAGAAAACCCATAATAAAAGAACTGAAACGCGTAAAGAAGTTGTACCCAAAAGACCTCCTCCTGACAAAAGCGATGATAAAATGGTATGAATACCCAGACCACGGGGACACATGCTATTGGGGCGATGAAGTATTGCATTTTGATGTTTCATGGAACAGAAGAAGGTGTTTTGGAAATAATGCGGATTGTTCCAATTGCGGGTGTTTGGCAGGTGCCTTTCAAAGTCCTCTGCGGATGCTCAGGCATTTTAGAGAGATGAAGAAAATAGTGGTATGTTAATAAGGAAAGCGCATCTCTAACGAAGTGGCAGTCTCTGACTTCTGTAGGTTTCTCGCATGGTTTTCAAATGCCGAGAAGGATACTCCGTTGTCTCATACCCCAATTTAGGGTCCAGTATGGTTTAAGGCCAAATTCAGTTTTTGCCCACCATGGGACTCTTCCAAAGCCTATACTGCCAGCACGGCTGCTGGGATTTGCTCACAGCCCTCAGTGGCGACGTCTCCCGCGGTCCAATTTTTTGGCATTACCATAGGATTTTTCATGTGCAAATTCCATCACCATTCTTTCCATATTGAAAATGGAAAGGACTCATTCTGCTAATCACTACAATTCCCGAACTCCAAAATACCGAACTTGTTTATAGCAAATAATAAAAATCGAGCGAGAAGAATAGAACTGGAAGAATATGAGAAGGGTCAAAGCGTTAGGTATTCTTTTCAGCGTCGTTCTCATAGCGACGGTATTCCTGAGCGTGCAGGTCCCAATCGCGAAGTCCGCCAACTTTGTAGGCCAGACAATTTACATCAAAGCTGATGGAAGCATCGAGCCATCTGACGCGCCTGTAGATGTCCATGGCACGATTTACACCCTTACTGGAGACATTCAATGTCCACCCCGAGGCTATTGCATATACATTGAAAGAAGCGGCATACTTCTCGACGGCGACGGCTACACGATAGAAGGCTGGAACCCAGAAAACGAGCCGATTGCCTCTAGCTTCGCCATCTACGCTGGCTTCGTCAGCAACATCGAGATACGCAACATAATCATCAAGGGTTGCGCAAGCGGAATCGAGGTCCAAAGCGTCTCGGGGGTAGTAATCCACAACACCACCATAAACGGACAAACACAAGAGAGAAGGCTCTGAAGCGATCGGCATAGATGTGATGTCGTGCGACAGCGCCCACATAGATCAAAACCACATTCTCAACAATTACATGGGCGTTCTAGTTCAATCATCAAACTGCACAATCTCAAACAACCGAATAATGTACAACACTGGAGGAGGCGTTACTTTAGCCGCGTCAGGGAATAAACTCCTTTCAAACCTGATCGCCAGGAACGACCTCGGCATCGGAATTCAAAGCTCTGACAACCTAATACAAGAAAATGACATACTCAACAATAAACGCGTCGGAGTACTAATTGGCGCAGCCAACAACCTTTTCGTAGGCAACAACATCGTGGGACATAACAGTACAAACGCCTATGGCATCCAAATGGGTCCGTACGAAAGCGGAAACACATTCCGCCATAACGACTTCGAAAACAACTACATTCACGTAGAAGGAGGCGACTACGCATCAATCGCCAACGTTTGGGACGACGGTTATCCTTCAGGCGGAAACTACTGGGACGTTTATGAAGGCAGGGACTATTACAAGGGATTTGATCAGAACGAGACTGGATCGGATGGTATAGGCGATACTCCTTATCAGATAACAACGGCAAACGTTGACCGTTATCCTTTGATGCAGCCTATTAGACCCAATCCTGACATCAGTGAAGAAACAACTGCTCAGACTGACTATAGGCTCGCAATCATTCTCATAATTGTAGTCGTTGTCTGCGCGATCATCGCCTTGATAGTCATTTATTGGAAAAGACGAAAGAAGGAGACTCGGAAAGAAACAGCGCCTGCCAAACAAAAAGCCTTCGTAGGCAGATTAAGTGTTTCAATCACCTTAACCCTGTCAATCCTCATCATTCTCAACTTCGCATTCATAACCGCTGGCACTTATCAGCTGGGGTCGATCGAATTGTATGGAGGAGCTTTGTATTTTGACGAAATCCTACTCGGCTTCCTGTCGTCCATAGCTGGGCTCTTTTTGACCTGGAAAATAATCATCAGACAAGAGTACGCCGCAGGCAGATTGAGAGAAATTTTGTTAGCATCTTTGGTATCGTTTTTGTTTGTAGCCTACTTGCTTGGTTATACTGCTTATCGCCAATTCGAACTGTTCGGTCTACTGCAATATATTCAGCCGACACTAGTAATGGCGTGGACGTTCGCAACTACACTGATCGGATGCTCCTTAGGCTTTTGGCTGGGAGGAATTGGATTGAAGCGAATGCAGCTTCCCTCAGATGCTGCTGCTAAACCGCAAAAAAACCCGGTGCTCATCTATTCGCGCCTTGCTGGCTGGCTGCTTCTGGTTTTCGCGGGCACCCTCAGCGGGTACGCGGCCGGGTACATCAGCTGGGCTGCGCTCGGACAAGTACAAGTGGCTTTAGGTGAACCGTTCTCTTATGCGTCAGTGTATCCGCCTTCACTGGTCTACCTCTCAGGTTGGGCGATTGCTGGCGCTGTAATCTTTCCTCTAGCAATCATATTCAAGCGGGCTAGATCTCACTCGGAAGCCTAGCCTGCTTTGGCTATTTTTTGAAACCGATAGGCGTTGCTTTCTCCCAATAATAAAGAAATAAGTCCTTGCACCATTTGTGAAATTTCGGGTCGTTGCCCCCGAAACCCAAACCATGGTAATTCTGCCGAATACCACAAGACTCCCAAACCTATTAGTCGAAATGAAAAAAGACAAAAAAGTGACTACACAATCAACTTCACCAGAAAAGCACTTACATACCCAAGCGCACACACAAGCCTATCAGAACCAGAAGCGGTAAAACTATTCATATCCACACTAAAAACCTCGGACGGATACAAAAGAAACCTCTGCATAGCCTACACAAATACGTCAAACACTGAAAACTGCAATGTTATCATGATTTCCGATTCGGCACTCGACATCAGAGAGAGGTTGTTTCCACCTTCATCCAGCGTTTCAGGAAACAGCTGCTTCATGGTGACGGTTTCAGGGTCTACGCCTTGACTCTGCAGTTTTGCCACGACTTCGGGAGGCAGAGATGGTGGCTCTGCTTTTTCGCTGTTGTGCGTATGTATTTTTTCTTTGAAGTATTCAAACAAGGTTTAGTTCTTACTGTAGGCTTGCTTGGTTTTCAAATCCCGAGTGAGATACTGCTTTTTGTCCTTTAACACTAAATTTGATTCAGTGTGGTTCAAGGCTAAATTCGTTTCATGCCTTGTGTTATAAACTAAATAGGGTCTGCGACGCGTGCTGGCCGCTGGGATTTGAACCAAGCCCTCAGTGAGCGACATTCCCGCGATCCACTTTTATTGAATCATTCGTATTCTAGTCAGATTATCAATAATAAGGGGTGCGGGGGATGCCAAAATGATCCAAAAGCATTTAGAGGAAAATAAGCAAATCAACATATAGGTAGGTAGGTGAAGTGGCTACTAACAAAGAGAAACAGGATAAGCACTTCCCTGTCTGGGGACTTGATAACTTCTTTAGAAGACTCGCTGATAATCCGAACATGGCGACATCTCCCGCGAATCCCTTTTTTGGTTTCTCTCAGCAGAGAGGCACAATTAAATACTTTAACCGCGAAAAGTAAAACGACTTGAAAATTGAATACCAAAACAATTGCATTAACTGCGATCTTCTCAGCCTTGACGGTAGCACTGAATCCTATTTTCTCAGGAATCGCAGTGCCGGCACCATACTTTCCTCTAATTTCGTACCAGGTTTGGGAAATACCAATAGTTGCAGCCTTCCTGCTAATCAGTCCCGCATCCGGCATTGCAATATCCCTGATACAGGCTGCCGTTAGGCTCTTGTTTTCCCCAAGCTACATAATTGTAGCTGGCACAGTGGCTTCTCTAAGCATGTTAACTGGAATTTACTTAGCCCACAGACTCATCACCCGCAGAGTTAAGAAGCAAAAGCCGCTTTCCGAAAGGAGGGCAGTTTTGTCTTACACGGCGCTTGGAATTGTGTTTCGGACACTAGTCGTGGCTGTGTTTAACTATGCTCTGCTTCGATCCCCCGTTATGGGCGCTTTGTCTGAGTCTGCCATAATAGCAACCACTCCGCTGATAGCATTATTCAACATAACCCAGCCCCTCTATGTAATTCCCCTCGGCTATTTAATTTCAAACATAATTGGCAAGAGCCTTAAAATCGGCACCAAGATAGAGCCACCGTAACCCGGTACCAACCCGCCGATCTCTGGCTGGTCAGCACAGGATTCACTTCAATAGTACATTAATCATACGGTTTGTATCTCGAACAAAAGCGATAGCTAACCCGGAGAATTGCGTTTGACGCTGCATCTCCAGAGCCTAAGAATACGGTCTTTCTCTTGCTCTATCCTTCGCGCTTCTTCTAAACTGGTTTTTGCTAGCAAATCTAAGAGTTTGTCAAGGGAAATCACGAAAAAATTGGTGGGAAGCTCAGGAGTGGTGTTTACGATTTCTTTGCTCTGGAGTTCTTTTAGGCTTCGATAAACTTGGCGTTCGTATGTTTTTAGAGCGGCAGCTATGTCTTTGGCTTTCTTTGGTCCGTTTAGGGCGAGGTACACGTAGACCTCGGCGTCCTGTCGCCCGAACCCGAGGTTTTCCAAAGTCTTAAGCATCCATTCCTGAGTCAATCCACCAATCACCTTAACCCAGCTGACTGAAAAGAAAAGAGAAAATAGCTTGCGCAGCAACTTCTTTTCTTCTTAACGAAGCTGCATCGTTGCATTAACCCTTTCAATCAGTATCCCGCCACATGAGTCAATCGGTCGAGCGCGCATTCAGAGGAACGCCTCATGTTCTCAGCCTAATGTACGATCAGAATGCCCTCATAAATCTTTGGAACAGGAGGGTTTGTCAAAACCCAATCATACGCTATCTTCAGTGTTTGCCCTTCGTAAATGCCAGAGCCTTGGAGTACAGCATGTTGCTCCTGCTCAATTGTTACAAGGACGCCATTTATCCTCTCTGACAGGGAGTTCATTGTTTTTGTGCCTTCAAAAGAGCCCCCCGGAAAAGTGCAGAGCATTTTGCTTAAATGCACTATCGTTTCTCCCGTCTTTGTGTTAGTTATTTGGTCGCCAGTCTCGATGTAGGTGCCTTCAATGGCGGGGTTCGTACCTATTGTAAGGTAAACAGGTCCTCCCCTTACTCCTCCAAAAGAATGAAGTATGCCGCCGTCCGTTGTCCAAACCCTCTCAGGTGGAGCAATAGTTTGACCTTGAGTTGTTAAAATAACTGGAAATTTTTGTGCTGGTTCAGCCAGTACGGGCGCAACTACTGCGAACAACATCAACAAAGCCAGCAAAGGAACTAAGACCATCATTCTTTTTCATCTTTTCACCTCCCCCTTCTCGCTTTACTTGCCGAAAAGTAGTTTAGTTTGTTTCTTTTTTAAGTATGAACTAGCAACAAAAGTTGTTGCACTTTGCTGAACACCTTGTGAAGCAGTCTTCTATGCTGTACCCGCTTGCGTGTTTTTTACAAAGAGGGGTTAGTTGGAGAAAAGGAATTAGTGTGTTGGGTTTAGGGATTAAATTTTAATTTCGCCGCAAACACTGTGGCGTTCTATTTGTTAGTTCAAATCCAGTAAGCTAATACAGATAGGTTGCTCAAAAAATAGATGGAAGAAAGTTCTATAGTCTTTTGCAGTTTCTAAAAAAAGAAAAAGTCGAAAGGTGTAGGGGATAGTTTCAATTCTTTTCTACTGTCCCACTTCAACCCACCTAAAGTACATCCCTTGAGGGAACTGTTGTAGAATAAATGGTATTGCCTGCGGTGGAATATGCCATATCACCAGCATTTGTGCCAAGATATCTTGATCAAAGTAAAGCCACTTGTTCTCCATTCCATCCACCTGTGAAGTGTCAGTCACAACGAAAGCAGTTTTGATTTTGAAGTTGGCTGCACTCATAAACATATTTTGCTGTGGAATTGGAGCAGCTAGTATCCATTCAATGGTCATTCCACCTGGGGTTCTAAGGCTAGGTCCATAGCCCCTCATTACAAGATTTGGATTTTGCCCTGTTGCGTTTTCAGGTCCAATAGCCAAAACTGGAGTTGCTATCATAGCTGAAGCCATCAGGGCCACAACTATAATCAAAACCGTCTTATTCATTTTTTTTCACCTCCCCTTTCTCTCTTCATTCGCCGAAAGGTAGTTTAGCTCGTTTACTTTTAAGTATGGACTAGCAACAAAAGTTGTTGCGCACTCTGTGCAGGAGGGCAAGGCGTTTGGGCGAAGGAACTATAGAAGGGGTCCTTAGCAGTTTTGGACTAACAGAGAGAGAGGTTGAAATGTATCTTTTCCTCGCAAAGCACGAGGTTCTTAAGTGTGGGGAAATTGCTAAGGGCTTGAAGAAGCATACAGCGCAAATTTACCGAGTTCTAAAGATTTTGCAGAGCAAGGGTTTAGTTGAGTCGACTCTGGAGTCGCCCACTCGTTTTGCAGCTGTTTCGATTGAAACCATCATAGACCAACGCATCAAGGCTAAACACGATGAAGCTGCGTTGATAGAGAAGACTAGAAACGAGGTACTCACATATTGGAAAAACATCCGCATCCAACCTGTAATCGAGCCTTCTCTAGAAAAGTTTTTGGTAGTTGAAGGTAACCACAAGATCTATGCCAAGATTTCCCAGATGGTAAAAGAAACAAAAAACCAGCTATCCGCAGTAACTACTGCTGCGGGGTTGTCACGAGCTGAGCAATTCGGTGTTTTTCAAGCTGTATCTGAGCATCCCTTGAAATCCAAAATTCAATTCCGCTTTCTAACCGAACTGTCAAGTCAAAACGCTAAGGCGGTGAAGGCTCTTCTCAAAAGAGCAACCAAAGCCAACGTTAATTTCAAGGGAAGAAATCCCAATTTGGAGTTGAAGGTTTCGACTCAGATGGTGATAAGAGACGAGGACGAGATTCTTGTTTTCATCACGCCCAGCTATGCTTCACCTGCGAACGGTAAAGACGACGTTTGCCTTTGGACGAACTGCAAGACGCTTGTGCAATCATTCTTGGCTGTATTTGAAGATTTGTGGCACAACTCGAAAGAAATAGAAACTGATAGGACAATGCGAAAAAAGCAATCTGTCATGGATGCAGAAACGGCCAAAAAGAAATACGAGCGAACTGTAAATTCGGCTAAAAAAGAAATCCTGATGTTAACCTCTCCTGAGGGGCTCACCGAGTTTTGGGGGCAAAAACCATTAGCTTTTGAGGAATGCGCCGCTAGAGGAGTCTCCATCAAAATCATGGCGCCAGTGGTGAAAGAGAATTTGGAGGCTGCAAAACAGCTTTCAAAATTCTGCATGGTCAGGCATGTTCCCATAAACTATCTACCAACGACAATTATCGACGCGGAAAAACTCTTCCAGTTTAGGGCTTCGCAAGATCAGGAAAATCCCGACCCAACACAGTGTTTTGGTGAAATTTTATACAGTGTAGATCGGCTTCATGTTGAGATGATAAAGACTGCGTTGAATGATCTTTGGGAAACCTCTCAGGCTCCATCAACCGTCACATTGGAATCGATAGTCGGACCTAACGGGCCAGCTGTTTTTCCCATTCCTGCTAATGACCAGTTGAACAAATTCCACGGCAACATCACAGTTGTCGACGTAAAGCCTCCAGGAGCAATAACGGAGAAAGACCTTCTGAACAAAATCATTAACGCCCAGAGAATCATTACCAAGAATCCTGCTAAGGACGTCTCAAGGAGGTACGCCAGCATGGGATTAGCTGTCATTCATCCGCCCGACCGCTTTAACCTGCCTGACATGATGATTGAAGCCGTACATGTGGACAAACAATCTTCATTTGGACCAGGCGACTATATGGTAGTCTTTCTGTGGCTCGAAACGCCAAAGGGACATGCCTACGTCCCGGTGGCTGTTGCGGGAGAGCCTCTCAACGCTTACGAACTTATAAGGAGGACTTATGAAGGTTCTCCGGCGGGGAAAAATATCCAGCGCGTAGAGAAAAATGAGATCGAAATTAGCGTACACGGCAACACTTTGTTCGCAGGATGGACTGTGCCAATACAACTTTGTCCTTCGAAGTACATCCTGCCCCCCGCATGCATATTAATTGAAGGATACGGCTCCGTTAAAACCAGAGCTTACACAATCCTCGCGCCATCGGGTTTCAGGCACATGGTTGAGACAAACTACTTCGATGCATTCGTGACCTTTATTCACCCTTCGTCGAAATACTCCGGACCTGGAACTGATGGAATCCTCTACAGGGATCATATTGCGACGAACTATCCGCCTCATTAAACTGCACAAAGGGTGAGTCAATCTAAACCAGATAGGTTTCCGAGGAGCCTGAATACCCTATCGCCAGCAAGACGTAGCGTTCACTTCTTGGAAGCTGCAAATCGAATCCTATTTTGGAGACATTTTGACTATTGCCATTTTCTTCGGGCCTTCGGGTAATTATGGTGTTTTCCTTTATCGGCTCGTGGTTCCTGCTTGCGCGGTTTGAAAGGCTCAATTGTAAAAGTCTAAGTCTTGCTCCGTAAACATGCCTCCAAGAATATTGAAAAAAGGGAAGATATTGTGGGTGACGTCACCTGTCTTGTTGGGTTACGACAAACACACCAGCCTTAGGCACACAGAAACCACCCTCAGAACAGCCACCAAAGATTAACCTCGGTTGTTGCTTTCGCTTGCGCTCCGCCTCTCACGTTCCAGACGACGATATTTAGCGTCCCGCAAGATTGTAATCTTGAGCTGTCCAAAAGTTAGAAGTCGCTCAGACCATTCCAGAAGCTAGATAGCACAGAAATTATTAATTGATTACAAGCTTAATGGTATAAGCAATTCGAAAGTGTTTGCATAAGCTAGTTAGCTTTCAAAAACACTGGAACTGGCAGACCAAGAAAAAATGCCAATAAGAATATGGCAAGGTATAAGACTTGAAAAAAAGGCAATCATCTACCAAAGATAAAAGTGAAAAGAGAGTAGACGGTAGACTCCAACGAGCAATTGAAGAACGGCTTTCCTTGGTTAATGCCATTCTCGCTAATTCGAGTATTAAAGAGTATGAAGGATTGGTCAAAACAACACTTCTCCGAATTCCGACTAAAGACCTGCAGAGGATTATGAAGACAATCGAAAGGGTCGTCCTGATTCCACCAAATGTCTATGCTACCACCATAGCGACACCGCGAGCCGACCATGAACAGCATACTGTGCTTCTGTTGGAAGAAAAACTTGAAAAATGCTCACAATTTCAAAAAAAGTACGCAGTAGCTCATGAATTCGCTCACGTTTACCTAGAGGACTACTACAGAAGCTGGGTGAAAAATGGTGGAAACGCTGGCACAATGAGACGTTTGGAGAAAAGAGTTGATAAACAAGTCTTGAAATGGGGCTTCATTACAGAGAATCAGTTTAACAAACTTCATTCGCGATTGGCGCAGCCTTAAGTTCGATCCTCATTCCACGGACACCGACTTTCCTACTGGTTAATTGATCCTTCCTTATCCCGCAAATCTTACTTTCGTCTCTTTTCGTTTGACAGAGTTCCAAATTCTATTTTCTTGTTAACAAAGAGTTCAACTGATGAGAAAAAAGAAGCGCGCGAACTGCGCGCCTATTCCAGAAGGATAAATGCCTAAAGAGATTCGGGACTGCAAATATTTGCTTTATTGGCTGCAACGCGTCCGCAGCACATGCAGACATATTTTGCGTTCTTTACTAGAGGCTTCATCTCTTTCGTCAAACCTTTGTCCTCAACCATTGCGCAAAGATGATTTTCATGCCCTATATGCGGTTTTTCTCTTGTCATATTTTAAACCCCGCACTACTCTAGAGGCAGCCTGGAAATATAAGGGTTTATAACGGAAAAAGATGCAATATCTAGCTAGCTTCTTGTTCTCTAACTCGACAGAACGCTCGGCGTCGTCTAATTGAATGGTATTCAAAGGCCTACCTAAGAAACTCGTACGCACTTAATTAACGGCTCATCTCCACTTCCATGCTGTCCACGCAATTAAGGCTGCAACGGCAAATACTGAAACATCCATCAATACAGCATAGGGATATGCAACTGTAGTGACATTCATGGTCAACTCAAAGAGAATGAATACAGCGTAGAATACGCCTAAGATGATATTTGCCCAGCGATTTAGATTGTCCTTCAGAGTCAGAGAAAGTAAAGTCATAGCTAACGGAAGCCAGTAATATGCAATTGCCATACCCAAAATCAATTCGGCTCCCGCCTGCATACCCACTATTTCACCAGCCCTCAATTCATCAATCACGCCGGGCACAACGAAATACAAAAGCGTGTTCGCCAACATAGCGCCTACGATGAAGAACCAAAACGCTGCAAGCTTTATCCTCAAATCACTCATAACCAACTCTCCTTTCTGCCACCACTAAGACTGTCTTTCTCTTTCTAAGGTTAAAGCGTTTCCGCATTTTCTAACATTAGTTTAACGCCTTTTTCGACGCTATTCTTTTCTGGGCGCACTTCCCAGAAGACAAATTATATACAAGAAACGCAGAGAAATAGTTAAGGTAGCCAAATCCAGCGCAAAGCAAAGCGCAAGTTGTGTGTGGTAAATGAAGAAAATTCTCTTTGTTAGCGGCTCGATTGGTTTGGGACACGTCGGAAGAGACTTGGAAATTGCCAACAACTTGAGAATGCTCCATGATGTTGAAATATCTTGGATGGCTGAGCCCCCCGCATCGGATATACTTGAGAAAGCTGGGGAAATCCTTCTTCCAGAAGCCGGTTTGTTGTCCTCGTCTAGCTCCAAATTGGAAGGACTGGCCGCAGGATACAAAGCAAACCTAGTTAAATGGGTCATGAATATGCGGAAAGACTGGTCCCAAAATGCAACAGTCTATGAAGGTATTTCCAAAAAATACACGTTTGACCTGTGGATAGGTGATGAACCCTATGATATTATGATTGCGATGCACAGTAACCCGAGCTTGAAGAAATGCCCTTTTGCTGTTATTTACGATTTCTTGGGATTAGACGCTACTACTTGGAATCCTGTTGATCACATTGCGGCATACTTAACCAACCGGCTTTGGCTCAAGTTTTTGGGCAGTAATCCTCCTCTCGCAGATCGAAGCCTCTTCATTGGAGAACTGGAAGACATCCCTGACAAGAACTTCGGATTGATGCTGCCAAACCGCCGCAAACTCGCAAAGAAGCTGATCAATTTTGTAGGCTACGTTCTCCCCGAAGACATCGAAGACTACAAAAACAAGACCAAGGCACGCCGTCTCCTGGGATATGGAGACGAGCCACTGGTTTTGTGTTCTATCGGCGGTACAGCAGCTGGGAAAGACCTGCTCGATCTATGCACAGCAGCCTATCCAATTGCTAAAAAAACCATTCCAAATCTGCAAATGATTTTAGTTTGCGGACCACGTGTGCCGCCAGAGTCTATCAAGGCACCAGAAGGAGTGAAGGTTGCAGGGTATCTGCCCAATCTTTACAAGCATATGGGTGCTGCAGATTTATGTATAGTTTCAGGAGGAGGAACGGTAACTCTTGAGTTGACTGCTCTTCGAAGACCTTTCTTGTATTTTCCACTTGAACATCATTTCGAACAAGAAGTTGCCGTAGCAAATAGATGCAGCAGACATAGAGCTGGGATTAGGATGGATTTTTCGAGTACCACGCCGGAAAAGCTCGCCGAGAAGATAGTATCGAATATAATTAAAGAGGTTGACTTTGCTACCATCCCGGTTAATGGGGCACAAAATGCCGCTGTTCAGATAAGTCAAATCCTGAACCAGAACGCCACAGCGTAGGGAAAATCAAAAAGCTAAGTCTATCTTCTAGCTTTATCCCAATAGTACGAGAACAAGGACTTCGCCCAGTTAATAACCGATTCATCCTTCGATCTGAAGCTACCATAGTCGAATTTGCCTTCCAGATTTTGGAACGCAACTGCCGCAACCTCTTTCTCAGAAAAAAGAAAATTGGATTAGTGCGCCTTGTAATGATGACAAAATGGGCTTTAGGACTGTTAGAAGTAAGGCTTATTAGCTGCCCGCTGTGCTCTTGAAACTAATGAACGAGTATTCTCTTCACTCAGAAGTCAAGTCCATATGCTCTCTTCCCGGCGACCAGTTTGAGGTTAAACTAGGCAATTATGTTGTCGACATTTTGAGAGGCGACTTGGTGATCGAAGTTCAGACCAGGAATTTTTTAGCTCTAAAGAAAAAGCTTCAAGTGCTTACTGAAAAAAATCAAGTGCGATTAGTGTATCCTTTGCCAGAGAGGACATGGATAACTTACGTATCCAAAGAGCGCCTTGTCCTTAGAAAGCGGAAATCCACAAGAAAGGGAAGGTTGACTGATGTTTTTCGTGAGCTGGTAATGATTCCTAATATGATTGGAGAAGAGAACTTCTCAATGGAAGTCCTATTCATCGATGAAGAAGAGGTGAGGTGCGCTGATGGGCGAGGAAGTTGGAGAAGAAGAGGTGTCAGCGTCATAGAAAGGAAACTTTTGCGCGTGAACGGTCGAGCTATATTTCGAGACAAGGCTGATTACCTCAAACTATTGCCTGATAGCCTGAGCGAAGCTTTCACGAATATCGAGTTAGCGAGATCATCTAATATTCCAGTGAGGACTGCACGGCAAATCACTTATTGTCTCAGAAAGAGCGGCCTCATTCGGATAGTTGAAGAGAAAGGGAGAGCACTAGTATTTCAGAAGGTTTAGATTGCTCCACTTATTCTTATTTTTGTAGGGATCAAAATATTCGTCTGCAGCAACATTCCAACAACTTGGACTGTGCGATGCTGACAGGTTGTGCAATCACAGAGCTAGTTGGCTTGAGTTTGCGGTGGCGGGAACGTTTTTGGTGACCGCTTTTGGCTGTTGCAATTCTATTTCAGGCAGTTCTGCCCCGCACTTCAATGGTTCTCTTGTAGCCATAAACGTCGCTAAGAAACCCGTATCGGGGCTTCTCTTTGTTCAATGCGTTCATCTCTACGATTATGTCCCCTTGAGATTTAAACAGCAGCGCATGGCGCTCACAGCAAAAACTTGCTCACTAACAACACAATAGATAAGATGCTGTAGGTCTGAGTAACAATCATTATCCACTTAGGGTTTTGGGAGGACAAATTCACAATCTCCACCTGAATCACTTTGTTTTTCGATTCATCATATTCTTTGGAAAGAGAGTGGAGCTTCTTGAACTGTCTCAATACAACGAATGCAGCAATCGGTATCGCAGCAGGGAAAACAACCAGAAAAAGGTTCGCGGCATAAATGAATTGCAGAAGAAACGCGATTGTCGTGAGCGTTGCACCCATAGCCAAAAGAGTGATGGCAAGAATTGAGGCTTTGACAAGACCTAGGTGCACCGTAAATGTCTTGATGCCCATTACTCTGTCTCCGAAGTAGTCTCGGATTTCGGTGGGGATTATTACGCCGTAGACTGTTAGGGCGAGTCCTGCAAGCGATAGGAGGAAGAAGCCGCTAACCTCATTGGTGAACGTAAAGTAAGCGAATAATACTGGGAAGACAGCGAGCACGAGAATCAAAGAAACAGGAGCGAGCCAGCTTCTGGATTTTAATCTTATTGGCAAAAGAGAATAGGCGCAGCCTAGACTGATGCCAACCACCCACAAGATTAAGAGAAGAGGTTTTTCCTGAACCATCATGAATAGAAAAACCAGTATAAAGGTGACTGAAAATTCGATGATCAAGAGTTTCTTTAGTCGATTGACCCCGAAAGCATTCATCGCTTGAACAAGCTTCTTTTTGCGTTCATCTTTATAGTCTAAATCGCGGTCAGACCAGGTATTTGCCTGTGCACCAATGGCCGAGCTCATATTAATTATTGCAAACGATAGTATTACCAAGATCACCAAATCGCCTATGCTTGTAGAAGGGTTTACTCCCCAAGCAAGTCCCATTATGAGCGATCCTAAGTTTGGCAGCAAGAACTCCGCTCTTGAAATGGTGCCAATCAACTTTAAGGATTTCAGCATAGCTACTTCCGTAGTGTCGAGTCCCTAAAAAGGATTCAAGTCAAAAACCAAAAAATCTTTTAGCAATTGCTCTTTAATATCTTCGCTTCATGAATGCTCAGTTGTTCCCCGACCATCGGCTTGGACCGCGTTTCGTTTTTGCTTTGGCTATAGCGGTTTTCGGAACAAGCATGCTTGATGTGCTCACAAGCCTATTCTTGGTCGACTTATCCAATACTTTCCTGGGTAACTCAAGTTTCCAGTCAATCGCCGTTGTTAGCCAAGTTGTTACTTTCTCAAGTATTGCTGCTGTGATCTTTGGAGTGTTAAACGGTTTCTTAAGCGTAAAAGTAAATCACAAGAAACTGCTGCTTCTTGGCATTCTGTTCATTGTTGTGGGTACCGTTGGCTGCTCACTAGCCCCAAGCTTGTTAATTATGGGGATTTTTTATCCCCTCGACGGTGCTGGAACAATAATTGTCAGCGTCATGGCGTTCACGTTAATCGGTGAGTCTCTGCCGTTGGACCGACGAGCTAAATCAGTTGGAATCGTTACCTCGACAGGCATATTTTCTTCAGCTATTGGCTTTGTAGTTGCCGGATACATTGCAGTTGCTGGAGGTTGGCGATCATATTTGCTCTGGTATGTACTGCCAATTTCATTGATAGCCTTAGGCTTGGCCTACATGTCAATTCCGTCCCAACAAGGTCTCAACCGTTCTTCAGACGGGAAAGCCACTTTTCGGGGTAGTTTCAAAGAGGTGTTAGTTAACAAGTCCGCTGTTGCCTGTCTATCGGGTTACACACTCATGGGCATAGCTGCCATGTGGGCGTTCTTTGCCGCCACGTTCTGGATAAAACAATTTCACATTGAGGTTCAGTTAGTTGGCATAATATCATTGGTGACGATAGTCCTCCATGCAATGGGGACGCTTGTTGGGGGCAGAATAACTGACTCGATTGGAAGAAAACCGCTGGTAGTCACATCTTGGATTTTAAGAGGAATACTAGTTGCAGCCATTAGCTTTATGCCAGATTTTTGGTTCGCTTTCGCAATAACCTGCCTATTTATGTTCGTGGGCGGAATAGCCGTATCTTCTGGCCACTGCTTGAATCTCGAACAAGTCCAAAAATCTCGTGGCACGATGATGTCTCTCGCGATCGTATTTGCCTATGCCGGGGCATCAATAGGAGCTGCTTTGGGTGGGTTGGTGTTAGGAGCCTACGGCTTTGTTTTGGTGGGAATACTCTTCGGGTCCTTAAACGTAATTGCTTCGATGATTGTCCTAATCTTCGTTAGGGACCCCAGTAAGCTATGAGTGAAAATTGCCAATCAAACCTGTTATTGTAGATGTTTCTCGGATTTAGTTTAAACTTGGCTGGCTAGTTTTTTCCGTCGTCAATCATTGCCTTCCAATTTGAGAGAATCTCATTCTTGCTTTTCTCTATCTCACGTGTTTCTTTCACGTGCGCTCTTACTAGAATGTCCAAGGCTTTGTAGAAGGGAAGAGCAGAGAACAAATAATATTGCTGAAACGTGGGGGTTACAACTCCTTTTTGTTTCAATTTTTCGAGGGTACTATAAAGTAGGTCCGATTGTAGTTTTAGAGATTCCGCTATAGGCCCCGCTTCTTGCGGACCTTTGGTTGCGAGGTGAATGTAAACCTCGGCATCTGTCTGAGATAGTCCAAGTTTCATTAGTGCCTTGAGCACTTGTTCTTGCCTCAAGTTATCTTCATCCGTTAAAGTGTTTTTTGATTGATTATTGGTTGATAAGAAAAGGGGGATGTGTGAGTGTTCCCTTTTGGCTGGTTTTGTGGTTTGTGGCTATGATTAACTGAGGACGGTTAGTGTTACGTTGTTGCTATTGGTTGTTGTGCCTTCTGAGTCGGTGATCTTGCAGTAGTAAGTGTAGATGCCTGGTGTGTTTTTGGTTGCGGGCAGCACCATGGATGTTTGTCCCTGTAGCTGCGTTGTGCCTTCGTACCATTGGTAGGTGTGTGTTCCGACGCCGCCGTTTGAGTGGGTGAAGAACCACCATGTTCCGCCGCCAACCAGGGTGACGTTGCAGAAAGCTGAGGCTTTGAGACCCGTCAACTGACCATTCATCCAATTCAATGCTGGTTGGCTTACGTCTCTTGCAGAGTAGGTTCCGAAGAAGACGTCATAGTGGCAGTAGTTTTTCAGCATTACTCCAGTGAAGTCGGTGCTTCCGATGCCGTTTACGAAGCGGAAAGTGCCAGTGGGATTTTGACTGGTGCCTGCAATGAAAGCGAGTATGGGCACGTTGATCTCTTTGTAGTGGTCGTCGAAATCATATGACAAGTATGGACAGTTGACCCAGTCCATCATTGCATCGTCTTCAAGGTAGAATCTCTGAGGAACCCACCTTTCACCAACTGGTCTGTATGAATAGTGATAAGCCAGCAGTGTTAGGTTTCCCATGCCTCCCGAATAGTTCATGGCCTTTCCGTCGAATTGATATCCATAATACTCTGTTATGTTCGCCCACGTCTTGTTGGTCTTTGGATTGATTGCTGGGTTAAAGGGTGCTCCTTGATACAGTGTTGTTGCGCCTGGGTTTTCGAGGGCATATGAAAATCGAAGCATCGCATCTACAGACAAATTTTGCCTAGACCAGTTGCCTGCGGCAGTCATGTTACTTAGCGCTTTTGTGAGGTTGTAGGTGTTTGTTTCGTTTCCGCGTTTCGCAACAACAACGGGCAAGCCGTAGTCGCTCCATGGTGACAGCAAGATAATGCCGAGAACGTCTTCTTTCCAGTATTTCGAAGCGTATTGCATAGCTTGAGAGCAGCCGCCGCTGTAGCCAGCTATGAAGACTTTTTCGGCTCCTGAAACTTCTTTCGCTTTGCTGATTGCTTCTTTGATGTCACTAATCCACGTGTCGCGGCTCCACTCCGCCATGAACGGAAGCTGGCTAGCGTTCAGTTCGTTAGGTATAAAGTGCCATCTGCATTCAATGGCGTATACGTCGAAACCTCGGTTAGCCCAGTATATGGTTTGGAATTGGCTTTCGAGTTTGGTTAGGTTATCGCTTGGCGGATTGGAGATGTATTCTTCGCCGCTGGCTGAACGTTCAGGAATGATAAATACGACTCCTTTTGGTATAATGCCTGTTTTAACTAGTCGATGTAAGCCTATTCTGTCGTAAATGGTGTGAGGCGGGGCGTTGGCGTTCTTTTGCCAAACGTACTCTTTCAATTCAGGGTAGGCTTTAACGTCTCTGGCGTCGTTGACTAAAGTCCAGCTATCCGTTGCCGTTACTGCTGTTATGGTTAGGGGAATTATCGTGATTATGAGAGTTAAGGTAAGCAAAGTTGTTAACGCATACATTTTCGTTTTTTGCATTTTTCTTTTTCTCCTTTTCATTTGGGTACTTCTTATCACAGCGCCCCACTCTCGGCGCTCAAGTTGCGAATGATGGTTTAATCATCGAAAAGCAGTTAAGCCCGTTAAGTCAATTAAAAAGTGGGGAGTGACAAAAGTCAGTCACCCATCTTTGCGGGATGTTGCTATTGAGCGAAGGACCAGTTAGGAAAATTCTCAAAAACGTAGGACTTACAGACAAAGAAGCAAATGTGTACATTTTCCTTGCCAAGCAGGGCGCGCTAAAAGGCGCGGAAATTGCCAAGCTAACACGCACAGACAAAGCAGAAACCTACCGAATTCTGAGGAGCCTTCAACGAAAGAGTTTGCTAGAAGAAACTCTTGAGGCGCCTACGCGTTTTACAACTGTTCCTTTTGACAAAGTTCTTGATTCGTTCATTAGGGCTAGGCGAGATGAGGTTTCGCTGATTGAGAATGCGAAAGACAGTCTGCTTGACGATTGGGAGAAAATCAGCAAAACAAGCTTTGAACTATCAGCCGAGAAATTTGTGATAATTGAGGGAGAAAACAAAATCTATTCTAGAATTTTCCAATTACTCAAAGAAACAAATGATCAGCTTTCAGTCATATCAACCCCTTCAGGTTTGGTCCAGGCTAACAGGTTCGGCATTTTCAATGCTGTGGTGGACCATCAATTGAAACCAAGTGTTCAGGTCCGCTTTATAACTGACCTTTGTGAGAAAGACACAGGTCTCATGAAAAGACTCTTCCGAAGAATCCCACGAGGAGGATATAGTTTCAAATGGAAAATTCCTGACCTTGGCTTGAAATCCAATCCGTCAATGCTGATAAGAGATCAGGAAGAAATTCTCCTTTTCATAACCCCAAAAAATGAAGTTCCCAGAGGAAAAAAAGACGAGGTATGCCTTTGGACGAACTGCAAGACCATCGTGCAATCCTTCATTCGTGTATTCACAGATATGTGGAATAACTCCACAGAAATAGAAGAGAGGCTCGCTGAAATCGAGTCTGGTAAACCAAACCCCAAAACGCATGTTATTAAAGACGCAGAAAGTGCTCGTAAAGCATACGAACAGGTCGCAGAGGCCGCGAAAGAAGACATTGTGCTGATGACATCCTCTCAAGGGCTGGTTACTTTTTCAAAGAATAGCTCGATGTCGAAGAGTTGGGCTAAAAACGGTTTAAAGGTCCGAATCATGGCTCCGATACTTGGCGAAAACTTGAAAGTCGCCCTTGAAATGCCGAGATACTTTGAAGTAAGACACGTTCCAGCAAGTTATCTAACAACAGCCGTCGTTGATGGAAAACATCTTTTTCAGTTTAGGAATCCTTCGCTTGGTATGGAATTGCCAGAACCATTGTCACCCTTTGAGAATACTTTCTACAGCAGCGACACTGAATACGTGAGAAAAACCAAGAAGATGCTAGATGATATCTGGCTTAGCTCTCCTGTTCCGTCAACCGCAACAGCTGGCTCTGTTTTGAATCCTTCTAAACAAGAGACGGAGTTTCCAATCGCTGAACCTAATTGTGAATATAGAAAGGATTGGAATGTTACAAGCTTGAAGTATGGTGAGTTGACAGAGAAAGATGTTATAGATAAAATAACGAACGCCGAGAAAACACCAGTTACACGTACATTATCAAAACACACCCATGCGTTCTATGGTTGCTCTGCAATGGCTGTCATTCGTCCTCCAGATCATTTCAAGTTACCCCGGATGGTAATCCAGGTCGCTCGTCTGGACAAGTCATCTTCCTTTGGGGGACATGATGAAATAACGATTAGTTCTTGGCTCGACACAGGAAATGGATTTAGTTACGTGCCGGTTGCTCAAATCTGCGATAGTTCCAAGGTTTTGGCTCATCGAAAGAAGGTTTTTACGGGTACACCCTCTGCAATGAACCTTCAACTCGTCAAGAAACATGAACTTCAAGTGAGAGCGCATGGCAACACTTTATTCGCTGGGTGGACGGTACCTATACGGCTTTTTCCTCCCCCGTGCACTTTGCCGCCTTGTTGCATTCTTTTCGAAGGTTATGGCAAACTTAGAACACAAGTGATGGAGACGAAGCAGTTTGGGCGCAGGCAGGTGTTTGAATCCAACACTTATAATGCGTTGGTGACATTATTCCATCCGAAATCGAAATACTCTGGACCAGGGACCGATGGGTTGTTTTCGAGAGACTTGATTGTAACCACATCTCCACTTCCGCAAAAGTCATGAAATTAGTAACTTTAAAATGGCAATGCGATTTCATAAAGGGATTTGTCTTCTGGCATTACAGGGTATAAACTGTAGACTGGATTACTTGTAAGCCAGACCCTACTTGATTTCTTCTATTATCTCCACTGCAATTCCATTCTGGCCAGAATCCAAAAGCTCCTCTTGCGAGGCTTTTGATGACGGCGTATATTGGCAGATATCGACCTTCTCCGGGATACTTTCCACAGAAAGTTCACAAACAGCAAATTCCTTTACTTGGGTTTCCGATGTGCATATTCTCGCTAGCAAGTCATCATTTGCTTTTTGCTTCTCATCATTCATCATCTTCGGCTCTTCGACCGACTCTTCAAGCCCCAATTGAGCTTCCAATCGTCCTATTTGCTCCCGTAATTGAATAATTGCATGTTTTTTCTCGCTATTCCTTTTCTTTGTCTCTTTGGCGAACTCGTCAATATGTATTCTCACTAGCAGATCCAGCCTTTTTTCCTCCACATCCAAACGACGCGATTCCTCTTCTAAACTTGCCTTATCTTTCAGCAGTAATTCAAGATCGTTTGCTTCACTGGGCTCTGCTCGCATGCCTTCATTTTCGAGGGATTTCTCAAGAATGGGAAGGGAGTTTTGCTGAGTGATTGTAGGGAGAGCTTTTAAGTCGCAATTGATTTGCTCGATTGTATTAGCCAGATTTTTTTGGCTATCTTGCCCCAACGGACACACAAACACGCTTTCGTTTTTTTCTTGCACCAAGCTGCACCTTACCTGAATTATATTGTATATCAATACATAATAAAGCCGTATTCTATGAGCAAACATATTTCCAAAATGGAAATACTCTGAAACCGACCTATTCAAAAAGCAAGCTAGAACTGAAACACCAGCCTCTTTCTTTGCGCGCTTAAATTATGTTTAAGCCGTGAAGAATGTGAACGACAATAATTGTATAGAAAACGAATGCCAAACCTGCATGGATAAAGCGACTTGATACAGGACTTAAACTTCGAAACACCTTAAATCTAAGAACCAAACCAGTTGCAACTGACAAAACCATTCCAACGTACATAGCTAAACCTGTTCCGAACTCAGGATAGGTATCCGCTGGTCGACCCACTTGACCCGCAAAATGTAGGGAAACTAAAAGAAATGACAAGAGATTACCAAACACATGCACTTTCAAAAGCATCTTATACCTGTTGGGGAAACGACGTTTAAATGCAGCAAATAAAATCACGCCGAAAGCAATAAAGAATGTGCCAGCAAATGCAATGTAATGAATGTAGCGAAAAGGACCATATCGACCGGCGAAGCTAAACCAACGACTATAGTAGGCAAACATCAATAAAGCAGTCAGGAAAACCGTTACTGTAGCCACCCACAGCTCCCAATTTCTAGTTCGTTTAGGCTCCAAAACCTTTTCTCCAAAAGAGGTGCTGATTAATAATCTCAATTGCTATCTAATAACTTTTTCAGTAAAAGCACATCACACGCTTCTTTTCAAGACGCGCGCTAAAAAATGAAAAGAGCTACTCGTAGGCAACAAGAAGAATAGTAACAGGTACAGACGAAAAGAAAAAAGTTGGGATGTTATGACTGGGGCGATACTTGGCTCTCTTCTTTGAAACGAAGTTTGATTCCGCCTATTCGCGGGGCGAGGAAATTGTAAAGAACTGCAACTATTAGGCCCTGAATCAAGCCCCCTATGAAGCCCATTATTGGACCTACTATTACTGCGCCTGCACCAAATATAACGCCTAACCATCCGAGATTGAAGTTACTGGTAGAAGTAGGAGGAATTGCAGCGAAAATTGCTCCAAACACTACCGCGTAGATAATTCCCACTATCAGTCCTATTACGGCAGAGATTACAGCCAACATCATCGCGAATGGCATAACGGGTATCGATTGTATTGTTTTTTCGCCCATAGAGTTCAACGCCGTCTTTTTGTACATTGCAAGTTGCTTATAAATTTTAGACTTACCAAACCAAGGGGCAGGGCGCGGTCAAAGATCCTCACACACACTTGGGGTCAGCGCCACTCCGTCCCGCCCCGCATATACAAGACGATGACATATGCCACATGCTATTTTCATGGCGGAATAATGTTTTTCTTCTTGGTCACGACAATTTTGAATGGTCTTCCATATTGTCTGAACCTGCGAATTCAAGAAGTTTAAGTGAGAAAATTTTGGACGTAGCCAGGAACGAGAGGAACGGCTTGTTAATTTTCCAAATGGGCGTGGTTCTTGTTTGTGCAGGTGTTATCATCAGTGTTCTAGGGAACAACAGTGTGGCGTATGTCGGCGGAATCTTCTTTATTGTACTAGGCACTGTTTCAACAGTATTCGGGTTTTATGTATCGATGCACTACGCTCATCAATACAATAACTTGCTAAAAGAATTGGATGCAATAGGGTAAATTTTAGTCTTGTTCAGATTAATTTCGCGTATATACCTGCACATTTACTGAAAGAAGAAAAACACCGAATTTCTGGTAAAAACACTGTTTTTCTTCTTCTAAATAGAAGTTGTTATTCAGCAACAAAAAAATCAGAGCGAACAACAACTATTGCCTTTGATGTCATTCAAGAAATCGTGAGTGGAATCAGTGATGCTTAGTCAAAAAAACTTTCACAATAATCTTTTAACAGCGAAAGGCGGTTATTTCAGGTAGCTTTGGGAATGGCAAAAACAATGTCAACCGCCCAGCCGTTTTCAACTTCGACCAAAATCTTTCTCACCGTATTATAAGCGAAGATAGTGCTGGGCGCCTCAGAAATCAATCATGTTATGTCATCCGGTGAAACCAGCTATAAGCTGGAGTCCCCGATCAAACACGTGCAATTATCATCACAGGCGCCATAATTGCACCTTAATGGCAGTTCACAGATTTTAATACCTGCTTCAAATCATCAAAGGCAGTTATCCTGAGAGTAGATCAAATTAGCTTTCTGGTCTATCGCAATATCACGATTGGCGGATCAGGCAGTTCAGCAACGCGGGCATACACTAAAGTATTTATGATTCGTATGTTACCACGATTGGAAGAGATGAGCAATTTGCACAAGAACAAATTGAAGAAAGAAGGAAGAAAGCTTTACAGAAGCTCTAATGGGAGTGTCTATAGAGTAACGCCCAGCCGCAGGCTTGCACGTTTGGTTCTGCGAAGAAAAATGCTGAGAAAAATCGAAGCACGAAGTAACACATAGTCTCTTAAAGCAAAACGAGTTTGTCTCGTACTTCAATAGCTGTTACGTTCGTCTATTTTGCCCGCATTCGGTTGTTTCTCGGGTTATGCTCGACTTCGGCGAGACCCAGAGCTTCCATGATTGGCGGAATATAGTTTGCAAATCGTCCCCGCAATCCCTTTTTCAGTCCATACCAGCCGCCAACCGGATTATCAGGCGACCTCGCCCAAGCCTCGATCGTGTCTTCCTTCGCGGGCTTTTGTTCGTCAGCGCTGCCCAGCGACATCCAATCGCCTTTTTTCTTCAACATCGTATGTAAGTCGTCGAGGCTGCGAATGTTATAGCGGAGCTCCGTCTTCCCCACGTTAACCACGATTGCCGGAGGATTTGATGCTTCATCTTTGTATGCAGTGTATTCGGATTCTCCAGGGGGAGTTTTCAGCACCCAAGGATCATCCTTCGCCCCTTTTCCTTTAACTTTACTTTTTGACATGAGCTACTCGTGGGGAAACGAGTTATATTAGGTTTTGTTGCCTCAAAATGTCCCAACAACGCCAGCGCAGCCGCTAAAGATCCTTGACAAACTACGGCTGATTTAATAGACACAAAACAACTATGAAAAACAAGTGAAAACATGGTAACCAAGGGCGAACGCCGAATAGGTCGAACAATCCGAAAAATAGAAAACACCGTCGAATTCAGCGACAAGGAAACCCACGCCAAGCAAGCTGAGAAGAAATACAGAGAAAACGCCCAAACAACCTGAGGGCTGCACAGAAGACTCACCGGTCCAAAACCTCCGAGACCTCTTAAACCGCCAAAAAGACCATGCAGAACCTTAAGTTACCCGAAGGACCCTTCGGGGTTAACTAATTGATGAATCTATTTGTAGATAGTGTATAAACAAAGATCGTGAATTAATAATCCGTTCTTAAGGGTCATCTGTCAGAAACTACAGTAACACATAATAGAAAAAGAGAAAACGAAACTTCGAGTGGATTAGCGGTGTCGCTTAAGCTTTCTTGGCTGCTTGCTTTTCTTTGCGCTTCTTCCGTTTCTCGTCTCTTTCTTTCTTAGTTAATGGTTTGTCTTTCTTCGGCATCGAGTTTTGCTCCGAGAGACCCATTATAGCGATACATACAATTTAACACTTTCTAAAGTCTATGTATACTCCCTAAACGTGTGGCCGCATTTCGTACACCGCATGAACTGTGTCGAAGCTTCATCTCCGCCTCGCGTCTGCACCTGCCAAACGAAAACCAAGTTGTTCTCGCATTTCGGGCACTGAACTTTGATGGTTGGCATCGTCTGAATCTTCTGGTCCTCTTCACTGATTACTGTAACGGCTGGCTTGCTCTTCCGATGGACAATCCTTCCTGTTCTCAACGGCTTCGTCTCCCCTGACGTCTGCTTTGTAAACCCGCACTTTGAGCAAGCAAACACGATCACAGTTCTTTCGCCTACTTTTGATTTTGCGGGCGCAAGAAAACAACCGCATGTTGGGCAAAATTCCAAGCAAAAATCGCCTTCCTCTACAAACTTGATAGCTTCATTAACAAGCTCCAACGCGATATAAGGGTTTCCCAGCATCCATCGGTTTCAGTCAGGAAGTAAAGTGTGTTTAAACCTCAAAAACACATTAAGGTAGACTATATCCACCAATGACACCGTGAAATTCGACACCGTTTTTCCTCGAAGAAACCAATTGCCAAAATCTTATCCACATCCACACAACAAACTTCGAACCACATGATCAGGCTAACCAACCTCCTTCAATACAACCAAGAACTTGAGATTTGGATTTTGTCAACGAACTAGGAAGCTGAATATCTAATATTTCGGCAGGATTACTTTTCTCCGAGCAAAATGGTCGTGAAGTACCGTAGCATTTAAAACCCATGGCTACGAGTTTACGACATTACATTAAAGTGAGAAGAAGAATGAGCAGACTCATCGATGTCTACGGCAGGAAAATATTCAGTTTGGCCTTAATGTTTAATGCTCTATTAACTGTAACTTTTGCCGTTGGCATCTTGGGTGGCTTTTACACTTTGTTTCCACTCTGGAAACCTTATGCTCCATACATCGTTGACGGTTCTGTCTTCTGGATTTTGATCCCAGCGGCAATTGTCAACATCTTTCCGTGTGTAAACATCGGCAAAGTCCATACAGGACGCCTTTGGTTCCATCATTACGTCTATGGCTTCGCCGTTATGGGAATATCCATCATAGTGCTTGCTCTTTCAGTTCCAACGCCCGTAATGCTCAACCTGTTTACGGGTTACATAACCGACCCCAGCATAAACCTCGGAAGATTCTTCATCATTGGCGGATTAGCACTTGTCATAGATGACCTTCCGGACGTGTCAAGCGGACTGAAAAAATCACTGTGCTACCTGAAGGCCAAAGCCCATAAGAATGGTAGAATTGTACACACGGTTCAGTTCCTAATGGGATGTGTTTCTCTCTACTTTCTCGCAGCGGTCACTATTTACCTTTCGCAACACCCTTCAGAATTAACTCCTGCCAACGTCATCTTCGTAGGCACTTTGATTGTAACGAGTTTAACTTCATTCGCAAACGTCAGAAGAAGAGCATGGCTGAACATCAAGCTGGAAAAAACCAAGATAGCCGAAAAATCTTCCTAACTCCTGGCAGTCTTTGGCAATTCTCAGGAAAACTGCAAAGGAACAAAGCACTTGCTTTCTTAGCAACTAATTTTCCTTAAGCCAATCGCTGAATGCCTCTTCTCTCAATCCTGACCCAAGTCCAGAGTTGAGCCTCCGAGTTACTCTTCCTTGTTCAAACAGAATGACAGTTGGCACTGCCTCGATCGAGTAATCCTCCCACAACTGATTATCATCGTCATCAATGTAAACCCGCATGAGCTTTTCAAAACCCTGTTTCGTAGCCAACCTGTCAAACGTAGCGAAAAAGTTTTGGCAGAAAGGGCACCATGACGCGCAGAAAAGGACGAGAACTCGTTTATGCTGCTTCACTTTTTCCTCTAGGTCATGTCTATCGGTAAATGTGTTCATATTCTCTGGTTGAAACCTCTTGACAGATGTTCTTAAAGATGTCGCCGTTAGGCGTGGAATATCCGCAAGAGCCATAAGCTCCCGTAAACCGTAAAGAATCATGCTGAGCACGCGGTTTGGGGGATGAGTTGGCGCCAAAATCCGGGTACAGACGTGGCTACGCCGTCGCAGTACTCGTCGGATTGGAAGACGGATCTGCTGCTGTGTGGAAGGTGTTCAGCAGAGTTGTTAAGCCCGAAACCACTCTGCGGTTGGATGGGAACAGGAATAATTCGAAAGCCGCGTACAATTTCCACGAGGCAATCATAAACTCATTGAGACCAACGCTGAAAGAAGGCGTTCGAACGGTAGTTTTAGTGTCCCCTCCGAGAACCGTTTGGACACGAGAATTTACAGAACACGTCAACCGACATCATGCTTGGCTCACTCAGGGTGCAAACAAGATTACTTTCATGGAGATAACGGGTTCTGCATCCACGCTTTCTCAAGTGGCAACGTTGACGAGGACCCCCACTTTTCAAGAACTTGTTAAAGAGGCTACCTCTGAAGAGACTTTAGGCTTGCTCGATTTGCTGGAAAGTCGGCTTAACAGTTCGCAAAGCTCCAACGTGGTCTTATACTCACTTGATGAGGCAGAAGACGTAATCTTGTATTCGCGAAAAGGCAATCTCAAACCCGAATGTCTTCTCTTAAACGACAAGTACTTGGCGAACAGTCGGCAGAAGGGCAGGCTAAACAGGCTTATCCAAGTAGCTGCCAACAAGAAGATTAGGACACGAATAGTTGATGCGGAGTCGCCTGCGGGTAAACGACTCAATCAACTTGGTGGCATAGTATGTTTGGCGACTGCACTGTAGCTACTCGAGGCTCAACTCGGCACGCCTCAGGTCTTCCATTTTGATTTTTCCCGAATGCAGGGCTGTAGCCAGCAGCACGCCGGAAACCCCCAGCTCTTTCAGTTTAACCAAGTCACCGATGTCTCGGACTCCGCCGCCCACGAACACTTCCAAGTTGACCGCTTCTAGAACTTTCTTCAAAATAGACTATGTCGGCTCCTTCCTGGCTGCCGACCCTTGCTAAATCCAACAGAATCGCCTGAGTTAGCCCCATTCTCTGGAACACGCCCAGAACAGCAATCGGGTCGAAGAATTCTCGCGGGTCGAGTTTGCTGAGAAGATGTCCGGCTTTTCATGTCGAGGCTGAGGATGACTCGTTGTGTTCCGAGAGCCTGTATAGCTTCGTCGACGAAACCGATCGATGTGAGTGTTTCTGTGCCTATGATTACTTTTGAGGCGCTGCTCTGAATTAGTTCTTTTGCTTTCTTTATGTCGTTCACGCCTGCATCTACCATGAGCTGCAATCCAGTTGACTGTGCAATACGTTCCAAGACCGAGAAGTTGTCGCAACTGCCAGTTATAGCGTTTAAATCAGCCACGTAGACCTCTTTAAACCCGAGCTTCTGAAAAGCAGTAGCAACATCCAACGGATCAGCCGATTTGCAAAGCACGCTTTTAAGCGGTTTGTAGTCTTTTCGCTTTCCCCTCACTGCGTGGACTGTCACGCCGTCTAAGATATCGATGACTGGAACAATCTTCAACCGTTTTTCTCCTAAGGAAGGTGACAGGTAAACATGGTTAAAAGTTTTAGCCCCCTTCCTCTTGATTGGGTGCAAAACGTTTAAAGCCTTAAGGCTTCCGCTTCAATGTGACTGCATCATGATTTCACCGAAGACCACATCAAATTGGGCTCAGCCGAGGGGTTCGTTTTGAAGCTGCTGATAAGCCCTTCCGACGAAAAGGAAGCGCTAGAAGCTATTGCGGGCGGAGCCGACATAATTGATGTTAAGAATCCGAGGGAAGGCGCGCTGGGCGCGAGTTTTCCATGGACAATAAGGCGCATCAGGGAAATCGCTCCAGATAACGTTGAAGTTAGCTGCACAATCGGCGACCTGCCGAATCTGCCTGGATCAGTGTCATTGGCTGTCCTCGGCGCCGCTGTTACGGGCGTGAATTACATCAAGGTCGGACTCGGCGGAGTGAAAACGATGGAGGACGCCGTTTTCCTGTTGCGGAACGCAGTTAGGGCGGCGAAGGATTATGATTCATCGATCAAGGTTGCAGCCACGGTGTACGCTGATGCTGCGAGGATAAATTCAGTAAACCCGTTGCTCGTTCCCGAGATAGCAGACAAGGCAAACGCTGATGTGGCAATGGTTGACACTTCGGTGAAAGACGGCAAGAACCTTTTCACGTTCTTGACGAATCATCAGCTCACACAGATAGTTCGCGAGGCGCATGGCAGAGGTTTGCTCACTGCCTTAGCGGGTTCTTTGAAGAAAGAGCAAATCCAATTGGTCCGCGAGTTGGAGGCGGATATTATCGGGTTGAGGGGTGCGGCGTGCACGGGCGGCGACAGGGTAAATGGGCGAATTACCCGAGAAACCGTAGCGCGAACTCGCTTACATCATTAGGAGCGTTGAAAAGCAGACTACGATTGTCACCGAAGGGTAAACGACGATGGAAAGCAGGGGACGAAACAGGAAGGAAATATTGGCAGAACTGCGCCTGATTCTTCGGAAAAGATGCCAAATACGAGGACGGCAAAATCCTGTGTTCAATGTGCACAAACCCTCATCCCATCGCGAAAATCGCCCATCAGATGTTCTTGTGCTCGAACCTTAGGTGACTCCGGGTTGTTTCCTGGAAGCCGCAAGCTGGAACAGGATGTTGTCCGCAAGCTGGCAGACCTTCTGAACATCAAAAGTGGCGTCGGGTTCATCGTTTCGGGCGGAACAGAAGCCAACCTACTTGCGCTTTTAGCGGCTAGAAACTGGCTTGACGTTAGTAATCCTGAAGTTGTCCTTCCAGAATCCGCTCATTTCTCATTCGACAAGATATGCCACCTACTCAACTTGAAACCTGTTTGGGCAAAATTGGATAATACTTACAGAGTTGTTCCCGAGTTGGTTGAGCGTTGCATAACAGACCGAACGGTAGCCATCGTTGGCACAGCGGGAACGGCAGAGCTAGGTGCAGTCGACCCTATCGGCAGACTTTCTGAAATCGCGTTGACACATGGAATCCATCTTCACGTTGACGCCGCCCTCGGCGGGCTAGTGATTCCTTTTTTGAAACCTGACGAAAGAGATGCCTTGGAGTTTGATTTCCGACTTGAAGGAGTTAAATCCGTGACCGTTGACCCGCACAAGATGGGCATGTCCACGGTTCCCGCGGGAGGAATCCTATTTAGAGACCGATCGATTCTGAAGCACCTCAAAACTGAAACGCCATACCTGACCGAGACAGCACAATATACATTCGCCGGGACACGAAGCGCAGCCTCCATTGCCGCGACATGGGCAGTTTTTGCGTCGCTTGGCCGTGAAGGCTTCCAGAAAACAGTCGGTCGATGCATGGCGTTGACAAAACTCTTAACAAAAGGGATCGCGGCACTTGGCTTTAAGCTCGTCGCTCAGCCAACGTTGAACATCGTGGCTTTCCGAACCTCCAACTCCAAAGAGACAGCCGAAACCCTTCAGAAGCGAGGCTGGTTCATCTCGTACGTTCCAAGACTCGATTGCCTGAGAATCGTTATCATGCCTCACCTAAGAAGACAACACGTTCAAACATTCTTAACAGAATTAAGCAAAATGATACAGTGAATTGCAGCTAGACGTGAGGGCATTTATCTCCTCGGAAGATTTTTCACGAAACCTGCACTTTCAACGCAAGAAAAATTTTATGCTTGATTTTCGCAAAACTCAAGTTTTAGGAAATCAGAGAAAAACCAGTCAGGTGAAGTTGGCTTCCGCACTTTTTGCAGCGAATTACCAGTTCTTCCAAGCCTTGTTTGCTGACTCTCGTTCCCAGAATAGAGTACACCTCTTCGGTACAGTCATCAGGAGAAATGTTTGTTCGACATCGCGGACAAGGGAATTCACCGTTACCGTCAATCTTGGCTAAATCTACTTTGTACGAAAGTACCTGTCTCAATCTTTTTCCCTTCTGGGGTTTTGTCTTGTTAACCACTTGTGCGGAAAAAGACTATTAATCCATTTTTCAGATTTATACCCAAATCTGTTCCAAATCTCCCACAGAGAAAATACCATACTACTAATTGATAATGCAATTAACGCTAAGGAGAGTCTTTTCATAATCCTTATTTTTCTCCCTGAATTTCTTGGACTCGCTGTTCTTGTAGGGATAAACAGAAATACTCCAGTTGACATTATTGATGTGAGGGCGATTTGAATGCCGGAAGCCCTAGTTTGCATAAACACCGACATCAATTCGGCTGAGGATGTTTTTCAGGAGCTTAAAGCTTGCCGGGAAGTGCAGGAAGCCTTCAGGGTTCACGGAGTATATGATATTGTTGCAAGAGTGAAAGGAGAGAATTTTGAAGATCTTGTCAACATCGTCAACACACGCATTAAGCAACTGAGCCAGGTCCAAACAATACTGTCTATGTTGATAATTGAATCACAGAAGCCTATTCGAAATGGCGAGCTGGTATTGATTTAGAACACAAATTAACTCCCCCTTTCTTTCAAGACGTTATTAGAATAATGCACGTTCGTACACTTACATGAATAAGAGAATAGTCTTAACCCAATGATCCGCTTTCTTTTTACCTTAACCTTTGGAATATTTTCTAAGTAGAAAAGAATGAAAAAATCGTCAGCACTAGCAAAAATGAAAAATACGAGTAATGCCATAGTTCTCTTTTTGGGAAGATAAAAATTGGGTGATTATGTTAAGGGAGAAGAACCAGACAGATGGCATTGGTGCAAGAACTGCACACAATATCCCTTAGTTATCATAAAAAGCCGATCCAATAGACCGCTTTCTGACCTCTGCGACCAGTGTACAGCAAAAGAAGACAAGAAAGACTGCACAACGTAAGAATATCGCTTCGACTCTCCATCCAAGAGGCAGTTTACTTACAATGTACCCTTAAAAAAGAAGTGCCGAGTTTCCAAGCAATGGAATGCCTGTTTCTACGCCTGCATTATTTCCTGGAAAGTTAAGAGTTCAACGTTCAATGCTGGTTTGACCGCTTCTGAGATGCGCGAGGCGATTATTCGTTTTATAGTTTTTTCGCTGGCTACGTCAACAATACGCTGTGTTATAATGCCGTCGAAGATTACTGTGTCTATGCCCGTTGCTTGTTGAAGTTTCTCGGCGAGTTGGCTTACTGGTAAACGTTCGGTTTCCTCGAATTTCTCATTCAACAACACTGCCTCCAGTGTTCCTTGAAGTGTTTTGGCAGCTTGACTAATCGCGTCTGGGACTTCAGCTTTTGGTTTTTCTTTTTTGACTGGTTTGAACAGATCAGCGACAGCAACTTTTGCATCCAGTGCTTCGGCAATTTCTTTGCAGTTGCACTCTTCGATTTCTTTGCCTCTTGGAGCGCGACCAACAAACTTAATGCTTGTAACCTGTAGCAGTTCTTTGAGGATTAAGTCACCACCACGATCACCATCAAGCAATGCCGTGGCTTCTTTTTCTTTGGTTAGTTTCTTTATGGATTCAGGGACTTTTGCGCCTTCAAGGGCAACAGTATTGGTCATTCCGCAGCGCATCAGGTTTATTATGTCTGCCCTGCCTTCGACCACGATAATCTCTTTAGCCTCGTTGAGTCCTGGTCCTGCAGGTAAGTCTTCGGGTCCGTATTTTTCAACTTTGCCAAGTTTCATGGTTTCGCTAATCTGCTTGTAAACCTCATCGACGCTCGGCATGGATTCTATGTTCCATTTGTGGAGAATCTCTTTTGCTCGGTCGATGATGATTTTTCGGCGTGCTTCGCGTATGTCTTCGATTTTGTCTAGGTTGACTTTGGCTTGGCAGGGTCCAACGCGGTTTATGCTTTCCACGCTGGCTGCGATGAGTGCGGTGCTTACGCGGTCTAGGCTTGTTGGGATGGTTATGGTGCCGAATGTCCGGTCGTTTTTCGAATGCAGGTCGATCTCTATTCTGCCGATTCTTCCTGTTTTCTGAAGTTCCCTAAGATCAAGTTCAGGTCCGAAAAGTCCTTCTGTTTGTCCGAAAACTGCTCCAATGACATCTGGTTTTTCAACGACGCCTTCGATATCAAACTTGGCGTGTATAACATACTTTATAGTAAACGCTTGGGATGCTCCCGTAAGTGTTAACCTCCTATTTTCCTGTTAGATTCTACTGTTAGTTTTAATCGCACTGTTGCAAGCGGTTCTCGCAATCAATGAGATTACAGACTATTGCTATATATACCATTTATGAATTGGAGATACTGCTCTTTAAGCCTTTTGGCAACCATCACAACATCCGGTTGCCTTAGTATTTTGTCGGGAACCTGAGGAGTGCTGCAATGTTGCCTAGTGCAGTTAGTTTGGTGCCTGCTTCGTGTTCAGTGCTGATGACGGTTATGGTTCCGTTCCTGCGTTCTACTTCATGCATCAGCTTCTCCAAGCTCAATCGCTGTTCATCGTTTGAGTCGCGCAGCATTGAGTCTGCTATGAGTAGTTTTTCTACTGCTCCGAGGTTGACTGCGTTTTCGACATCTGCGAGTCCGTAAGCTACTGTGTTTTCGCCTTTTCCAAGCCGTTTCATGACTTCTTCCATTGTTTCGGTTTCTTCGACCACTCGTGATTTTGCTGCAGCTTTCAGGAGTATGCCTGAACGGAGTGCTTCGTAGATGCCTGCTGTTCCACCGTTGTTGACGCTTTTGACGTCGCCGAGTGACTTGTTCATTTCGGGTGATTCGTCGGCGAGGTACCGTGTGAACTCGTTTTTTACGAAGCCAACACCGATGATGACGATTGGTGCATGGTTTGTTATCCAGAGTTGCTGTAGGCTTTTGAGTGCGCGGTTTAGGTAGGTTTTCGTGGCTGCTGTCCTTTTTTCTGCTTCGAGTTTGCCTGGGAGTTTTGTGCGTTCTTCGACCTTGATTTCTACGCCGTATTGTTTGGTTTCAGCTATGGCGAATCCTTCGTCGTCTATTGCTATGATGAGTATGGGTTTTTCGGTTTCGGTGGCGCGTTCTAGCCTGTCCATGAGGTGTTTGGGCCATTCTTTCTTGACGATGGTTACTGGCTGGTTTAGGGCTATGCTGAGGGTGTGGTGTGCTCCTGGTGGAATGATGTCGGGTGCGTGGCAGATTAGGCCATGAATGCGGAGTTTGCCAAGGAATTTGTCCCAGGCTACGTTTTCGACTTTTACACCCATGAATGCTTGGACTCGTTCAGCGCTTTTTGGGCGTGAGTATTCGGTGTCTGTTTTTATGGCTCGTGAGGTATAAGCGTAGACTTCGTCGCCTTTGTAGACGACATTGTACAAGTGCCACAGGTCGTCTTGCGAGTCTGGGATGACTTTGACGTAGCCTTGTCTGAGATTTTTCTCGATTATCTTCACTTTTATTCTGCCTTGGGTTAGGTTAGGTTTTGATGCGTAATTAACCTTAGCTTTGCTTGCGGGAACGCTGGACAACTGGTCGGGGTCTGTATTAATGGTGCACAAACCTTTTATCTAATTCGCTTCAATAACGAAACCTGATGCCAACAGTCAGAGAATTCATGACGAAAGACGTCGTAACCATCGACGCCAAAAAAAGTATTTTTGAAGCTGCAGAGCTTATGGCTCAGAAGGATATTGGCGATTTGGTGGTTTGTGAAGGAGAAAAACCCGTGGGAATAATCACTGAACGTGATTTTGTAAGAAGGGTTGTAGCGAAAAAGATGCCGCTGGACTGCAAGGTGTCAGAGATTATGTCAGCGCCACTTTGGGTGGTTTACGCCGATAATTCTCTTAACGAGGCAGCTAGAAAGATGGTTGCGAGAAAGGTTCGGAGGCTTCCAGTGTTAGAGAAAAACGCGCTGGTTGGGATAATCACAGCTACCGATTTCGCTAAACATCTCAGCAAAAGAACCATCACGGAGGAAATTTTGGAAATCTTGGGACACTACTCAGTTCCAGAATTTTTCGATAAACCAGAGAATGCCGACAAAGTTCGCGCTTCAGAACGCAAGTGATACCCAAGAAAAGGTAAAGAGTTTCGAGTCGACTTACAAAAACTTGCGGAGAGAGTAAACATTTCAACTTCTTCAAATGATGGCGTTTTTTGAAATGGTAGAATCCGTTGGAGAAAAATCTCTCTAAAAACCTTTTTCCGAGCTCGTTATGATGTCCGACTTAATCAAAAACCGGCTTTCAGGATGTTTTACATTATCATTTCAAGTATCATGAAGGACAAAAACGACAACCGTTTAGCCTATGTATTTTGAAAACCAGCTGATTGCGAGCCTTGCGACTTCTTCCAGCTTTCCATGTTCTTCAAACAGATGCGTTGCGCCAGGCACGACGACAATTTTCCTCTCAGCCCTCATTTGCTGTGAAGCTTGTTCGTTCAGTTCAATCACTTGGGTGTCGTCGCCTCCCACAATGAGGAGTGTCGGAGCTTTCACGTTTGGTAAATGTTGTCCTGCTAGGTCAGGTCTTCCCCCACGCGACACGATAGCTTTGACTTGTTCGGGGAGTTTTGCGGCTGCGATTAAAGCGGCGGCTGCGCCCGTGCTGGCTCCGAAATAGCCGACTGCAAGCGATTTCGTGTCAGGGTTCTTTTCTTACCCATTCGGTCGCGTGTACAAGTCGTTGCGCCAACAAGTCAATGTTGAACCTGAACTCGCCCGTGAATTCATCGACGGCCTCTTCCTCTTGAGTGAGCAAGTCGATTAGCAACGTTGCGATTCCTGCCGCGTTGATTTCCCTCGCGACTTGGGTATTTCGTGTGCTGAACCGGCTGCTGCCGCTGCCATGAGCGAATAAGACTATGCCCTTTGCACCATTGGGCACGGTCAAGTTGCCGTATACTACCGCTTTGCCAACTGGGATTGTTACCTCTGTCTCCTCAACGGTGGCTTTTCTCATTTTTTCGCCTTCTTTGATTGCATTTTCTCTCTGCTCTGCTGCAGCAACTCCGCTACTTCTTCGTCGTCGGTCTGCGTGAAATCCACGTAAAACTGCCCGATAGCGTAGAACGGTTCAGGCGTTTGCAGGACCACTACGCGGTCAGCCAATTTCTCCAGTTCCCGTATAGTGTCAGGTGGTCCAACAGGAACCGCGACCGTCACAGTCTTCGCTCCTTTATGGCGAAGCAAACGCAACGCCGCCTTCAACGTAGAGCCAGTTGCCACGCCATCGTCTACGACTATGACTTCCCGACCCTTCAAGCTTGGATAGGGAACGTTTCCGCGGTATCGAACGAGACGGCGCTGGATTTCTTGCCTCATCCTCTCAACCTCCTCGTTAATGTATTCTTTTGGAACGTAGAGTCGCCTTGCGAGGTCTTCGTCAAGGATGAACGTGCCGTCTTCAGCCACCGCGCCAATCGCCAACTCAGGATTATCGGGGGCGCCAATCTTCTTCGTTACGATAACATCCAACGGGATACCCAGCGATTTGGCGACTTCGTAGCCGACGACCACGCCGCCTCTTGGAACTGCCAAAACGATGGCGTTCTCGCTCGCTGTTTTTAGGGCTTGGGCGAGTTGTTTCCCAGCCTCAACCCTGTTCTTTAGAAGACTCATGCAATTCACCTAATTCAGAACATGCCTGTAAAGTCTATTAACGAGGTTTTTAATATCTTATACGGAAGTCATTCTTTCTTTTTCAAACCCTACGGGGTTGCATTTTTAAGCCAAGACGAACCATATTTCAAAAACATACAACTCCACGGGGAATCATGATGGCATCAAGGCTAATCGTCGTGAAAGTCGGAACCAGCGGCATTACTTCAGCAGACGGAAGGCTCGACGAAGAAGAAATGAGTCGACTCTCCAGCCAAATCGCAACTGCCTGCAAACAAGGCACCCGAATAATCCTTGTCACATCCGGAGCGGTAGCCGCGGGAATCGCCGAACTCGGAATCCCCCCGAAACCCAACGACCTCGTCTTTCAACAAGCCTCGGCAGCCACGGGACAGAGCGTGTTGATGGCGAAGTACCGCGAACTTTTCGGAGAAAACGACGTGAAGGTGGCTCAAATCCTGCTCACAGCCGAGGACCTGTCAAACCGCGCAGCCTACTTGCACATCTGCAACGTGATTGAGATGCTGCTGAAGCTTGGCGTAGTGCCCATCATAAACGAGAACGATGTCACAAGCGTTGATGAGTTGAAACCCGTGACCGAGGGGTACCGCGTGAACTTCAGTGATAACGACATCCTCTCAGTTCTCGTCGCCAATGCCATGCGCGCCGACCTCGTCATAATCCTTTCTGACGTTGACGGCTTGTACACGAAAGATCCCCAAGACCCCACAGCTGACCTAATCAAAAACGTGGACTGCGTCACCTGCGAACTGAAAGAATCAGTCAACGGCAAGAGCCGACTGGGCAGGGGCGGAATCCAGAGCAAAGTAAAAGCTGCAGAAATCGCCACCACATGCGGCATCCCCGTCATAATTGCCAACAGCCGAAGAGAGAACATCATAGCCGATATCCTCGCAGGAAAACAGATAGGCACATACTTCAAACCCCAAACCAAACTATCTGCGGTGAAACGGTGGATAGCCTATGGTGCATCAGTGAAGGGGCAGATTCACGTTAACGAAGGCGCCAAGAAAGCCATAATCAAAGGCTCCAGCCTGCTCCCAGTCGGCTTAACAAAAATCGTCGGACACTTCGACGCAGGCGACATCGTAAGCCTAATCGGCGAAGACGGCGCTGAGTTCGCGAAGGGCAACCCGAACTACAGCAGCGGCGACTTAAACGTTATTAAAGGGTTGCAAGTTACACAGGTAAAGAAGAAACTCGGAACAGCCAAGCCGAAAGAAGTCATAGAACGAAGAAATATACACCTTACAGTTGAGGGAAACAAAGAATGAGCATACTCGAAACCTGCAAGAAAGCGCGAGAAGCATCGGTCGAGCTAGCGAAGCTCAGCTCGGACGTGAAAGATAGGGCATTGTGCAGGATGGCGAACGCGCTTGAAGCCAACGCTGACAGTATACTCGGCGCCAACAAGAAAGACGTTGAAGCGGCGAAGGCCCGCGGCATGAAACCTGCACAGCTAGACCGCCTAATAGTCGATAAACGGAAAATCGAGTCGATGGCGCGCTGCATACGCGAGGTCTCAGCGTTACCCGACCCCGTTGGCGAAATCGTCAAGACTTGGACCCGACCCAACGGCTTAATCATAAGCCAAATGCGCGTGCCCCTCGGCGTCGTCGGCATCATCTACGAGTCCAGACCCGATGTAACATCAGACGCGGCAGCGATCTGCGTGAAATCGGGCAACGCAGTCATCCTCAGGGGCGGCTCCGATGCCATAAACAGCAACCTGGCAATATGCGAAGCACTTCGAACCTCCCTTGCAGGAACGGGCGTGCCTGAAGACGCAGTCCAAATAATCACTTCGACCGACCGAAGCGTAGCGGAGGAATTCATGCAGATGCACGGCTACGTGGACGTGCTAATTCCCCGTGGCGGAGCAGACCTGATAAGAACGGTCGTTGAGAAAGCGAAGATACCAGTAATCGAAACGGGACTTGGGAACTGCCACATTTACATCGAAGAAGACGCCGACCTCGAAAAAGCTGTTCCAATAATAATAAACGCCAAGTGCCAACGACCCGGAACGTGCAACGCCATGGAAAAATTGCTCATTCATGGCAAAATAGCTGAACGGTTCCTGCCCGTGGCAATCGCCGCGCTCAGGAAAGAGAAAGTGGAAGTCCGAGGCGACGAACAAACCGTCAAAATCATGCCCGACGTGAAGCCCGCAGTTGAACAGGACTGGTACACGGAATACTCAGACCTCATAATCGGCGTGAAAGTCGTCAAAAACATTGACGAGGCAATTGCTCACATCAACAAGTACGGCACCAAACACTCCGACTCCATCCTTACAGCAGACTTCGACAAAGCGATGCGCTTTATACGCGAAGTCGATAGCGCAGCCGTTTACTGGAACGCTAGCACACGCTTCACGGATGGCAACCAGTTCGGCTTAGGCGCCGAAATCGGCATAAGCACGCAAAAACTTCACGCAAGAGGACCCATGAGCGCACAGCATTTGACAACGACCAAGTACTTCATATTTGGCAGTGGACAAACCAGAAAATAGAATTTTACTCTCTTGCTCTGATAATTCAACGCGCTCTTTTCTATAAAGCGGAACGACCCGAAGATAAAGGTTAAGTGTAAACACCCATTAGTCTATTGCAAAGGTGCACAGTTCATGCCAAGCAAAATCGCGGTAATAGGCGCGGGAATGATGGGTGGAGCCATCGTAAAAAGCCTCATCAAAGGTGGCTACAAAGGAAAAATCACGGCAGCCGACGCCATGCAAGCGCGAATCGTTGAGATGGAGAAGATCGGAGTAGCCGGAACCTCGGATAACCGAAAAGCAGTCGCTGAATCCGACATAATCTTCATCGTCGTAAAGCCAGGTGACGAGGAAAAAGTTCTCAAAGAGACGAGCAAAGAGTTGAAGGGCAAGCTCGTAGTGTCCGTCGCCGCTACAGTTCCATTGGCGTTCTTGAAGAAGACGGTTCCAGACGCCAAATTCATCCGCATCATGCCCAACCTCGCCGTCCTTGTCCAAGCTTCCTACACCGCGTTCACATGCGACAAAGACGTCACCCAAAAAGACAAGGAACAAGTCAAAGGTTTGCTGGACATGATGGGCATAAGCGAGGAGGTCGACGAGAAATACATGGATGCCATCACCGCGCTCAGCGGCAGCGGACCAGGATACCTCTCGATAATCGTTGAAGCCCTAGTGCAGGCGGGGCTGAAAGTGGGTTTGCCAAGGAACATCGCGTTAAACAGCGCCGCCCAAACCGTCCTCGGCACGGGCAAACTCGTAATCGACCTCAAGGAAGACCCTGCCAAGAATAAGAGACATGGTCACGACTCCAGGCGGAACAACCATCGCAGCCATATACGAGCTTGAAGGAAGTCAAGTAAGACAAGCACTGATGCGCGCTGTTGAAGAGGCTACTAAGAAAAGCCAAGCCATTCGAGAAAAACTCGGTATCAATTAGCAAGGTTTTCACGCGTGACATGCGCAGTCCTCTTCGACTGGGACGGAACCCTCGCCGACACCCGAGAGGTAATCGTGGCCACGTTCCAAGAGGTCTCACAATCAGTTGGTGTCTCGGTCAGCGCAGAGTTTATTGAACGCCGCATTGGCACTGGCGCCGCGCAAACATTTAGAGATATTCTGCAAACTGCTGGGAAGCCGTTTGACGATGAATTGATTAAGAGGCTTCTGGAGAAGAAGATTCAAGCCGAAATGAGCATGAGCCGCAAGGTGAAGCTCTTCCCAGGAGCCCTAACGCTTTTGGAAGCATTGCAAGGGAAAACTAGAATCGCTCTTGCATCAATGAATAATCGCGCCGTAATCGAGGACTTGCTAAACGCCATGAACATAAGCGATTGCTTTGAAGTCACCCTCACCGTTGAAGAAGTCAGCAAGTTCAAACCTGACCCGGAAATCTTCCTGAAAACCGCGTCCAAATTGAAATGCCCGCCAGCTAATTGTGTGGTTGTGGAGGATTCGATTTTCGGGGTTCAAGCAGCAAAAGCGGCGGAATATGAATTGCATCGCTGTGTTGACTGGAGTTTACAAGCGAGAGGAGCTTGAGACGGCGAACCCAGGCTTAATCGTTGAATCATTAACGGAAAAGCAGAGAATTCTCGACTTCATCTTAAAGTAATTTTCTTTTTTTGCAGCCGGAAAAACAACATGTTGTTGTATGTTGTTGTATCATGACAGTCACATAGATTTAAAGCCGAAACGCAGCAATAGCGTAATTGTCCAAAAAACAAGGATGGGAAGAAGTGTGTTGCGTGAAATGGTGCAAATTGAGAACGAAAAAGCTCGCAAGTTCCAAGTCATGCTGCTTTGCAACGACGCGAGCAAAAACGTGGAAGTCCATGAAGGAGGGGAAATAGACTACTCAACAATCCAGACACACCTCCAACGCGGAGGCTCAGTCTTCATCACAAGCAAACCATCACAAAAACTGCCCCTCCCTGCATTCCAACAAAAGAGAGCGCGCGAAAAAAAGCGTGCATTGAGAACTGTCACGGCGTTTTACTTCAACCACGTGTAGAAAAGAGTCCCCCACAAAGCGTGCACCCAGCAAGCATCTCCGTCTGGCTTTCTTCTCGAAAAGGAGAAGTTCCTGCTGGGTGCACGCAACCCCCAAGCAAAACTGCTTCTTCAGGTTCAACAACAACTCATAAGATGCTCTCGTCACCGACGCCTCTCTGCAGAAATCTAACGTGAAATTGAGGAGTAGTTTTCTAGAAGATTCTTCCATAAGGGTTATCTTACAATGTTCGTTAGGCTAGGGCAGGGAAGGGAAGATGGACAAGGAGAGGTTGACCTACGTAAGTCAACTCGTCTGCAACCATGCCAAACAACGCAGATACTCGATGACTAACTTTGACATTCTGAACGGTTTCGAAATGGTAGCCACCAAATGCTCAAACTGCCACAAAACACTCTCTTTAGAAGTTAAAAAAATACAATAAGCACGAACGCAACCGTTTTCCATAGGTTTATAGCGTTTTCTTGCTTTTCTCATCGATGTATAGCGGAGCTTGTTTCAACAAATCCAAGGCACGCTGAGTCTGAGTGGTTGACAACTCGCAGGTTTTCGGGTATTCCAAAAACGGAAGGTTCTTAGGAGCATTCTCTAGGCGGTGCAGGTTTTCCCACTCAAGCTTCACGTTTTCCGAAGCACTATGTTCATCTATGTCCATCGCCCAAGTGCCGGTGTCAACGGTCTCTGCGCCTTCGGTTAACGCTGTGAAAGGACCAAGAAGGCTCTGGTCGTTGGTATTGTATAGGAAGAGAACGGAGCCGACCTTGATTCGTGCAGTTGGCGCGGTCTTCTTATCGGTACACGTGTACTGTTTCTCTCTGAGGCATTGTTCTTGTGCAGCGTTGTTACAGTACAAAACGTATCCAGAGTACATAGATTATGACTTGTTTGCGCACATTAATAAACCTGCAAATGAGCAAAACTCAGCCGCGCAGCATAAGAGGCTTTTTGTATATTTCTTCCCGCCACTTCCGTTCCCAGCTGGCCCACCCTGTCTTGACCAGGCTTTCTCGAAGGTGAGGATTCTCGGCAACCCATGTTAGTAACGTCCAGAAACGTCTCTTGCCAACCAGTTTCTCTTCAGGAACTCCGACTTCAGCGCACCAGCGAAGGTAACCTCTGTCAACCATTCTTCCAAGGTCGCCTGTGTTATCCACTTTCAGCACGTTGAAACCGCGGGTAATCAGATATTTACGCACGTCTGAAAGGATATATTCTGAGCAGACTTTGAAACAGGTATCTTTTTCCGGTTGCATTACCTCGACAATTTGGTCAGCAATTTTTATGGCGTCGTCGAAGTATTTCTTGTTCTTGAAGTTGGGTGGCTGAAACGCCGACGTTGGAATTCTTCGTTCCATGAGCATCGGGTCTGGCGGCTTCAACGCGCCGATTACCACGCCAAGCAGGAGGTCACCCCAGCCCACGGCATCAATCCATATTTCCTTTGAAGAGATGAAACAACCCAACGTCAAAGTCAATCACCAACTCTTAGAGTAATTATGGAATGATTCTCTTTTCTACTTTTGTGTCTTTTCAGAATGATTGGTGGACCGAGGGGGATTTGAACCCCCGGCTTCCGCTGTGCGAGAGCGGCGATCATACCGGACTGATCTACCGGCCCATCCGCATTAGCAGAGAAAAAATCTATGCTGGAGATTTAGAGGTTTCGGTTAACAACATCCGCAAAATTAGAGATTATATTGACAAATTAGGAGTGAGGGGGAGAAGGAAGAAGCCAGCCCCTTAATGATTTGCTTCCCCCCTCTCCGTTGTAACTATTGAAAGCGGGGTTTGCTTAAAAGAAGTGTTTCCAAATAGTAATATATCCGATGCCAAATCGGCAACAGACTATTCGGCGCCATATGATCCGTGCTCTATGCGGCCGTGTGTTCGTCTGTATGTGTCCAGATGTTCTTCTTGGCGGTCTCCCATGCAGCCGAGATGTTTCTGCAGGTCTACTTCGGTTAAGAAGATGCATGGGCAGAAAGGACATTTGAAATGCTGCTTCTGCGCTGGATCACTCGTGTTTTCTGTCAAAATAAACTACTCCTTTTGGTTTAGTGTATGCTGACATATACCTTTTTTCCATCAAGCTCAGTCTCGTGCCAGTCGGCTTCGGGTAGCTCGTCGCGTTTTTCATGTAGGTTTACTTTTCTAGCTCGGACCAGTTCCGACATTTCAGGTAAGTAACAGGAAACGAGGCCGCAGCTTTCGCCGTCGAGTTCAGCGATGTGAACACCATCCAAGATGTCAGTAGGCATGTAGCCAAGTTCTTTCCGTAACGCTTGGACACGGCGGGCTAAGTCGCGCATTATGCCTTCGCCCAAGAGCTTTTCATCCCGTTTTGCACTTATGATGATTGTTAAATCGCCTTCAACGGCGGAAACCCAGTTTTCCTCTTCTGGCAGACTAGTGCTGTTTGGCATGTACTCTATGGTTTTGACGTTGGTTAACTCAAGGAACAATGCTTCAACGTTTTTCAAAGCGCAAACGATTTTCTCCGTTGCGACGACGATAACGGTATTTAGGGGCCATCTTCTCTTCAGCTTTCCCTGTTGTCTCGCAGCATACACGAGTGATGCAGCTTTGAATAGTAAGTCGAATTCTTCTTCCACGATTTTGTTGTAGCTTGCCACGTCTGGTTCAGGCCAAGCGTCGAAGTTAATAGAGTTCGGGAGGTTTGGGTCGAGTTTTCTGTAGACTTTCTGGTACAGTGCTTCACTGAGGTATGGCGTTACAGGGTTGAAGAGTAACGTAACAGTCTTCAGCGCGTAGTGCAGTACGGCATATATGTCCATACGTCTCTTTCGCGTTTCTGGGTCGTCTGTCCAAAGTTCCTTGCGTATCATCGGGACATAAAGTCTGCTCAACGTTTCGATAACGAAGTCTTCTAGGACGGCGAGTGCCATGTTGAATTCGCATTTTTCCAGTTTTTCAGTGACTACCGTTATTGCCGACTGTAGTTTCGATAGTAGCCACCGGTCTGGACGCTCCAGCTTGTTAAGCGCCAAAGGTTCCTGTGAGGGTTCGAAATTATCGAACACCGAGTTCTCCAAGAAGAACCTGCTTAAATGGTACAACGTTGACAAGACCTGGTAGCTGCGGCGATTCAATTCTTGCATGTCGAAGTTCATGAAGTCAATGGGTGAGCATTTGCGCATCATGTAGAACCTGCACAAGTCCGCTGAATTCTTCTCTAGGAGCTTGTTGGTTTCCACCACGTTGCCGAGGCTCTTGCTCATCTTTCTTCCACGTGCATCTTGTGTTAAGCCTTGGAATAGAAACGCGCGGTAGGGACTCTCGGGCTTCCCAGTTAGTATGACGTATTCTAGGAGTAGCGAGTTTGCCCAGCCGCGGGTTTGGTCGATTCCTTCTGTAAGGAAGTCCGTGGGTACAAACTTGCTAAATTGGTCATCCGTGAACCTCGCGTAAGGCGACGCGCCGCTGTTGTGCCAGGTGTCCAATACGTAATCCTCTCTGTGCATATCGCCGTTGCATTGAGGACAGCGGAAGGTAATTCGGTCAACCCACGGCTTGTGCAACTCGAAATTTTCAGGTATTTTTTCTAAAGCGTTCTCGACAAGCTCGGCTTTGCTCCCGATCGCCTTTTTCTGTTTGCAGTTCTGGCATGTCCAAATAGGAAGGGGCGTGCCCCAGATTCGTTCCCGAGAGATGCACCATGGCTTGCCTTCTTTTAGGAAGGCGACAAAGCGGTTCTTAGGTTCGTCGAAAAAATACTCTATTTTCCCCGCTGCTTCAAGCACTTTGCTGTTTATCTTGTCGGTTCTGAGGAAGTACTCTTTTCTCGCCAGCCAGACAAGCTTGTGGTGCGAACGCCAGCAAGTCGGATACTCATGTTTTGTCTTCTTCACTTCGACGAAAGCGTTCCTGTTCCGCAGTTCTTCCACGACAGGGTAGTCCGCGTCCCGTGCGAACACGCCGTTGAACAGTCCAGCGTCCTTGGTGAATTTGACTTCGTCGTCGAACGGTGCGAAAATTGGGACTCCTCGTCGTTGTGCAGCCCAAAAATCGTCCTCACCGTTCCCAGGCGAGAGATGGACGACGCCAGTAGCGGTTTCTGTGTCTACGAAATCTTCACCTATTACTTGGTGAACGAGTGGATGTTTGTTTTCAAGCTCCGCTTGCTTAGGAATTATGTCTTTGAAGGGGTAATCGTACTTCGCTCCCTCCAGACTTTTTCCGGGCATAACTTCCGTGACTTCGTACTTGCTTAAGGTAAGTTCTTGCATCACTGGTTCAACCCGCTGCCGCGCCATAATCCAGATTTCGCTTCCAACTTTCACCTTCGCGTACTCGGCTTCTGGACGAACCGCCAGCATGGTGTCGGTTATTATGGTGAAGGGCATTGTGGTCCAGATGAGGAAGAATTCGTTTTCGCTGCCTGTTTTCTTAAACTTGAAGTATAGAGAGGGGTCTTCGACTTCCTTGTAGGAGCCTTCGTAGCCGACTTCTGCGCTGCTTAATGATGTTTGGCAGCCTGGGCAGTAAGCTACAACGTAATGCCCCTCTTCAAGCAGGTTCTGTTCCCAAGCGCGTTTCAAGTATTGCCATTCTCGTTCTATGTACTCGTCGCGGTACGTCCAGTATGCTTTATCCTGGTTGATGAACACACCAAGACGGTTGTCGGCTTCCACCCATTCGCGATGATATTTTATGATGACTTTCTTGCATTCTTCGACGAAGCGTTCCTGACCCACCCGTTCGACGAGTTCTCGCTTGTTTTTCACGCCCAGAAGTTTCTCGACCTCTAACTCTACAGGCAAGCCTTGGCAGTCCCAGCCCGCCCAGAAAGGCATGTAATAGCCTTGCATGGTTTTCCAGCGGTAGCGGATGTCTTTCATCACGCGACCGCGAGCGTGACCGATGTGCGGAATCCCGTTCAATGTGGGCGGACCCTCCACGTAGCCTAAGATGTTTTGGCAGTCTTTCTCTCGCTCCTCCAGCTTTGCGCGTATCCGGTTTTGTTCCCAGAACTCTCGGATTTCTTTCTCGAGATCCAGAGGGCGATAATCAGCCGTTAAACCGAGATTGTTGTCGGCTTCGGGTTTACTAGTCACCATTCATCCCTGCACATCGTATTCTACACGGAAATGGCGTATGAAAGTATTAAGCTTTTCAAGCCATCCCATCGTTGCGCATTTCAGTCATTTGCCCTTCAAGTAGGCATCTCAAGGCAAGGCTTAAACATTGAACATATGTTAAAAGTAGCGGGCACAGATTTAGAAGGAGTTCCAATGCTACTTTTCCTTTTTCGTTCCCAACGCTTTGACCTTCGTAAAGCTTATTAACCGTCGTCGGGTATTTTTCTTGTTTCAAAAAATTCAAAGGAGAAGAAAAGAAATGAATTTTTCGATAAATAAAGCAAAAACAACCGCAATTATCGTGACAGTACTCATGATGACTTCTATCATGGTGATGGCAAATGCACCTGTAAGTGCTCAACTTGCTGCACAGCAACCAGTTGCTGGACCTTTGTTTTCAGGGGTTACTCCAAGTATTACGGTTGGAACATTTTCTTACCTTAGCTTCACGCCGAACCCAATTGGTGTTGGCCAACAAATCCTGGTTAACATTTGGATGCAACCTCCAATTCACGTTGAAAGACAGCTCCATAACGCAATGCAGGTCACATTCACGAAACCTGACGGTACCAAAGACGTAATCGGCCCAATAACCAGCTTCCAAGGTGACGCAACAGCGTGGTTCTCTTACGTTCCTGATGTAGTTGGAAATTGGACTGTCAAGTATGACTTTCTCGGCATATACTTCCCACCGGGTAGATATCTTAATGGATTTGTCGTTGCCAACAGTTCAGGTTCAGATCTCGGTTCAGCCTATTACTCACCTTCATCCACTGCAGAGCAACCGCTTGTAGTTCAGCAGGAGGCAGTTAAGGCTTGGCCGGGAGCTGCGTTGCCAACCGATTACTGGACAAGACCAGTATCTCCGGAACTCAGAGAGTGGTGGCCACTCCTGGGCAACTACCCAGCCACTGGCTATGGACCAGCTTTGTACACAGGTGGAAATCCAGCATGGGACGAACTCTATCCTAACACGAACCCCTACTGGAGCAGCAACTACAACTTCGTTCCATACGTTCAAGCACCTAATTCAGCGCACGTGGTTTGGAAAAGACAAGGCGAAATCGGCGGTCTACTAGGAGGGCAACTGGGGCAACTAAATCTTAGAGCTGACCCTGGCTACCCGTCTATAATCTACGCTGGCAGATGTTACCAGACAGTAACCAAAGTATTCGACGGAGTGACGCAGAGTGTATGGCAGTGCTATGATTTGAGAACTGGCAAAATATTCTGGGAAAAGACAGGCGTTGCACAAGTGCCAACGGCCATTACTTACACTGATAGAACTTCACAAGCTGTGGAAGGCGAAGAGGCAATGCACCGAGGATTAGCAGCAGAACTATTGTACATAGGCGGTGGACGAATGATAAAGTACAACCCATGGAACGGCGCAGTCACCACAAACGTATCGATATCTCCTCTGACGACAGGCACCTACTATTTGCACGAGTACGCATTAACCGTACAGACAACCGGTTCTGGTGCAAACGCAAGGTATTTCCTGATCAATTGGACAACAAACGGAGCCCTCGCTAACTTAACAACCACAACAGGCACTAGAATAATAAGCAATGTATCCTGGCCAATCAACTCCCTGCCCGCTAACATCGATTACAATGCCGGTGTAGCTGTACAAATATCCTCGATAAGCCCGCCCAATCCAAGCGGCACAGGAGTAACTATCGGTCAGCGTCTAGTTGGTATCAACATCAGAACAGGTGCAGTCATGTGGAACGTTACTGCCGAAGACCCTGGTGGTCACTCGCAATTCTTCAGCACGCTCGACGCAGTCACCGACAAAGGTAAATTCGTTTGCCGCATGATTTCGGGAGAAATAAGAGCTTGGGACCTATACACAGGACAAGTCGCATGGGGAACTCAACTAAGCTATCCTTGGGGTGTCTTCGGAGCCTACCACGTCGCTTCAGCATACGGACTCTACTTCTGCAACTCATATGACGGTGTTCACGGAATTAACTACACCAACGGCAAAATTGAATGGACTTTCCATGCGTACACGCCTTACCAGTTTGAAACTCCATACCAGGGGCCGGAAGGAGAGGAATACGTTTTCCATGGTGGCATTCAGGTTGCCGATGGGAAAGCGTATGTTTACTCTATGGAGCACACTCAAAGCCAGCCTACAACAAGAGGTCTGAAGCTTTTCTGCATCAACGCTATAACAGGCGAACAACTCTGGAACTTTTCTGGTTCGGAGGTTGGAGGGGGTCGATCGTTCACAGGCGCTATCGCTGACGGTTACCTCGCCTTCGCAAGCCAGTTGGACAGTATGATGTACGTTTTCGGCAAAGGCTTAACACAGACGACAGTCGAAGCACCGCTGACAGCCATAGCTCAAGGAGAAAGCATAGTTGTAAAGGGTACCGTTCTGGACATTTCTCCAGCTCAACCCGGCACACCGTGCGTTTCCGAAGCATCAATGAACGCCTGGATGGAACACTTGCACATGCAACTTCCTCATCCAGTAGGCACTACAGGAGTGCCAGTTTCCATAGATGCTCTTGATCCAGCCGGCAACTACAAGCATATCGCAGACGTTACAAGCGACGCGAGCGGCACCTTCAGCTACCTTTGGACTCCAGAACTCACAGGCATATACAGTGTAACGGCAACTTTCGCGGGAAGCAACTCATACAGTAGCTCGTACGGTGAAACAGCCGTAGGCGTAGTTGAAGCACCTGTCATTCCAACAACGGAGATTCCAACGCCAGTTGACAATACGACGCTGCTCTATGGCATACTCGTTGCAGTAATAGTGGCAATAATACTAGCTCTAATAGCAATCATAGCCATATTCAGAAAGCGTTAGCATTCAAACCAAAATGCGACAAACCTACACACCCCCTCTTCTTTTTTCTTTTTGATTCCGTCTTGCTTTCTTTCAACTACTAAAAAATAACGCGATAGTTTCGCTAACTGAAATGCAAAGAGTACAAAACTACCAATTATAGTTTGTTTTCTTTTCAAACATGGGCTGCTCGAGGAAGATACACATTCACTCCCATTTGTTTTTGGAAAATGCTTATAAGCTGTGCAAACAATGGGCTTCAGCAAAGTTATAGGAGAAAAGAGAAATGAACATTTCGGAAAACGCAACAAAGATATCTGCAATTATCGTTATTATCCTTATGATGGCTTCTGCTTTTGCAGTATTCGATATTTCACCTGCCGAAGGTCAGCTCGCTGCACAACAAGCAAGTCCAACGATACCCAGCGGAGTCACTCCAAGTAGGAGAGCTGTGACAATCGCTCACATCAGCTTTAGACCTAGAATCGTGGGTCTTGGTCAGTCCGTCCTCTTTAACGAGTGGATACAATCAGTAACGCTGAATGCAGCCTACAAGTATTTGCAATCACATAAGATTACACTCTCCAAACCAGACGGAACTGAAGAGATTAAGATACTGGACAGTTACCAAGCCGACGCAACTTCATGGTTTGAATACGTTGTCGATCAGGTAGGAACATGGAAGATCAAATTCGACTTTCTCGGACAGTATTTTCCAGCAGGACGTTATCTTAATGGATACATTGTAACCAACACCTCTGGCACAAACATCGCTACGGACCTGTACTACGAGCCAAGCTCTGATGGGCCATATGAGCTATACGTTCAATCGGAAATAGTCAAGGCTTGGCCGGGAGTTGCATTGCCAACCGAGTACTGGACTCGACCTGTATCCCCCTGGAACAGAGAATGGTGGTCAATTCTAGGCAGCTTCCCTGGAACTGGCATCAACGGAGGCGATCATTCGAATCCTGAATGGCCAGCCGATACGAACCTGTACGCTCTAGATCGATATAGATACGTTCCTTACGTCCAAGGACCAAAGTCCTCGCACGTACTGTGGAAGAAGCAGTTCTACATTGGCGGTCTGATTGGAGGCGCTATGGGTCTTCAAACGGTTTGGTCAAGTGAAGAAGTGATTTACGGTCATCCACGGATAGTCTATGCCGGCAGAGCCTACTGGCCCACCACAGCGGTGATAAATGGAGAGTCTACTAGCGTCTGGCAAAGCTACGACTTGCGCACCGGAGAAATTTACTGGAACAGATACCCCCTTGGAAACCAAATACCTACATTCGTTATCAATGACCCTGGCGAAGCAGAAATCGTTGAGGCAGTGCCTCACAGAGCCATTCCGCAACTCGGATTCATAGGCGGTGGACGTCTAATAAAGTACGATCCATACACTGGAGCAGTGAGAGGAAACTTCTCGATCGCCCCGCTGACTTCTGGTCTATTCTACGATGATCCATACGTTATGAGCGTATACGACATGGGCGCCGCTGCAGGTTCTCAACGCTACCGTTTGGTCAAATGGACTGTCCAAGGAACTCTTGCAAACTTAACCGTAGGCGCAAACACGAGGATAATAAGCAACATAACCTGGCCTCTGAGCAGTCTTCCTGCCACCGTTGATTTCGAAGCCGGCATAGCTGTCACTGCAAGCGCTTCGATTATAACGTCTTACAGCCTTGAGACAGGGCAAATGCTAGCTAACATTACCACCGGAATTCCATATGCCACTGAGGGCACCCCCTCACAAGCTGATCACGGAAAATTCGCCCAACGCTACAATGATGGACATTGGCATGCATGGGACCTGCGCACAGGAGCAAAACTGTGGGTGAGCGAGCTATCCAGTTGGCCTTGGGGAACCTTTGGCACTTACGGATCAGTTTCCTACGGCGGAATGATAATGTCAAACCAGTTTGATGCCGTCGCTGCACTTAACTGGACTAATGGAAAAATTGTGTGGACATACGTTGATCCTGCGGGATCACCATTTGAAGGCGCGTACACTTATGAGAATTTGACAGTGAATCCTTGGCACACTAACGGTTATGTCGCAGACGGAGTATACTACACGACGAACTCTGAGCACTCGGCTGACATGCCTATCAAACGAGGCTGGAGAATGCACGCCATAAACATCACAACCGGCGAGAAAATCTGGAGTCTAGTAATGGGACAGACGGGCTCGACTGATGGCTCTCGCGTATTCCAAGGCGCAATAGCCGACGGCTACTTAGCATATTCAGATGCTTACACGGCTACCATGTACGTTGTTGGCAAAGGCAAGAGCGCTACAACAGTTACCGCTTCGGAGAAAACCATTGCAAAAGGCGCAACCGTTCTGATCGAAGGCACTGTGCTAGACCAATCACCGGGCCAGCCAGGCACGCCATGCGTATCAAAAGATTCGATGACGACACAAATGGAATACATTCACATCGCGCGACCAATTGATGGAACATTCCACGACCAAACAATATTTGGCGTCCCAGTGACTTTAACCGCGATCGACTCGAATGGCAACGTTATTGAAATTGGCAAGACCACGACTAACGGATACTACGGCACCTTCAGCTACGTCTGGACTCCGCCAAACGAGGGCACATATACAGTGACCGCTTCATTTGCAGCCGACGACTCTTACGGCAGTTCCACAGCAGCAACCGGCGTTTCAGTAGGACCAGCACCGCCTGAGCCACCAACAGAAGAACCACAGCAGGAAATCCCAGATTACACAATGCTGTTCGCAGCAATCATCGCGGCAGTCGTAATAGCCATACTCATAGGCGTAGTCAACATAGCCATTCACCTCAGAAAACACCAATAAAAAGCAAACTCAGTTTCAACATCCTTTTCCTTTTTTTGCAAGTTTCATCTGAGAAGGTTCCCTACCACCAGCAAACAACTCTCCTCGCGTTGCAATTCACCCTATGGGGAGGAATCGAGTTTACGCTGGAGCGTTTGTTCCAGACTCATAGGAGCTATTCTTTTACACGAACCTAACTTAAATAAAGCCAACCAGAAACATAACCAAATACTCAGGAGTCAATCGATTGAAAGATCCGCGTGTAGCCGTTTTTAACACTCAGCCGCCCCACCTGTTCTTTGGCGGTGTTGAGCGGCGTATAGTTGAAATGGCTAAAAGGCTGACGAATGAACTTGACACCACAGTTTTCAGTGGGACAAAGGGTGGTTTCAGGAAATCTGTGTTCTTCAACGGAGTGCGCATTGTCCCGTGTTTTTCCACGGACGTATTGTTCCCTCTGGATAACTGGGTGTTCAACCAAACCATTTCAAGAGCCACGGGCACCATTAAAGCGGATGTTTACGAAGGTCACAACGCAAGCGGCTACGCCTTTTTAAGGTCGCTTAAGAAAAGAAAAACTGCGGCGCCGTTCGTGGAAACCGTTCACGGCGTTCTTGCCGACGAGTATTTCCAAACGGTGAAGAGCGGTTCTTTGTCGCCTCGGGAAAGGCTCGCTAACCTCTTGATGTGGCGTCTCTCAAGGCTGGAAGCTGAATCTGCGAGAGAGGCGAACCTGGTAGTAGCGGTTAGCAATTACTCGGCGGAGAAAGCAGCTCGGCTTTATGGTGTGGAGGAGGCGAAGATACGAGTTGTGCCTAACGGCGTTGACTCAGCCAGATTTAAGCCCGTTCTCGGCCCGGTCGCGTTGAAGCGAAATCTTGGGCTGGGCAACAAGCAAATAGTGCTCTTCGTCGGCAGAATCATCCCCAGAAAGGGCTTAACGTACCTCATCGAGGCGGCGAAACCCATAGTTAAAGAAAACGCGGACGCCGTCTTCGTCATCGTTGGCAATGGTCCGCTAAGAAACAAGCTTGCCTCGGACTTGGAGACTCTTAACCTTCTAAGGAATTTTATCTTCTTGGGCGATGTCGCAGACAGCGTGCTTCCAGCTCTGTACAATTGTGCTGACGTTTTCGCGTTCCCGTCGATTCAGGAGGGACAAGGCATCGCGCTGCTTGAGGCTCAAGCGTCCTCCAAGCCAGTCGTTGCTTTCAGGGTTGGTGGGGTTAGCGAAGCAGTGTTGGATGGGGAGAGCGGCTTGCTCGTGGGGAAAGGAAGTAGCGATGGATTAGCCGAAGCCATTCTAAAACTGCTTTCGAACCCCTCCTTGAGGCAAAGAATGGGCGAAAAGGGACGAGAATTCGTTCAGAATAATTTCACGTGGGACATCTGCGCCGAGAAAATGCTTAGGGTTTACCATGAGGCATTAGTCGTTTGATGAGCATTCGACATTCACGTGTCGTGCCAACTTCACCAAGTCGTCGTTACTCATCCACTCTGTCTTCAAGTATTCAAGAATCCGCCTGTCACTGAGTCCCAATCGTCGCGCTTCCTGTATAGTGTAACGATAGGCTTCAACCTCTGTTGGTCGATCCACGTAATCGTATTGAGGGTCAAAAAGTTCTTTCCCGTCCATAAACTGTTTGACATGGCAGAGTTCATGAACGATGTCGAGGTAAATGTCAGTTTTGTCGCCGGTTTTTAGATAACGCGCATTAACTAATAAATGTCCATCTGAGTCATCAACTCCCATATAGCCGAAGCCTATGAACTCGACTTTCAGGTTGCGAAGAACTTCTTCGGTTTTTTCGCCAAAAATTCCTTTCACGGCGGCTACATTTTGGAAGTCTTTGAAGTAGTCCATAAACATACGTGTCGGTCCCACTCGAATGAGTCTGGTTATGTGTAGTCTCCTAAATAATGCGAAGTATTCTGAACGCGACATATTCAAACCAGCTCTCGATACCCATTCAGCTTCTGCCCGCCCGCTACTTGAACCTTGAGAGATGTTCGATTTTTATCCCCATGTGTGCGAGGTCCGCGATGTTCTCTACGCAGCCTATACTCGCGTCGATATTTCGGTGAACTGGGTGGACCCACATACAATCGGTTGACAGGTTGAGTTGCATCGGAGTTTCTGGGCGAACGCCGTATTCTTGAAGTCCTTTAATCATGCGTCCTTCACGGCAGGCTGCTCGAGCGGAAGAATAGCTTTGCAACAACTGTGGAGCAGCAAAGGCTCCGACACCATGCCACAACGCCGCGTTTTCTGGCGAACCCATGGAATACAGGAAGAACTGAGGGGACGAAGGTGTCTGGACGAAGCTATAGTCGGTAAGCTTTTCCCCCGTTATGACGAAGCTGTCGTTTGCCTCTGCAATGCTTACATCTTCAGGATCCATGGCATTTGGGTAGAGCTTTGTGGGTTTATATGTGACTGTTACGTTTTCCAGTTCGGTTCCTTTGGCGTTGAAGCGGAGTTTTCCTCGTGCTGCCCGTTTTGAACCGTAACCAAGCTTTGAGTGTGGAACAGTTAGAAGCGTCGTCCGTTTTGTTATGCTTCTTCCCATGCAATCGTAGGCTTGTTTGACAGCATTGAAGTCTCTGTGTGTCTCGCGAATAATATGGTGAAGCATTCCGCCTTTGTTTTCTGCTTTGAGAGTAGTCAAAGGCATTCTCAGAGCAGGAAGCAACAGGTCGATGCCGAAGCTTTCAGAGAGCTTTTCCAGTTGGTCATACTTGACGGAATCTGAGAAGTCTAAGTAAGAACCGCTGGAGTTCGCGAGGTGAGTATCCAAGAGTTCCGCTTCGCTCTTAGAAATCAACGTTCCCTTGTACTTTGCTACGAACCGATCATCCACTTGGAGATTGTCTGTCTTGACGTTTGCCGCGGGAAACGCGCTCTGACCGCTTTCAATAAGGGACGTCCTAAGTGGGTTCATCGAGTAACGATCTGGTTCCACGTCATCTGTATTCAGCAAAAATGCGACTATTAGCCCCTGAGGTGGATTTCTAAGCTTTTCGCAAAGCTCCACAATATCACCCCCATCAGTTTCCGGCAGGCCCTTTTCGTGAAAGTAATTTCCACAAACCTCAAGCAACCGTGCACCTACAAGTCCCTGAACTTCCTCAACGGTTAACTGCGGGTTCGAGTATTCAACCGAGCTCCTCAGAAAGAAATGGTTACCATCGAAAGTTGAATCCTCTCGCTGGTTGTTCTTAAACCTGAAAAACGATACAGGTCTGCCAGCGTTCTCGTCTCCCCAGTTTGCGAGTTTTTCCACTACGGGTTTTATGCAGCAAGACCACGAGGTTTTGAGAAAATTCTCAACTAGAATTCGACTTAATTCATCGGTCATTTCGCATCATCCTCGCTCCAAAGACTCAGGAAAATAAATGCAGCTTTGAGCAGCGACGGGACCTAAAAACATTCTTGTCACCAAAAAATTTGCCCTCAATCCAGCGTTCAGCAGAATCACGGGGAACGCTTTCCCATTCTCAGGCGCATAAACATATACTTCCAAGCTACCTAGCCTGGAAAGCATTGTTCTAACAAGGTCTACCGCAACATCCTCATCATAGCACGCGAGAGGTCCAATCTCCGCCATCTTCTCGTAAACCTTTGCCGCGATGAAACCTTCAACTTCACCCTTCTCAACTGAAAAATAGCACAAGTTGCCTTTTTCAATGAGGATGGGCGCAAGCAGTTTCTTACGGTCCCAGCCGAAGCATCGCCTATCGAAATCGATCAATGTCGCAATGTCGTTCTTGCTTAACTCCCTGAACCCTTTATGCGGCTTGCTTGCTAATGGTTTTCCGTTCAGGACAGCAAAATCGTCGTGAGGTTTGAAGCCGATTTTTTCGTAGAACCCAACCAAATGGCTGTAAGCATATAGACCAATTGTTTCAACCCCTTTTCTTTTGAGGTATTCTACGGCATGTTTTACAAGGCAAGTTCCCGCACCTTCTTTCCTGTGTTTCTCTTTGACGATTAGGTTGCCGAACCACCCCGTTTTCCCATAGCTGACGCAAGTAGCGATCCCAATGGGTTCTTCGGCATGAAAAAGGACAAAACATCCGTGAGGCTCAAGTTTCGTCATGAACTCAAAATCTGACGCCGCCACGTTCCAATCCATGGTGTTGGCGAGTTGGACGGCGAACGAAAAATCCTTGGGCTTCATCTTCTCCGTGTGAAACATATGTTTAACACTGTGGCTCCGACAATTAAGGCATGCGCTGCCTTCATGTTTTCGGGACAAACCAATAGCTCACTGTACGCTTTATGAAAGGGAGGGGATGTTTCTCGAGCAAGAAACGGCTCAAGTTCCACCTTTACTCTTCGATGCGATTATTCATGGCTATTTTTGCGAGAGCACTTTGAGTCCCCGAGACTTTAACGGTTCAATGATTCTCGGTCGACTCAGAACTGAAAGCACCGCGTAACCGATTACGCCTACCGCGATTACGCTGCTGAGTGTTATGCTGACAATCATTGCTGCCCAAGCTGGAAGGGCTCCAAGGAAATCTGACGACGGCACGAAAGAAAAGAAAAACCAGAGCTCCCCGCCAACGATTGCCCCAATCGGCAAGGCTCCTGCAACACAAGCTAACACGCGACGTTTCCTCAGTAACAGTACTAAGGATGCTGCAATAAGGTTAGCCACAGGTCCGAGAATTATGTCGGGAGCGCCAAGGAAATAATATCCGTTTGTGAAGAAGCAACCCAACGTGACTCCCGCAACCATAGGCCAGCCAAAAAGAGCAGCTAAAGCAATCATGAAGTCAGCCAAACGCAGTTGAATGGGACCATAAATCGTCGGATTACCAATAGTTATCGTCTGAACAATGTTTATCACAACGTACAACGCCGCGAACAAAGCGGTTAATGTTAAGTCTCTGCTGTCGAATTTCACTCTTGCACCTCCTACACCGGGGTTCATTTCTTGGCGGAACGGGTGGAGGTCCACTCACCCGCCGAAATTACGATTCCTAACATGCCTCAATCATTAAAACCTTACGCCTAGTCGTCCTACGGCTGGGAAACTCTTATCAATGAAAAACCCGTGAACAATCGGCTATGCGGAAACAATTCGGAGAAATGCCTTGGTGAGCCGGAAAAAGCTGAAGGTGAACGGCATTCTTTTCGATTTAGATGGAACCATAGTAGACTCAAGACAAGCTTACATAGAGGCTGCCAGAGCCGCTTTTAATGCTGCAGGTCAGATACCACCCGAAACGCGAGATGCCTTGGAGATTCCTCGAAGGCTCGAGCAAGGTCTATCGATAAGCGACATTGTGCGGTTTGATGTGAAGCGGTTCTTGGACATTTACCTGAGAACGTATTACAGTGTGACGAGAACCAAGACAAAGCTGGTGCCTAACGTCGAAGCGACAATTCATGCCCTCTCAAAGAGAGCGAAACTGGCACTAATCACCATGCGTCTCGTCCCGGCAACCGCTGTGCTCGAAGAATTGGAGCATTTCGGCTTAGGGCAATATTTCACGTATGTTGTTACTGCGTTGGATACTCAAAAGCCAAAGCCATCGCCTGAAGCACTCATAAAAACAGTAAAAGCCTTGGACGTAAATATGTGCGATTGCGTCATCGTCGGCGATTCCATAATTGACATTAAGGCTGGCAAAGCCGCTGGCGCCATGACTGTGGCGGTTCTATCGGGGCTCTTTTCTCGCGAGGAGTTGGCTCAGGAAACTCCAGACCTCATTCTTAGGGATGTCACGGAACTCCCTTTGTTTCTTGATTACTTCAATTAACGAATATTCCGAGGCGGAAATATTGCTGGAATCCGCCTAAACCAGTTATATCCCGTTAGCAAAATAAAGCTTATTAAAACCGCTTTGTTATGGTAGAGGTGGAGAGCGGCTTCGGAGCGGATTTCAACATGAACTTCGTGGAGATAATGATAGGGGAGAAACTGAAAGAGGCGGACTCAGCCTTGGACATCCTTGGCTCAGACCGAAAGGTCTTGCAGGTTGCCTGCGAAGACTTCATAAACTACGCAAAGTTCCACTGGGAACTAATGGGAAAAGAAACCAGCCAACTCGAATTGACGGACAAGCTAGAACAGCTTTTCAAGGAAGATCACGCCGAGCTCGAAGAGTTCTTGAATGTTTGGATTGGCGTGTGGTTCAAGAAATGGAAGGAGCGCGTCAAACTGCTCATAGGCGAAGATAGCGCGAATAAATGGAGCAAAGTCTCCAAAACCATAAACAACGCCGAGCCTTTGTGGAAAAAGCTTGAGGGCAAGCAGGAAATCAGGGAACTCGTAGTCAACACTCTTATCAAGAACGGGGAAATCTGCGGCACCGAAATCCTATCAGAAAATCTGCTTAAGATGGAGTTGGGCGAGAAACGCGTACAATACTTGAGCGACAAAGAGCGGGTGCTGATCGCAGTTAACAACTCGTTACGAAAGGGCAGGGACATGGCGCAAAGCAAAGGTCCCTTGATCTTCGTAAAGATCGATAAAGGATACTACGGAACAACGAATTAGTGAAATGCGTTCTATTTTCGGGAGTTCTTAATGCTCAGAGCCTATTACTGACTACCCTCAAACAAATAAGTCAAAAATGATTAGAGGATTCTTTGTCTTTGAAGAGTCTTTGTTTGCCAACTATACTCTCTGATGGTCGTGGTCTCACCGTAACCGCAGGCCGCGCATCTCTTGTTACGCACATGGTATGCTCTCCTTCCACATCTTCGACATCTTATGTGAACAACTTTGCCTTGCCGCTTGCCCATTGAGGGAGTGCCTTTTCCCAATCGCGTCACCTAGGCGGCGGGGAAATTAGGACTACGTTATCTCCACGGACGATTATAAGACCAAGTTTCTTAATGCTTTCTGGGTCGGTGGTGTCTTCAGTCTCTTCCAGAACCAGGTTTAGATGCTGATCAAAGCCTTTGAGGCGTCCTCGCAAGCTTTTTCCGCCCTTGAGCCTAACGAGTACGATTTTGGTCAGGTTTTGCTCGAGGATTTCTGTGGTCATCTCGCTCATTGTGAACCCTTCGTATATCTTAATGTCATGTATACTTGAGGCTTTCACATTTAAACCTATTCATTAAACTAACGATGCAGCTTTCGCTGTTGTGGCTTTTTCCCTTTGCCTATGACTGGAACATCTAGAAGTTGCTTACGTTGAGTTAGGGTATTCGTTGTAGCAAATTCTTCAGGTGGGATTTGCTGAAAAGCTTATATTCACTTCGCTTGTAGCATCCATTAACAGGAATTAGAGAGAATGAAAGGTGCAATAGTATTTCTAGCTGTCTTTGCTGTCGTCTTCCTGATATCGTTAGGCGTCACTTCGATTCCTCCTGGGCAACAACTCTATGGCATGCTAAATTTACCCATTGAAACAACAACATACCAAGTGGGCGGTGCAATCTACGGAGACGTTTTGATAAAAGCCATTTTCAACGCAGTGTTCTACGGGTTTATCGTTTGGCTGGCATTCACAATACTGACATATCGGTCTAGAAAAGAGAAAGCTCAAAACATCCAGCAGACTGTAAACGTGAACCTTGGCGAAAATGACAAGAAAGAAGGACCACCAGCAGCATAGAAGCATGTTATAAGCTGCGTTCTTTGAATAAATCCAAGTTTTTTTCTTTTTTCTACTGAGGTTGACGTTAGTTGCTGTCGGACGAGCTTTTCTTGAGCGCATATTCTTATGTCTGAGAAGTCTTAAAAGTCACCGTATGGGGCCTTCGGCAGTGCCTGTTCAAATACGATTCCTTTTTTCTTTCGAATCATTATCTCCTGTATGCCTGATTATATGATTCGCGCGGTTTTTCCACAAACCATAAAAACCAGAATGGAAGAATACGTTAGGCGATGCGTATGAAAGGAAAAATCTTCGTTGCAGTATTTCTGATATGTGCTTTATCTTCAGTAGCGGTTTTTGGCGTTTATGCCCAGGTTTCCGGTGGGTTAGGAGTTAAAGCTGGGGATAATTTCACATACAGTTTTGATGTTTCCTGGAGTTCAACTAACCCGAGCAAGGTTGTTCCTTCTGAGTTTTCGGATTTGAATCAAACGCGTTCAATCCACATAAACGTGACCGATGTGGGTCCAACAATAGCTTATGTAAACATTACTAGAATAGTGACGGGCGGTTCACCAACCGTCGATGCAGGTTATATTGAGGTACAGTCTGGTCGCGGAACAGATAATGTGCAACTGATTATTATCGGTGCGAATCTAACAGCAGGCGAAGAAGCGTACCCCTTGGCTGAGGGCCCAAAGCTCTGCAGCTGAGTTCCTTTACGATAACAGAGACAGTTGCGATGACTTACTTGGGCACTCTGCGAGATGTTAATCATTATCACGCGAGTGAAACACTTACGGATGGTTCTGTGGTTAGGGATGCGTATTATGATAAGGCTACAGGAATACTGCTTGAAATGACCCTTCAACACTCTTTTGCAGTCAATGTGGATGAGACCGATACTGACTCAGAGCATTGGAAGATCACCCAGTTTAACGAGGCTGCTGCGCCTGCAAATGGAACAGATGATGGGACGAATGGAACAGGCTCAACTGGCGCGTTGCCTGAGTGGGTATTGTACGCAGCCATCGTGGCAGTTGTTGTTGTCGTTGCGGCTCTTGTAGCGGTGGTCATGTTGAGAAGACGGAAAAAGCCTGAGGTTCAAGCTCCTCCACCTGCACCGGTGCAGCCCCCGAACCCCGTTTGAGATTTTTCTCGACCAGGTTTTTCACTTCCTTATTGATAGGCAGGAAGAATACGCATGTCACGTAAGAGTCGAAGGTACGCACTAAAATCAAGCGACACAAAAACGCTTTTGAGCAAAGCGGCTGAGACGCTTGGGATTAACCTCAGCGAATTAATCGACTCGAAAGCAACTCATAGAAGCCATCGAAACAGGTCGCGCCGAACTACTCCTCGTAGACAAGAAGCCTCTTCTGTTCCGAACTGGCGAAACGGTTTATCCAACGTTGATGTTCACTGAAGTCGTGGCTAAACTGCCCAAGGTTGTGGTTGACATGGGCGCAGTTCGTCACGTGTGCAACGGCGCTGGAGTCATGGCTCCTGGCATCGTTCGTTACGAAGGCGACTTTGACAAAGGCGGTCTTGTGCTAGTTGTTGACGTAAAGTTTGGGAAGACGCTGGCGCTTGGTGAAGCCCAATTCGGCTCTGAAGCCGCCAAAACCATCAAACACGGGGTCGTCATCAAGAACGTTCATTTTGTAAGCGACGAAATCTGGAACGCCATGAAAGTGCTTGGTGAACGGTTGGAAGAAAAATAGTGTGTTCTCTGTTCTTGTTATATACAAATAGATTGAATGTGGAAAGAAATCGTGCAACGTTTTTGCCCTGAGGAAAGTATTTATTACACTCTGAAACTAATGTTCGAACCTGCACATTAAAGGTTGATTCACGATGTCACTACAGAAAGGCGACTTCATCCTTATTGATTATACTTCGAAGGTTAAGGAAACAAACGAGGTTTTCGATACTACAAACGAAGAAACCAGCAAGAAGGAGCATCTGCACAAAGAAGGCGAAATCTATGAACCTAGACTTATCATAATCGGCGAAGGATGGATGCTCAAGCCACTAGATGAAGCATTTACCACCATGGAACCCGAAAAACCATCAACTGTCGAAATCTCTGCCGAAAAAGCCTTCGGTCCGAGAGACCCAGAAAAAATCAAACGCGTCCCGCTTAAACAACTTCTATCTAAAGACATAAACCCCGTCATTGGAGCACGCATCGAATACGGTGGAAAGAATGCAACAATCCGCTCAATCGGCGCTGGAAGAGTACTCCTCGACTTCAACCCACCATTAGCCGGAAAAACCCTCGTCTACGACGTAACCATCCAGAAAAAAATCGAAGGTAGCGAAGAAAAAATAGCCGCACTTATTCACCGCAGAATTCCCATCGTCGAAGCATCCAAATTCAAACTCACCCTCCAAGAAAACACGTTAACTGTGGATATGCCTGAAGACACTTTTTACATAGAAGGCATCCAAGTCGCCAAAAGAGGCATATCAATGGACCTGCAGAAATTCTTCCCCGACCTTGCCTGCGTAAAATTCGTCGAAACCTTCAAACCTGAACCAAAGCCAGAAACCAAACCTCAAGTGTAAATTAATCTTGCCAAATTCCCCAAAACATAAAGCGATTAACCAATTACACCCGTGTTCTTCGCTGCTTTCTCACAAGCTTCATGACTCAAACCCAACTTATGCAGAATAGTGTACCTCTCAGGCCGCACACTCGCGGCCATCTCCAAAGCCCGAACCACATCCCCATCTTCCACACCTAAGCCAACCGCACTCGTAGGTGCATTAAACTCCCGGAGAGTACTTCTAATTCGTCTCCAATTTCCCCCATGGAGATAAGCGGCCAAAATCGCGCCCACTCCACATTGCTCCCCATGCATCGCCCTACCTTCACCGACCAAATCCAAAGCGTGACTAAACAAATGCTCCGAACCGCTGCACGGACGACTGCTCCCAGCAATACTCATAGCTACGCCACAACTAATCAACGCCTCCAAAAGAACACGCAACCCCTCCTCATTCCCAGGCTGAATCAACCCAGCATTCCGCATAACCAACCGCGCACTCATCAGAGCTAAACTCGCAGCATACTCACCATAGTACTCATTCTTGTCTGCCTGGGCCAATCGCCAATCGCGAACAGCAGTAAACTTTGAAATCGTATCTCCGCAACCGCTGACAACTGAACGCCATGGAGCCATCGCAATAACCTCAGTGTCGGCAATGATCGCCAGCGGCGCCTGCACCATAACCGAATAAGGCTTGCCCAAGCCTTTCACAGAAGCTAAAGGACTTGCAATCCCATCATGACTAAGCGTCGTCGGCACGCTAACATATGGTATCCCACGTTCCGCAGAACTCAACTTGGCCGCGTCAATCTTTGATCCGCCACCCACTCCAAACAACACACTCGGCTTCTCCTCGTTTATCCGCTCTTCCACAAACGTGACATCCTTAATCGTGGCAGTATCTACTCGCACAACCTCCACGCCTATGTTGTTCGATTCTAGAAGATCATGTACTTTCTTGCCCGCAACCTCGTAGCTCTTTTGCCCTGCCACTATCATGGCTGAACCTGTTAACCCAAGTCTCTGGACCACTTCGGGGATGCGCGCTAAAGCTCCTTTTCCGACTATGACTTCCCGAGGAAGCTGCATGTAATGGTAGGATGAAGCCAAACTCAATCACTGCTGGTTAATAGTCATATGTTCACGGTTAAGAAGGTTTAAAACTTTCCCCACCCATCCAAGAAGCAACCCGCGAGAGAGGAACAAACGTGAAACCGTGGCGCCTGCTAAAACTCGAATACCACAAAGCCTTCACGAACATGGCAATAGACGAAGCAATCCTGACAGCACGAACCCTCGACCGCGCTCCAAACACTTTGAGACTTTACAAATGGAAGCCATCAACAATTTCAATCGGCAAAAACCAGAAACCCGAAAATGAAATTCAACTGGAAAACTGCCGAAAACTCGGCGTCGACATCGTCAGACGCATTAGTGGCGGTGGCACAGTTTACCACGACGAAAGAGACGAAGTAACCTACAGTTTGACCGCGAAAACAAGCGATTTAGGCGTGAAGGACCTGACGGCTGTTTACGCAAAAGTCTATTCAGGGATAAGGGATGCGCTTAGAATTCTGGGAATATCTGCCGATTTCAGCGAAGGGAATGAGAAAAACTGCCCAAACCTCACGGTAAACGGAAGAAAAATCTCTGGAAGTTCGCAAGCGAACAAACGCGAAACCGTCCTACAGCATGGAACACTGCTTCTTGATGTGGATTTGGAGAAGATGTTCACTCTGCTTCGTGTTCCTTGGGCAAAAACCTGCATGGAAGTCGTAAATGTGGCAAAGAACAAAATCACTTCTGTGAAGTGTGAACTCGGACATGCTGTCTCGTCTGAGACCGCAGCAAACGCCTTAATCGCTGGATTCGAAAATGCTTTGGGTGTCGAAATGGTTGCAGATGGATTAACGCAGTTCGAAGTTGAGCTCGCGCAGAAACTATGCATGGAGAAATACGCCACCGACGATTGGAACCTTCACGGAAAAAGCATCATCGGCTAAGCCTTTTCGATTCTCCACCTGACTCCTTGCGGCGTGTCCTCGATGATTATGCCTATGCTTTTGAGTTGTTGTCTGAGCGTGTCGGCGGTTTTCCAATCCTTGGCTTTTCGTGCCACTTCTCGCTTTGCGATTAAATCCTGAGCTTCTTTAGGCAATGTTTCTTCCTTCTTAATTTCGCCAACGACACCGAGAACACCGTCAAAACCTTTGAGCAAGGCATAAACCTGTGCGGCTTCTTGTTTGCTAACGTTGTTTACGTCCAACAGGTTGTTGATTTCTCTCACGAAATCGAAGAGTGACGCCAGAGCCACGCTGACGTTTAAGTCGTCGTCCATGGCGTCGTTAAAGCACCTTTCAACATCCTGGACTAGTTGAGCGATTTTGTCTCCGCTACTTTTCCCATCAGCGTCTTGCAAGCGACGCATAACGTTGCTAAGCCTTTCTACAGCGCTTTTGGCTGCCTCCAAGCCCTCGAACGTGAAGTTGAACTGTTGTCGATAGTGCGTGGAAAGCAGCAAGTAACGTATCGCCATCGGGTCGCAACCCTTCTTCTGCAGGTCACGGAACGTGTAGAAGTTGCCGAACCGCTTTGCCATTTTCTTTCCTTCAACCAGCAAGTGCTCATTGTGCAACCAGTAGCGAACAAACTGCTTACCCGTGGCTGCCTCGCTCTGGGCAATCTCATTCTCATGGTGTGGGAACATGTTGTCGACGCCACCGACGTGGATGTCAAACGTCTCGCCGAGGTACTTCATCGACATGGCGGAGCACTCTATATGCCAGCCTGGTCTGCCCTTGCCAAGCTCGGTCTCCCAGTAAACGTCGCCGTCTTCTGGAGTCCAAGCCTTCCACAACGCGAAATCATGTGCTTCTTCCTTGGCGTACTCGTCCGTCTTGACTCTTGCGCCCAGATTTAAGTTCTTGAACTTTAACTTTGGCGAGTTTTCCGTATTCTGGGAACTTGCTTATGGCGAAGTAGATTGAGCAATCGTCGCCCTTGTAAGCGAAGCCTTTAGCGAGCAGCGTTTGTATCATTACAACCATTTCAGGAATGTGTTCCGTCGCCCTTGGATAAATGTCAGCAGGCTCAATGTTCAGAGCTGCCGCATCTTCAAAGAATGCTTTTGCGTAGAAATCCGTGTAATCCTTGAGAGGAATGTGCTGGCTTTGTGAACCTCTGATTGTTTTGTCGTCTACATCCGTTAGGTTCATTATGTGCGTTACTTTGAAGCCACGGTGTTTAAGCCAACGTTTTAGCAAATCCTCGAAAATGAACGCCCGGAAATTGCCAATGTGCGCGTAATCGTATACTGTGGGTCCACAAGTGTACATTTGCACCTTTCCTTCTTTGAGCGGAACAAAAGCTTCTTTTTGTCTCGTTAAGGTATTGAAAAGACAAATGCCTGTTGAGAATGAAGTCAATTTCAATCCTTTAAGAGAGATGAGCTGAAATTATTTAAGCATTTGATCCGAGGGGCTCTGAAGCGCATGTTCTATTAATGGAATGTGTAGACCGTAATATTAATAAATAGAGACGGAATGACTATGTGACTGCTACTTCCTAGCGATGCAATTCGCTTCGGATATAGTTTTAATGGAGACAACAACAATGCAACAGAACGAATCAACTAGCCAATTAACACTTAAGGGTACAACTACAATAGGCGTCGTTTGCAAAGACGGCGTAATCCTGGCCTCTGATACCCGAGTCACCATGGGTTTCTACGTGGCTCACAAGTTCGGAAAAAAAGTCTACAAGATCGACGAACACCTTGGCATGACTATTGCTGGAACCGTTGCCGATGCACAACGCGTAGTTGACATTTTAACCGCTAATGCGCAGTTGTACAGGATAAACCTGAACCGACCAATGCCCGTAAGCAGCGCAGCTCGCTTAGTCGCAAACCTCCTGTTCTCAGCAAGATACATCCCGTTAGCTACGCAAGTGCTCGTTGGTGGAGTCGACGAAACAGGACCCCACGTATTCAACCTGGACCCATTCGGAAGCCTAACTGAGGAAAAATCAGTCTCAACAGGTTCAGGCTCACCAGTCGCTTATGGTATCCTCGAAGACAAATTCCGAGAAGACATGACCATTGACGAAGCGCTGCCCATCGTTATGAAAGCCGTAAACGCAGCTATGAAGCGTGATGTGGCAAGTGGTAACAGCTACAACGTCACCGTAATCGACAAGAACGGCTATCGCGAGTTAAGCGAGGAAGAAAGAAACAAGCTCCTTGTGAAATAGGGAAGTAAAACTCGTGGCGCGAAGTTCCGAGAAAGACAAAGTAGAAATTAGTAGCTACATACTTGAACACGTTCCTAGAGAAGCAGAAGTCACCAGAGTAGAATACGAAGGACCAATGCTCTCAATCTACGCCAAAAAACCAGAAATTCTAGTTGACCAAGGCAACGTGGTCGCGGAAATCGTTGGTGTCATACGCAAGAGAATAGTTGTGCGTTCAGATCCATCGGTTCGACTTCAGGAAACCGAGGCTGAAAGAATAACTCGCGAACTAATAGCGCCCGAAGCAGAGATAACCGACATTAATTTCGACCCAAGTTTAGGCGAGATAATTATCGAAACTAAGAAGCCTGGTTTAGCCATCGGACGAAACGGCATCGTGCTCCAGGAGATCATAAAGAAAACCAAATGGCGTCCACATGTTCTGCGAAGTCCACCAATACGCTCTAAAATTGTAACGAACATGCGACACTACATGCATTCCGAGAGCAAGGAACGCGAAAGAATACTTCGCACCATAGGCGAAAGAATCTTCCGACCAAAAACGTACGAGGTCGGTGACGTTAGGATGACGGTTCTTGGTGGAGCGCAAGAAGTCGGTCGTTCAGCTTTTCTTGTTAAGACTCGCGAAAGCAGTGTGTTGTTGGATTGTGGAATTAATCCTGGTTCGCAGCGCGCGTTTGAGTCTTTCCCGAGGTTTGATTCTCCTGAGTTCCAGATTGACTCTTTAGACGCAGTTGTCATAAGTCACGCTCACCTCGACCATTGCGGCTTAATTCCATTTCTTTACAAGTACGGTTACGATGGTCCGGTGTATTGTTCTGCGCCGACTTCGAACCTGATGACGCTGCTGCAACTGGACTATTTGGATGTTGCTGGCAAACAGGGAATCACCCCGTACTACGATCAGAAGGATGTTCGTGAATGCGTTCTGCACACAATTCCGTTGCGCTTTGGCGTGGTCACCGATATTGCACCTGATATTCGTTTGACGTTGCACAATTCGGGGCACATTCTTGGGTCTGCAATGTCACATTTGCACATCGGCGAAGGGCTTCATAACGTGGTTTACACGAGTGATTACAAGTTTGCTAGAACCATGCTTTTGGAAGCGGCGACAACCGAGTTCCCGAGGGTTGAAACAGTTATCACTGAGAGCACTTATGGTGCGGCTGATGATGTTATGCCTTCGCGTGTTGAGGCGGAAGAGCACTTAACGAGTGTAGTTAACGCGACTCTGGAGCGCCAGGGCAAAGTGCTGATTCCTGTGCCTGCAGTTGGTAGAGCCCAGGAAATCATGCTCATCATCGATGGCTACATGAAGCGTGGGTTAATGAAGGAAGCGCCAGTGTTCATCGAAGGCATGATTTCTGAGGCAACAGCCATTCACACGGCTTATCCTGAGTACCTTGGCAGAGAAGTTCGGCACAGCATTCTGCATGAGGAGATTAACCCGTTTCAGTCGGATTACTTCACAATTGTCGAGCATCCGAGCGTGAGACAAGGCATAATCGAGGGTCAACCTTGCATCGTGTTAGCCACTTCAGGCATGCTTGAAGGTGGACCAGTGATTGAGTATTTCAAGAATTGGGCTGCTGACCCGAAGAACACGGTAATCTTCGTGAGCTATCAGATTGAGGGAACTCTGGGTAGGCGTGTTCAGAAAGGAGTGACTGAGGTTACAACGATGGATAACGATGGGAAAATGGCTGTAGCGCAGGTGAAGCTGCAGGTTGAGTCTATCGAGGGCTTTTCAGGACATTCGGATAGACGTCAGTTGATTGCTTACTTGACACATCTGAAGCCAAAACCTGAGAGAGTTTTCTTTGTTCATGGCGAAAAATCGAAGATAAATAACTTAGCCAACTTCGTAGATAACAAGGCGGGAATCAACGCAGTGGTTCCTTCAGTCTTGGAGACTTTTAGGCTGCTGTAGGTAATAGGCTCGTTTTGGACGGGTGTTTTTTCTCGCCAGATTCGTATTTTGTCTGGGCAGATGACTACTCTTTCATCGCCTAAGCGTGCGATGTCTCCGTTGATTGATTCTGCGAACTCGTAAAGCTGGTTTACTGCTTGTTTTACGTCTTCTATGCTTTTCGTGGCGAGTGGTGTTATGCGTAGGATTACGATGTTTCCGCTCTTGACTTCCGACTTTACGTTTTCGAGGTCGGTTAATTCGCGTAGAGGCATGGCTTTCAAGTAAGTCTTGACCTGTGCTTCAGTTGTTTTTGGTGGAGTTTCGACGATTGGTTGTTCGATTTGTTGTTCGACGACGGGTTCCTCTTTCTTCGATTTTCGGAATAGTCCAAAGCGGGGCAAATTTTTCCTCTCTTAAGTCATTATTGTTACGATCAACAGTTAAGCGTTTCTTAACTCTGAGTCTGAATTTCAGTACAATTTGTGATCTTAGTAAATAAGTAGCTTGTGAATCGGCGATTAGGATTCCAGATTTGCATTTCCTTGTAAATCCTCACAATCTGTTGTGCTCGAGGCATCTACCCATCCATTTTTGAATGGAAAGAATAGGGAAAGAGTTTTAGAGGCATCATTACATTTTTGGCTTGACTTCTTCCGTTTCCATGATTGAGGCAACAGGCACGTTGATCTTGTTCAAAGCGTCCAGCAAAGCTTCTCTGTCGTCGGCTTCCGCTATAAAAACAACTCTTCCCTCAGGACCGCAGCAGTAGCAAGAATTGATTTTCGCGTTTTTGACGCCGGCGTTCATTAGCATCTTCGGAGCGCCCACGGCGCAAGCCATCGGATCCATGCTGCTAGGTAGAATGGCTGAATTTACAATGAATTTTTTCATAATACGACTTCCTGTTGCTATACTCGTTTGAAAGTATTTATAAAGTATATGGTATCAGTCTAAGAATGTTATTCTTTGGGCAATTCTTCCTCTGCTGTTTTTAAGTAAACTTTCAAGTCACGGTCGGAGAAAAGAACAAAAACTACCTCCTCCAGGTTATCCTCTGTCTCTAAGAAGTGCTTAACAGCTTTTGCTGCTACCTGGCTTGCTTCTTGAACAGGGTATCCATACGCGCCAGTGCTTATAGATGGAAAAGCAATAGTCCTCAGCTTATTCTTTACCGCAACTTTGAGCGAGTTCGCGTACGCTTCAGCAAGAAGTCCCGCTTCACCATCGCTTCCACCATGCCAAACCGGTCCTACAGTATGAATGACATGTTCAGCTTTCAAGTTGCCGCCAGTGGTTATAACTGCCTTTCCGGTTGGCAACCCGTTGGGCCATTGCTCTGCACGTATTTGTTTGCACTCTTCAAGTATTATCTGTCCGCCTTTGCGGTGAATAGCGCCGTCGACACCTCCGCCTCCCATTAGCGAGTTGTTTGCCGCGTTCACTATGGCATCTGCAGCCATTTCGGTAATGTCTCCCCTAATGAAGCGAACGATTGCAGCACTAATTCTAAACTTATTCTTAACCATTACCACTTCATCCATACGATAACAGGCTGATTGCCGTCCACAGAGCTGACCCAAAAAAGTATGCTCCGAATCCCACGAAGACGACGACGCAGAACAACGAGATTCCCTCGTGGACTCTTTTAGTCCAGAAACGTCGTGACTTAAAAATGGCAAACGCAATTATCGTATACCATACGAAATCGCAGAGCCAGTGGACTCCCGCAAACACCGAGAAGCCAAGGAAGCCAAATAGCTGGGCGTTGAGGACTAACGCTGTGCCAACTGTAAGCCACCACAAGATGAACCCAGCGTTAGCGGCGGTCGTCCAGATTCCAGCCAACAACGAGTCCCGCTTTGAATTTGCCTGGGCTTTTTCCGCTCTGTTTCTGTTCCTGAAAGCCTGGGCACCCATGTAAATCATCAGCACACCACCCACGATTCCAATCGCGGACCGAACAGAGTCGGGAACCACAAATTGACTGAGAACAAAGAATATGAGAAACATCAACGGAAACTCGATGACTCCGTGCCCGAGCGCGATTAATGCTCCAGCGGTCTTACGTTTGGAGGCTTTCTCAATGGTAACGGCGAACAATGGTCCCGGGAGCAGGACGCCTGACATAGATATTAGGACTACCGACGCCAGAAAAAGACCGAAGTCAGGTATTAACTCCACGTTTTCGAAATCCTCCAGCTCAACAAATACGTTTCAAAGTCCATCTGAAATTTTCTAATAAACGTGCCGTATACAAAAGCATCAACCAAACACACTTTAGTTTTTTTCATACGGGTTTTTTCTACCTATCGTAGCCTGCATAATCACTATGTCCGAACTGTCCTTCGCTTTCGAGTAAGCTTCAAGTAAATCGGCGTTCAACTCCATGAATGTGTGTCCCCACGTAAAAATCGACAGCAGCTTTTGGGCTTCGTCCTTGAATCCTGCGATGTATAATGCTCCAGCGATTGCTTCAACCGTGGATAGCTTTGTTGCCTTCGCATAGTTTGTTGGGTTTCCCGCGATTAGGATGGGCAGGCATCGGCTGGTTCCTTTCACATGGGTTGACAGGACTTTCTGTGCGTGTTCCCAACTGCAATCCAATGCTGCTAAGCCAAAATCTTGGATGCGCTGCCTGTCTGCGGGCGAGAAGGCTATTTCCGAAAAAGGGTTAAGCACAATCGCTCTTCGTGGCAGAAACCTGATGCTGTTGACTACCCTAGCGAGTCCGTGGCGCTTAAGCTTCAACCCAGTGCACCGATGAGGGTCGCACTGATTAGCATGATAGATTGTTATTCTTGGCGACTGTTCCACGCTACTTTCGCACCTTCAAATGACTCATCGGGTTATCAAGAACCAGTGGAATCCAATCTAACAGGTCACTTGCAACCATGTGATAGCCGATTTCGCTTGCGACGAAGTCTCCCGCAGCACCATTCGCGAAGGCACCAGCCACTGCTGCCTCGAAAGCGTCAACTTTCTGAGCCAGCAAAGCGCTGACGACTCCGCTCAATACATCGCCTGTACCACCCACGGTCATCCCAGGGTTCCCTGTGAAGTTCAGTTTAAATCGCTTTTTAGCGCAGATTAAGTCTACTTTCCCTTTTACTAAGATGACAGCGTTGAGTTCCGCCGCCGTTTTCTGCACGAGAGGAACACGCTCCTCCAGATTTTCAGGCAGTTTCTGCCCAGTGAGCACGGCAAACTCTCCCGAGTGAGGGGTAAGTACTGCTGGAACCTTGAAGGGGCGTTTGAACTCGGCGAAAGCCTTCAACCCATCAGCATCCAAAAGCAACGGCTTGCTGGCAGCCTCCACGGCGTCTATACACGTTTTGACGAATCCTTTGGTGTCAGGATGCAGTCCGAGGCCTGGACCCAGCGCGACCGCGTCCACCGCTTCGATGTAGGGCTTTAGAATCTCTATATTGCTTGGCTTAAGGTGACTCCCATCAAGTTTTAGTGTTATCAAGTCAGGCGACATGGAGGAAATCGCACGCGCTGTTTTTTCTGGAGCAGCTAAATATACGATATCCACGCCCGTTCGCAAGGCTGCGAGCGAAACAAGCGTGGGAGCACCTGAGTAGACTTCGCTGCCGCCTATGGATAATAGCCTTCCGAAATCACCTTTGTGAGCGTTCAATTCTCGCTTCCGAGTCACCAGCATTACGTCGCCTGGGCCGGTATATGTTTCCAGTTGCCGCGGCAATCCGATGTCCCTCACGACTAACTCGCCCACGTACTTTTTTGCGTTTACCAAACCTGTCTTCGGAGCGTGAAAAGTCACTGTAACATCCGCCTTCACAGCAACACCTAAACTCTCACCAGTATCCGAGTCTATCCCCGTGGGCACGTCAACAGCGACTTTGAAACCGCTCATCGAGTTCATGTGCTCCACGAGTTGTCGAATCGGTGGTTTGAGTTGGCCCTTCGTTCCTGTTCCCAGAAGAGCGTCAATGACTACGTCTGCTTCGAGTTTGCGGATAGCAGAACTATCTTCAGCCTCCAAGACTGGAACATCTGTGAGGAATGTGAGGATATAAAAATTCTTCTGAGCTGCTTCATGAACAATGTCTTTGGCGCGCCCTGCAAGAACAATCGTTACCTTGAGGCCAAGAGACAACAGGTGTCTTGCAGCCACGAATCCGTCACCGCCGTTTCCGCCTAAACCGCAGAAAATAACAACTGTCCTTCCACTTTCGAAACGTGAGGCGATTTCAGCGGCTACATTTCGTCCAGCGTTCTCCATAAGTTGCACTAGTGAGATGCCAAAGTATTCGGCGTTAGCTTCTAGCGCTCGCATTTCCCTGCTTGAGATTGCTGGAAGGGTTGTTTTTTTTGGTATCATGCTTGTAGCTCCATAGCTTAATTTGCGCTGATTAGAGATAAGCCTATCTTAAACGTGACGATTGCCTCGCCACATGTCGACTAGCTGTATACAAAAGCATCACCAAAACACACTAGAAACTGACTAGTTCGCAAATCTAAGCGAAGTTTCAAGTTGGGGGATTACTTGGGTTTAGGTCGCTGACTCTTGCCCCTGTACTCCCTCGAGATAATCATTGTGGAAGTCACAAGCACATTCGGAACATTCCTAATTTTCTCAGAGACAAAATTTTCCAGCGTATCCAAGTCTTTTGTTGAAAGTTTCGCGATGACATCGTATTCACCGAAGATAATGTCAGCCTGCAGAACCTCTTCGAACTCGATGAGTTTCTGAGCAACTTCCCTCTCGGTTCCTGAACTTACCTTGAATAAGACATATGCTAACACGGCCATAGTCATCACATTGAAAGTTAAGGTGCCTAATCAAATTTAATTACCTTTCCCCTATAGCGCTAAAGTCAGAAAAGGCTTTATTCACCAACTCTTCTTTATATCTCAAGAGTCGAGTAGACTCCGAACTAATTGTCAAGGAGCTTGATTGTTTGAAGAAAGAGTTCATACTGAGCAAAAACGATGCATTAATCGTAACAGACATACAGATTGATTTTCTGCCTGGCGGCGCTTTACCCGTGCCCGAGGGCGATCAAGTGATACCCCTTCTTAACGAGTACATATCCGTTTTCAAGAATGCAAACTTGAAGATTTTCACCACGAGAGACTGGCACCCACCAAATCATATCTCCTTCAAAGCTCAAGGCGGCCCCTGGCCCCCTCATTGCGTTCAGAATAGTGATGGTGCGAAGTTATCTCCCCTTCTGAAACTGCCGAACAACGTCATTGTGATTTCCAAAGCTACTAACCCTTTAAAGGAGGCTTACTCAAGCTTCGAAGGCACTGAACTGGAGGAAGAGCTGAGAAAATCTGAGGTTTCGCGTATTTTTGTGGGCGGCTTTAGCCACTGACTACTGCGTTAAGAATACGGTTCTTGATGGCCTCACACTCGGTTTCGCTGTTGTCTTTCTAATTGATGCCTCCAGAGGAATTGATGTGAAAGATGGCGACGTAGAAAACGCTGTTCGCGAAATGGCTAAGAATGGGGCAGAACAAGCTACACTGGAGGATTTTCCAGAACCGCTAATCCCCATTCTTCCAGAGGAAGCTGCGCCTGAAGTGATTGCAGATGAACCCTTAACACGCGCTGAAGTCAAAAAGAAAATTCGTATGCGCTCTCGCGGTCCGTACAGAAAAGTCCGCTCGGAACGCTAAGCTCCAAAATTTTACTTTTTTCCCTTCAAAAAGTAAGCATTAAGCTATTCCAACTTCGAACTTTAACGAAGCTTAAATAATCATCAAATCCAACAAGAACAATTGTGATTTTCCTAAAAGAATCAAGCCGAAAGCCTCAAGGAAACGTGTGAAATCCAAACTTAACGGTTCAAGAAATAGTTCTGAAACCGTCTTATGGTCGTTTACGAATTATAAAAGAAGTCATTAACTGGTAAACAATGCAATTCTAGCCGTTGGAAGCCAACGAAAAATGTTCGAATGGACAACTTTTACAATAAATAGTTAAAATAGACTAAAGCCCATAGTAATTTTAAGCGCAGAAAGTTAAAATTGGATGGAGAATTAGAATGCCCCTTGTTTGAACAAACGAAGTTGCCGAAAACCGCTTGCGAATTTAGGGCTTTACCTCTCACCCATAACTTGCACGATTATAGTTCTGCGCCGAGGATAGACATCGGTTTCTACGAAAAGTAGAGATTGCCAAGTTCCAAATTCAACTCGTCCATCCACAACTGGTAGCGTCCTGTCGGGTGGAAGCAAAACGGACCGTAAGTGCGAATGAGCATTCGACGGATGATTATAGTTTTTCACTTGTTGGAGCAATTTCCTCCAGAAAATCTCGGATATCATCCAAGAGTGCAGCATCATTTTCCGTAAGGATAATTATGCCTGTAGCGTGGGGCGCGAAAACGTGGACAATCCCGTTCCTTATGTTGGACTTCGCGACTGCTGAGTGAACCTCATCCGTTAGGTCTACAAAGTCTATCGCACCTTTTGTGGAGAAAATGTGACGTACATTTGTTACCTTGAACTCGGGCATAGCAACCCTGTTTTGTTTAATCATATGCTAATATTCAAACATTTGCTGGATATGAGCCTTGCTTAGTAGCTTGTCACGTTGCTTTGTTGATGCTTTTGTATACGGATGCTCATTTCAACGCGTTGGTGAAGTTTGGTGAAGGACGCATAACCCAGAGTTACGCGCGTCACCGAGTTACGAAGTCCACGCTTATTTTCCTTGTAGAAAAGCGAGACTAACAGGGTTTAGTAAGACTGTGCACCTATAGTATTAAGTTCTCAAGGAAAGAAAGGCGAAAAAGGGCTTTTTTCAGTTTATCTTCGCTGCTTTTGGGCGCCTATCTTTAGAAAATGCTCCTCGGTCAGGCACTCTTTCAAGTAATCATCAAGAGTCGCTGCTGGCACAACATCTATGGTGTAGTCTCTTACATCTATGGAGTGGTCATAGTTCTTTTGTGGAATCACGACTTTCTTGAAGCCCCATGCCTCAGCAGCTTTAATCTTCTCGTGCACCCCGCCGACGGCTGTTATTTGAATTGAGTTGCTCACGCTCAAGTTTATCTCGCCAGTAACCGCCACGTCTTGCCGTATCGGTTTTCCCTCGATCAGAGAGCACAAAAGAATCGTCATCGTAACGCCTGCTGATGGACCGTCCACCCCGTATGATTGAGCAAAGTCGAGGTGTGTGAGGTAGTCTTGTGCTATGTCTACGCCGTACTTTTGCAGAATAACGCTCCTGACTTTTGCTATGCTGTCTGAGATGAAGCTCTGTCCTTTTGCAACGCCCGTTACTCGATAATAGCCTTTGAGGGGTTGGTCTCGCGGAAGAGCGGTTTTTTTCACCAATTGTGCCTTAACGCCAAGAACGCTTCCAGTCATTTCCCCGCTGTATGGATCGTGAACAACAGCTAACCCGTAAATTTGGCCGAGCTTTACGCCTTCAGGCTTAATCTCAAGCAGTTTGCCTCTTTCGTTCATCTCATGCTCCAACAGCTGTTTCTGAATTGTCTTGCAGTGCTCGCCAATAGCCTCAAGGACGTGTTGTCGCTCGACTTGTTTGGCTTTCTCGTTCATAGCCAATGTTGCTGCAGTTTTAACTATGCTGATTAATGGTCTGAACCGCGTGCTTAGAGCATCACGTTTGTTGCTTCTTCGCCTGCCCTCCTCGACTATTTCGATGCAAGCATCACGGGTGAACGGCGTGAGATTGAACCGTTGCACTTCTTGCGCGATGAATTGGACGTATTTGCGCCTGTTTTCTGGAGTGTTCGGCATGTCGTTGTTCATGCGTACGACTTTTCCATATCCGTAGATGCGATCCATTAGGGCTGGGTGGACCTGACCGATGCTGTCAAAGTTTCCAGCGCCTACCAAGAACGTGATAGCAGGAACGGGTTCAGTGGACACTGCCATGGCCGCGGTAGAGCCTCCATTCCATCTTCCACGAAGCGTGATCGGTAACTGCCCATCCTCCAACACAGTTAGCAACGTGACGGCTTCTTCAGGGTCGAGATTTTTTATCTCGTCAATATAGAGAATGCCTAGCGAAGCGTTGTGGACGTCGCCTGCAGTTACTCGTTGGTGTTCTGGAGTTCCCATGCCTCCTGTCTGGAACGGGTCCCATGCTATTGACCCGAAGAGTTGAGCGTTCATGTGTCCTGTCGCATCAACGAAAGGCGCACTCCCTGAACTATTGTCCACAATGAGCTTCGGCACATCGGACTGTTGAGCACCACCTGTCCCGCGTAGGTTCGTAAAGCCTCCACTCATCCGCGAAAAAAACCAGATAAAGACAGAGAAGAATATCAAGCTGCCAGCAGGAATGAATGTCATGGGTACGAGGGCAACAAACTTATCGATAAAGTAGTCTGTGAAGTTGCCCACGTAGAAGGATTGCAGCGTTTCCCCGAGGTACGGCGGGTTAGCCGACCAGCTCTGCCAGGCTTGAGTCAGGAAGAAGAAACCCAAACCTAAAAGGAACAATCCTAACCCCAACATGAGGATTTGAATAGCTTTCAACCCGACCTTCGTGGCGAACTTGCGCTTAAGCTCCTTCATCTGCTCTGTGTGCAAAATCTTCTTCCCTTCGCCCGCCTTGTGAATTGATATCCGCGGTTCGCTGGGCAACGTCTGGTTTTTCCAGCAGACAGTGTCGAATAGCTTGATGCCGTTCTCTCGGTAAACCTGAGTCAGCTTCTCCGACAACGCTCTGCCGAGCAGGGATTTCCCTGTTCCCGGGTCACCGAGAAGAAGTAGATAGGGTCCAGGGCTGATCATGGTTTTCGCTGAAGGCTTTACTTGGTTTGGCTTGCTCCATTGCGCGTACCATTGGGTTTCTTCCAAGTGCTTGAGTTTGTGAACCCACTCGTTCAAGCAGAGGAAACCCTCGCTCAACGCTTGATCCTGACCTATCACCCAATTAATCATATTCTCATCAACTGGAAAGCCTTCAGTAGTTTGGAATTTTCCCCAATTCCATCGAACCTTTACCGTTCGCCCCTGAACGCTTCGCGTGAGCGTTTCGGTGCCCTGACCAAAAAACTCAAAAGACTCCAAGTTTGCCTTCTCCCACCTGTAGGCTTGGCTGAGGTTTGATTAAAGCGGTTATTTCAAAACTGGGAATATTGTGAAAACGGGAAAAAGAGACTTTCACGAGTAATCAATAAACGTTTTTCGTAGAAGACTATTTTCCAAAATAAGCGTTTATTCAAGCTTATTCAGACAATATGACTGCAAAGATAACCAGTGAATAACCGAAGAGGACATTAACAAGAGTGAGGGCACTTTTTTGCAGCGTAGTCGAGAACGGAGAACCCTTGAAACAAGACTAAAACAGGAAAACAGCCTATTTTGGAGCTTTTCTCTTCGCTTCTTGCACTCTGGCATGGGGAAAACCACCGCCTCATATAAGTACCTACGAAAATCTCCATGCGAAGAAAACCGCCTTCAGCTTCGAGACTCTTCGACGCCTTTGCACATTTTTTGTGTTAACTCAGACACCGCTAAAGTTTTCTTTGGGTTTTTCGTTTTCAACGTAGCCAGGTGATTTCCTTTAATCTGTTTATGCTCGTTTTCTCGTGATGTTCGTCATTGCTGCTTCGTCTTCTGGCTTAATTCTTTCCATTTCAGTTCGTCATATCATAATTTCGGTCTGATCTGTGAGGTGTATCTTGTATTCAACGAGTTTATGCCGTTGTTACGGCGTTTTTGTTAGGGAAATTTGCCTTGGAAAAGAAGCGTGTTCTTGGCTTGTTTGGATTGTGTAGCTCACTTAGCATCTGGTTGAGTAGGCTATATGTATTGTTTTTTGTTGTTGTTCAAGTTGAGTTTTTCTTTGTGCGTTGGTTTGGTGGTATATGTATTACGTGGTGTTTTTACGTGTCACCAGCATCTCCAGTCAGCTTGTTTGTATACAGAAGCATCAACCGTGCAAAGTGTTTGGGCTTCTGCGATAGTCTTTTATTCGCTTCACCGAAGAGAAGTTTCAGGTGTTCTCTGACCAGTGAAGGAAATTGACAAGATCGCGCTCCGGCGCTGGCGCAAAAGAGGCTTCTACAGCGAGAGCGTACTCGTCAAGTTGCTCCAGAAGCACGGTTGCCACTCCGTACGGATTCCCGTTAGCAACCCAAGCCTCAGCCCTCTGCCTGACATAATCGGCAGGAAAGATAAGGACATATACGCATTCGAAGTCAAGAATGCCAGCTACTATGCGTACTTCCCCAAGCCTCAGATAGACAAGCTCTTCCGCTTCTTGAACGAGCTCATCCCCTTGGAAAAAGAACACAAGCACGCAGTTGTGGCTGCGCATCTAGGGAAGAGGTGGATTTTCAGAGAAATTTCTTGGGAGGACTGGGAGAAGAACAAGCTCCCAGATAAAGTTAGAATCCTGAAGCGGGACAGGGGTAACTTGAGCTTCGAAGACATGTGATTCGCCGTAAAGAACCTACCTCAAGACATATTATCCAATCGCGGCAATACCATGTTTAGTGCTCTGTGCCTTGAGGTGTTCTGACGACATCTGATGATATCGCAGTCTCAATGCGTTCGTTAAATAAAACTTACAAAATGACCGAAGCTAAAATTGAAGTCTTGCGAGACATAAGCCTTGACGTTTTCTGCGGCCAGTTCATAGCGATCTGCGGAGCGTCAGGGACGGGAAAAACAACCTTGCTAAACCTGATAAGTGGACTTGACAAACCAACAAGCGGTACCCTTATTGTTTTCGGGGAGGACTTAACTGAGAAAAACGAAGATTTCTTGTCAGAACTTCGCTGCAACAAGATAGGCTTTGTTTTTCAAACATATAACCTAGTGTCAACATTGACAGTCGCGGAGAACATCGCTTTTCCCATGGAGTGGAGCAGAAAAACCCCAACGGAAATAGAAGAACGCGTCTCGAAGTTGCTCGATTCTCTTGGGATGCAGCACAGGTTAAACCATTTTCCAGCCCAGCTTAGCGGTGGCGAGCAGCAGCGTGTGGCTTTAGCCCGGGCGTTGGCAAATGATCCGCCTCTAGTGCTTGCCGATGAGCCGACCGGAAACTTGGACGCTGTTAACGCTCAGAAAATCATCGATATCCTTCGGATGCTCAAAGATAAGAGTAAAACTGTTATTGTTTCAACTCACGATGAGCGGATTATCCAGTTCGCGGACCAAACGTTCTGCTTGGAAAACGGAAGACTGGCGAGCAAAATTGTATGAAACGTTCTTTCCCGTGAATGACCTTCTTCGGAGGAAAACTCAGACCAGCATTATCATTGCCTGCTTAACTCTTAGCGTGGCTTCAACGCTTTTTCTTTTGCTCTTCAGTTCAAGAATCGGGGTAGGCATAACCTCCGCAAGTGAAGGCATTTTAACTGTTGGACTATCAAATCTTTTTTCCCAGTTCATCCGCTTCATCGGAATTCTGATTTTTGTCGTTGGTGCGGTATTAACATCATTCATGGTTTTTTTGATGATGATTCAGCGGACTAAGGATTTTGGGTTGATAAAGGCGGCTGGCTGCCCCAATGATCTTGTTTTCGGATATTACATGACTGAACTTCTTATTGTAACTGCTGTGAGTTGTGCGCTGGGCGTCGTGGTGGGACTTGGGGCGGACTTTGCTTCGTCAAGCTTAAGCGGTTTCGAAACGTACCGTCATCCTGCTAATTTGCTGTTTGTGCCCGTGGTTTTTATTGCTTTTTTTGTTATTTCTATCGTCTTCGGAGCGAAGCCTCTTCTTAATGCGGCCAGGCTTTCCCCGGTTGATGCAATTTCTCCTGTGCAATACTACGGGTTGACCGCGAAAGGCAAGAACAAAACGTTCTTGAAATCGAATCTAACGTATAGAATCGCTTCTCGAAGCTTGTACCGTCGCAAATCGGCGACTATTCGAATCGTTTTCTTTCTGTCAATAGTCTTTATCCTGCTCTCAGTGTCCGTTGCTGGGAGTATTATCGCGAAAGGCACCACTACATCGTGGGTTCTGAAAGCGTCCGGAGAAAACGTCTTCGTCATAGCACACGGAAGCATGGTTGGACAGTATAAAACGCTCATGTCAGCTTTCGTGGGCGAGGCTGAAAACGAAGTGTTCAACTACGTAGACCCTAAACTTGCCATATCCGATACGGTAATTCAACAATTGAGCGGGATACCTGGCATCGTCAAGGTTGACGCTCGCTTCATTCTGGAAGAGCGGCTGCACGAAGTTGCCAACTTCACCATTGACCCTGATACGTTGGCAACGACGCCAGTGGGGGACAACAGAGAAGGCGATGCATTGATAATCGGAGTTGAACCCGCAAACCTGACGGGCAAATGGTACACGCAAGGGCGATTTTTGGAAGAAAGTGACAAACTAGGCGCTGTAGTTGGCGACTCAATAGCGCAAACAATGTTCTCCCAACCACTTGTTCAAAGCGTAAGGGCCAGAAACCAACAATTCACCATAGTTGGCGTCTGTGTCGATCCAGTAAATAATGGCAGAGTTGTCTACTTGCCCTTGAAAACCGTGCAAAACATGACTGGAGTATCTTCTCCCAACATAGTGTTAGCCGCGCTTGATTCAACGATTGACCGAGCGGACGTGATGAACCGGATGAAGGAAGTAATAGAATACACAGGCTCCGATCTGGTGGTCTTCGACTTTGACGAAGCGACCCGAATGAACACTGATTTTCTTGAATCCATCTGGTCAACCGTCTTGCTCCTGCCCCTTTTCACCTTAACGTCGGCTGCACTTTGCCTAATGGCATACATGATGTTGACAATCAATGAGCAACGTCAGGAGTTTGCTTTTCTTCGCGCTGTAGGAGCGAAACCCAGAACCGTTACTACAATTGTTGGGATTCATAGCATTATCGTTTTGCTTTCTGGCTGCGGATTTGGCTTTTCGTTGGGCGTTATGACGACCTTGCTCATTCTAATGCGTCAACCAGTGGTAACGAGCTTCACAATAATGGAAATCGCATTGTGGTTGTTTGGCGCGGTAGCCGCCATGTTTGCTTTGAGTTTGGTTCCTGCCCTGAAATTCGCCAAAGCACCGGTTTTGAAGTTAATGGCTTAGGTGACTGAACTCTTTTTGAAAATACTTCAAAGATTCCAACTCCAAGGGAAGGTAGTTTAGAAAATCCTGCAACTGCAACACAGGTACAATGGGAACGCCGTCGTAGAACTTGAACTTGGTAGGCAGGAGTGCCAAAATGGCTGGAACAAACTTGGCTTTGCTCCATTTGGCACACTCGATTCCGATTGAAACGTTAGGCAACACTTCAGCTAATGCCCTTGCCCTTTCGACCTGAGATTCAACAATTCGTATTATTGCCGATGCTGAAAGCCCATGATGCCAATCTTTGCAATCCAAGCATATGACTAGCGGTCTCCTGCATCCTACAGCGTCAATTTCCCATTTTCGGGCAGCATGTTTGAAACGCAGATTCTGCCAGACAGCAAATCCGTTGTTCTCGAGAGCGGTGGCTGCGATGCTTTCAAACTCTTGCCAACCGAGAAAACTGCTAATAGCTTCTATGTCTGCTCCCAAGAATACAGCTTTGACTGCTATTTTCAGTCGGTTTTCGCTGTTAACTTCTAAGGTGCTACGATTGACTTTAAGCAAATCTTGGGTTTGTAATTTTTCAAGCAAACCTGCCATAACATCTGAAGATAACCTTGAGTCTATTTTGACATCTTCAATTAAAACAGAGCCGTTCTTGGTTAGTTTTAAGAGTGAAATTAACAGATTACGCTCAATTATCAGTAGCACACCTCATAAGAATATAATTGTTTGAGGAAAAGTAAGCGTGGACAGGCGTTCTGAAACTGAAATAACCTGAAAGCGATTCTCATAAGAGGTATGTAAACGAAAGCATCAACAAAGCACCGACTGCCCACTCTTCTATGAAATATTTGTGCAGCATGAGCTGTAATTGCGAACATCATGAACAGCTAACGGGTGAGCACGAGTTAATAGATATTTCAGCCGGAAGATTTCCGTTACGCCCTTAGTGCCAAACTTTCAATCGTGTTCAAGGATGCCAATCTAACAGCACCAGGTTGCTTCGCAATCATTAAGCGACAGAATTAGGAAAAAGATATGTGTTTTTAATTCTTTATTCATATTTTGACGTAGATTAGATTGTTGTCTTGCTATGTTCACATATAATTTGAACATGTTCGAAGTTATTCTTTATCACTCTATTATGAAATTTTGACAAGGGAAGCAGTAGCGCCGAAGAAAAGGAACGCATAGCAGCTGTTAAATCATTAGAATTAGCCAGAATATCTTAACAGGAACCAAAGATATGGTAAACACTTGCCGATGTCACCCTCTGTCATCCTTCTTGCCAATTTTGCTTTTCTGTTTTGTGGTCAAGAACACCAAAAACGCACGTTTCAGCTGTCTTTTTGAGAGTTTTGACTAAAATAAATGACGTGTCTTTTCTGAGTCAATATGAATATATATAGTTCGTTCAGCTTCGGCTTTTCAAGGGCTTATAGATTTCACGAGCAACAAAAACAATAACTTCTAAATGAGCTTAAATGCCTTGAAAAGGGCGAGAGAACATTCCGACAACAATAATCATCATTACCTAACTTTTCCAGGCTTAATAATAACTTCTGCTTTCTTCAAATCCAAACGAGTGTTGATGTTGAAGAAACTCTTGAGCTCAGGCTCAATCTCCGTTATGACCAGCGTTGATAGAAAACGTACACCTCGCATTCGCTCAATCATTCCGCGCATGTCCAGTCTTCCTTCAGCCACAGCCGCTTCGGCAGCAGCCATTGCTGCCTTAACCTGGTAAACCGCGTGCAACGGTTCAATCTGCCCATTTGGCCACCGAGGAATGACCGCTGACCTGCCAATACACAATTCAAACAATAACGATACAATCTCTCTTGAAACGAAAGGAGTGTCAAAAGGCACGACCAACGCATATTTGCCGCTCGCAACGGTAAACCCAGTTAATGCCCCAATCAAAGGACCCTTTGATTCCCGTATGTCCACAATGAATTTCACGCACTTAGGAACAAGCTGTTTATATTTTGCAGCGCGTTCGGCAGAACTAGTCACAACAATCGTCTCATCAGCAATACTCCGAACAGCATCTACAACGTGACCTATCAGTGGTTTCCCAGCGAGTATAACGACGCCCTTGTCGTCGCCGAACCTGCTGGAGGAACCACCGGCTAACACAACCGCAGAAGTCGTCGTCAACCCGTGCTTGTCTCCGCTTAAGAGTGAATTCTATCAGTGCCTCTCTTTCTATAAGCGTTTGCATCAAACTCCGTTGATGCTTTTGTATACAAAAATAAAAGCAAAAAGAAAAAGAGGTTGAGATGAAGCTTAACTTAGCTCGTTCTGGTCGATTTTACGTGTCATCTCATCTAGAATCTTCGTAAACGGATGATCCGGCTTGTCGCGAACGAAGATTAAGCCACCTTCAGCTCGCAGAATGTCGCAGAAACACGGCACCAGCCCCAGCATTGGCACTTGGTAAATCTCGCGAACCTTCTTATCCATTTCCTGCCTCTTAGAAATCGAAGCAGCATCAAGCACCTTGTTGATGACTAAACCCGTCTTCTTCTCAAACAGGTTATAAAGTTCACGCAGCATTCGCTTAGTTCCATCAACGTCAGACCTGTCACCTGTTGTGGCGACCACTACAAAATCCGCTGTAACGATGGCGTTAATCGAGCTATATTGTAACCCTGGACTAGTGTCAAACACGATGTAGTCGAACCCTTTCTCGTTCAACAATGAGCTCCTCAGTGACAGCAGTCTCCCTAATGCATGCATTTCCCATTTTCGGTCTTTCGCCGACATGTCTCTTATGGCTTCTGTAGCTGGGTTGGCGAACCCGACGAAGAATTTTCCGTCTCCTGGGACTTTGTTGCTCATGTCGATTAGGACTTTGTTTATGTCAACTGTGCCGTTCAGGTAATCGTTGAGCCAGTATTCAGAGTTTGGCTTGTTTAGGATGGCGAAGAGGCTTGGCGCACGGAAGTCCAAGTCGAATAAGCATACGTTTTTGCCTTGTTTGGCGAATGTCGTGGCTATGTTTACGGATAGTAGGGTTTTGCCCGTTCCGCCTTTGTATGAGTGCACCGCTACGATTTTGCTCATTCCTGTTTTCACCCTTGATTTTCCCTTTCTGCGTAGAAGTAAGCTTTTCTTCCTTTACGCTCTTTCTTCAAATAGCCCATTATTACAAGCTGGTTCAGGTACGCGCTTTCCACCGCTCGTGCCCGGCTTGTTTGCTCAGAGATTTCTTCTGCGGTTGCTCGGCCACATCGGCAAATTGTCATGGCGGTTTTTCTCAGGTGATCAGGCATCGAGAGCAATGTCATGACATCTAGCGGAGCATCGGTTAGTGGTGCTCCAATGTCTTTTCGGCCGTGTTTCTGCAGTTCTATCATTACTTCCATTTTGTCGTTTAAGCGCTCGAGGTTGTCCCTTATTTTTTCAAGTACGCTTAACGGTTTGTTTCCAAAGGGTCCTTCTTTATTCACAATTGTTCCCCGAGTGTTAGTGTTTTGCGTGTGTACAGTAGTGATACTTGAAATCGGTCTATTAAGTCTTACGACACACTGGTAATTATTGTCAAAACTTACTCTCATCATCCTTCATCACCAATCCTGAAACGAAAATTTCACGACAAGTCCAAGAGAATTGCTAATTCGAATTGTAAAAAGGTTTGAGGACTACCGCTTTAGAAAAGAAGAAACTTTAGAACTTGGACTTTATACAAAGCCCAAGAATGGAGAGTTTAGAATGGTACTGGCGCTTGGTTTCTGGCTTCTTCCACGATTGGAAGAACTTGCTTCAATTCTCTGAAGTACTTTAGTACTGTAATGCCTCTTTGCGTGCACGCGTAAACTACTCTGCGTTTTCCAATCATTCTTTCTTCGACTAAGTTTTGTTTTATCAGAAAGTCCAAGTATTCCTTGAGCACGCTGCAGTTGACGTTAGCTTTGTACATCACATGGGTTAGTTTCAATGGTCCGCGGTGAGCCAGCACTTTTAGGATATCAACGTACATTTCGAGTTTGGAACGCCTCATTCACATGCCTCTTTTTAGCCATGTTGTTTGGTTTCAATATAAAGGTTTTATGTATTGATACTCAGTGTTTTTTTCCGTGGTTGTGATTAATTGCGGCTTTTTTGGGTGATGCGGTTTAACACGTTTAACCTGTTTTCGAACGCTGTGACCATGTCGTCTAGTAATATTCTTTGCAATTCTGTCGAGAGCGCATTGATTTTTTCACCGAAAATCGATGCCATTTTGGCTTCTAACTCTTGTCTGTCTTTAAGAGCAGCTTGTTGCTTCAAAATTGTGTCCTCCAAGTCTGATGTGCACGAGTAAGCGCACGATATTTAACTAACTTATGAAACTTGACGAAATATCTGTGAGCAGTATTCTGAATATTGATTTATGAACAAGGCTCAGATTGGAAACCGAGACAATTGGTACAGTCCAAAAGGCGTTTTTTGTTTTTAAGATGATGCAAAGTGAGCATTTTACCGAAACGCGCACAGGTTTTTTCATGAAGTTTGGAGAAAAAAGTGGAATTGCATAAATCTTATAAGCTGTTACCATCGACGTGGACTGGTGTGCCTTTTTCTAGGCACGCAATAAACTTAAAAGGAGAAAGAAAAATGCAAATTTCAGGAAATATGGCAAAGACAACTGCAATCGCTATTGTTATTCTTTTGATGGCTTCTGTTATACTAATTACAGTCACTGTTCAACCAGTTCAAGCTCAGCTTGCTGCAAAGCAACCCTACAGTGGACCATTGCAAACCGGTGATGTTGCAAATGGAACCTTCCAAGCACAGATTTGGATCAGCGCAAGACCAAAAACCATAGGTGTAGGTCAGCCCCTCCTCGTCAACGTGTGGGTTACACCAGCATCCAACGCGGGTCGCAAACTTCTTGGTTATCATGTGATAATCACTAAGCCAGACGGAACCAAAGACGAATACACGTTGAATTCTGAAAGGGACACCGCAGCCACATGGCTTGAATACGTACCCGACCAAGTTGGCGAATACAAGTACAAGGTTGAATTTCCAGGAACATTTCTGCCAGCGGGAGTCTACAATGACGGAGTAATCTACACAAGCACGGCGGCTGCAGGTGCGGGATATCAAGGAACACCTACAATCTATTCAGGCTCAAGCTACTATCTGCCCGACAACAGCCCAGAATACACATTCACCGCACAGCAAGATATGGTGTGGTCTTGGGGCGCAACTGCGTTGCCAACGGACTATTGGACACGAAACGTACCAGTGGAACGAAGAGAATGGCTGCCTATCATAGGCGACTGGCCGTGGTACGGACCAGGTGGCGTCGGATGGGAACAGCTTTATCCTAATGACAGCCCCTACTGGAACCCCAGAACTGACTTCTACCCGTATGTCCAAGGACCAGACACTGCCCACATAGCGTGGAAACGAGTACAGAACATCGCCGGCATCACCGGAGCAGGCAGATACGGAACATACGGCGCAGAAGGCTGGAGCTACGAAGTCCCAGCAGCGACGTCATCATCATCCCCAGGCGTAATCACCATGGCCATCGGCGGACGAGGCTTCATCACTGTTCCAAGGGTAATGTCACAAATAGTCAATGGCACTCTACAATCAGTATCGACAACCGCACTGCAAAGCGTTGACATACGCACTGGCGAAGTGCTCTGGGAGGTAAACGGATTCACCCATTCGCAAGGCTTAGATAGCTTCGGAAGCTGGATATTTGGAGGCGCAATCGAATATCCATCCACAATCGTGTACCTGGACGGCAGCAGGCTGTTCAAGTACAACGCAAACACCGGAGCCCAGACACTGAACGTTTCGATTTCACCTTTGACGTCAGCTATTCACCAAATGACCGGTTACGCACTAAGCGTGCAGAACCTAGGTACCAGTGTCCCAGCAGCCCAACGTTACCGCCTGATTAACTTCACAACAAGTGGAAGCAGCACCAACTTCACGAGCAGGATTGTAAGCAACATAACTTGGCCGTTGAGCAGCCTTCCGGCTACTACAGATTTCACCGCAGGCATTGCTGCTTCGTTTGGACGTGGCTTGATTGCCAATACTGGAACGACTCCGGAACAAAGACTAGTAACTGTCGACGTGAAAACTGGCCAGGTGCTTGTCAACAAAACGATAGAACCTGCAGGCGCCCAAAGACTCATGGGATACAGTGGTGCATCCGACATCTGTGATCACGGAATATACGCTTTCCTAACAGCATGGGGAGAATTCGTGGGACTCAACATAAGAACAGGAGACATTGCATGGACAAGCCCCAAGATGGACGAACAATGGGACGTCAATGGCTTCGGAGCTTACGACACAACATCAGCCTACGGCATGTTCTACAGAGCCGCATACTCAGGCGTTTACGCATTCGACTGGAAGACCGGCAAGATAGTCTGGAAGTACGAAGCACCAGCAATCAGCCCGTTCGAAACACCATATATTAACCCGAATGGCACCACAGTCAATTCATTCAACGGTGTAGCCTATGCTGCTGACGGAAAAATCTACACTCTTAACACTGAACACACACCCACTCAGCCAATCACTAGAGGATGGCAGCTTCACGCAATTAACGCAACCACAGGCGAGGGCATATTCAAAACACTGATGACAGGAAGCATGGGAGCAATCGCTGACGGATACATGGCAATCTCAGAATCATACACTGGGACTTTATACGTTTTAGGCAAGGGCAAAAGCCAGACAACAGTCACAGCACCCGACGTAGTAATGCCATTAGGAAACGGCATCGTCATAAAAGGCACAGTCCTAGACATGTCTCCAGCTCAGCCAAACACCCCATGCGTATCAAAAGAATCCATGACAACACAAATGGAGTACCTACACAAGCAGATGCCAATCGGAGGACTCTGGGGCAACGAAACCATAAACGGAGTCCCAGTAACATTAACAGCAATAGGCTCTGATGGCAGCGTTATAGACATCGGCACCGCCACAACCAACGGATACTACGGCACATTCGGTAAAGAATGGACACCGCCAGCACAAGGAACATATGAGATCATCGCCACATTCGCAGGAGATGAATCCTACGGCAGCTCAGCAGCATCAACCACGGTATCGGTTGGACCAGCACCAGAGCCAATAACATTCCCAGAACAAACAACACCAGCAGATTATACAATGCTCTTCAATGGTCTAATAGCAGCAGTCGTTATAGCCATACTCATAGGCGTAGTAAATCTAGCTGTTCACTTCAAAAAGCACCAGTAAACGGCTAAAATTAGCTACAACAACCTCTTCTTTTTTTGTTACCTGAAAGAGGGAGCTAATCTCATGCTAAAATGAATACCATTTCTTAATTTCTGCAACAGCAGTGGGGGAGCTGGATTGTTGGTTTAGCATGCATTCTACGGCTTTTTCGCATTCAACGCACTCGTGCGGTATTGGTTCGTTTTTTTCTTTTTGATTCAGGTAACCAAACCAATATTGGCAGCCTGTTTTCTCTTCTTTTTCTATTTTGGCGTGACAATGGGGGCAGGCATAGTATTTGACCAGTTCGGGCTCACTAAAATTCTTTTTGCATTTTATGCACTGGTGCTTCTCCACTATGGGCATCTCCGTTTGCGTCACGAACTGGGTTGTCATCAATGAAGGTTTGGGCTTAAGGTATATTTGCTTTTTTTATTCAGCATTAATATTGACTGTTCATAACTGTATACCTGCCCAACAAAACTACAGAATTCCTCCCATTAGTATTGAGGTTAGCATTCATATGATGATATCATGCGAATTCTCGAGAAATCAAAAGAAAAGCTGTGTTTAGGTGATGCTTTTGTATACGAGAACCTGGGAGAAAAAGCGAGGTTGATGGCGGCAAATAGTCAAACAAAATTGAAGACAATTCATGGAAACCAAATCAGATTATTGCTGCACTGCCCTGAGATTTTAGCGCCTGTTTTGCTCGAAACAGACAAAATCCCATATTTTAGAGCATTATTTTGTAAATGGGAACCATAGCGACGGTATGCTGCGTTTCAGCGATTTCCTTGGGATTTTTCCTGGATTTGAAAAATAGAAAAAGGTGATGGTTGTTAGCGTTAGACTTGGGTTTGTGGTTGCAGTCGAGATAGTGGATGGTGGTGATGGTGCTCGTTGCGGTCTTATCGAGAAGAATGCAATCGCAAGAAGTAGCATTGCTATCCATATCAGAAAGAGGCCAATAACAAGTATTGTCAAGATTGCACCGAATAACAGCAGTAGTCCTGTGGTTCCAAAAAGTCCAACGCCTGTTCTCGAAGACATGAAACCAAGAGATCTTCTTAAGAAGACAACGGTAACGACTAGAAAGGCGAATAGTACTACTACGCCTAAGAGTAATACACCGATGAATCTAAGTATGAAGTCAAAGTTGCCCAGTGTTTGCCAATCTATTGAAGAAAGCGATGTCCAATCCTGTAAGTTTGAGATGTTTAACCCGAGCTCAGCAAAAAAACCTACAAAAGCGATGATCAGTACAGCCGCAAAAACTACGATGCCCACGATGGCCGCGATTATTGCATAAAGAGCGTTGTTAAAAATTCCGCTTTCACGGTAGTAGTCTGCAAAGCCCTTTAGTGCTATCAAGACGAGTATTGCGCCGACGAGAGAGAGTAATCCTGTGTATCCTCCGACTCTTGGTAGAGCGCTTAGTAGTGGACCGGCGAATATGAGCAGTGCACCAATGCCGCCTAAGTTCTTGCTAGATTCCAATTCCATTCGTTTTTTCCTCGCAGAACCTTTTTCAACCTTTAGCGATAAAAGCGTTTTCCTTCAGTCTTGGCTTACGTTCTATTCTTAATGTCAAAAATTGTGTCGCTACTAGTTACTAATGATTTTTCTAAATTATCAAAGACGTCTGCTAGTTTAATCCCTTTCAAAAGAGTTACAGGCAAGATCTAATAGAACGTGAAAATTAGTTGCGATCAGAGCTTTTCAGTTGTTCTCCCAGAATCGTGTAGTAACTCTGCAGGTATTTTCTGCCTTCCTGAGTAAGGGTGTAGACTTTTCGGGCTCTTCCACCTTCCTGTTGTTTTCCACTCGCCAGAAAACCTCTCTGTTCGAGCGAGTTAAGCATTGGATATAATGCTCCGTGTCTGAGCTTAATGTTAAAGTCTCTTTCAACCTGCTTCTTAATTCGGTATCCCCAGATTAACGGTTCCATTTGAATTATCCTTAATAGTTGGATGTCTAGCAGGTTTCTGGTTATGCGTTGTACAATTTCTTTTCGGTAAGTTTCTGCCACAAGTTTTGCCTTTTTGATGTTCCTGCTTGGAGTTTGCTTCTCTTGGCTTATTTAACTTATGTTAAGAATGAGGATAGCCCATATGGATGCATTATGCATTATTATGCATTCGTTAAGCATGAACGTTTATATCGCGGTCTCGCATCTATAAAGAAACGCGATATGTCTAAAATCGGACATATTGTACACGGGAACAACAAAACAACTGTTAAACACATATACAGGAGAAAAAACATGCCAAACCCCCAAAAAGAAGCCCAAACAAAGCTCATGAAAGGACTCTTAGACCTCGTAGTCCTCCAACTCCTAAACCAGCAGCCAATGCACGGCTACCAAATAATAACCAAAATCCGAAAAACATTCGGAATATACTTCGGCCCCAGCACAATATACCCACTTTTAGGAACCCTCGAGAAGAAGGGCCAGGTCGCAAGTATCTGGAACATGGAAACCGAAAGACCGCGAAAGGTGTATAGTTTAACAAACGAGGGACAAAACCTGCTAACCTTTACCGAAGACTCACTAAACCTAATTTGCAGGAGAATAAATACAACCGGGAATGCTGACGTTACTATAGCCCCAGTCACACGAAACGTCATGAAGCCTTTGGTTAGGAAAATCTGAACGGACGACCTTGTGCATAATCCCGACCTTTCCTTCAGAACTTCGCTGGAATTTTGAGGCTAAAACAAACCAACGTAATGCTCAGCGGTGTGTTGGCGACGTGGCACTGAGAAAACATAACGTCATTTAACCTCTCTCATCGTTCATGCAAAAGCAACAGACGCCAAATATATCCCTCTATCAATTCTATAGCTGAAGACCATAAGTAAGATGAGGCGTTTGAGCAACAACTGCATTGATGGAAACAGCGAACTGCAGAGGCAAATCCTGGATTTCTGTAGACATATCGTTGGATCCGCTCACATTACTGCGGTGAGCTTCTTTGATTACTGTCCAACAAAAGCGGCAAGAGGGAAAAGTGCTGCGAAAGTTATTTTGATAATTCGCGATTTTCCTCGCAGAATAATGAGCTATATAAAAGTGATAAATGGTAGAAGCATCGTGATTGTGGCGGTTGACCAGTGGATCTTTGAAAGAGACGTCGACCGCAGCTTCCTCGGCGAAGCGTCCGCTGACACACTCGTGTTTCCTTACGAAGTCATTAGCGGCGAAACATACTTACATTCACGGGAAATCATTCTCAAGAAACGGTTAATCCTTGAACACCTGGCAAACTTGGCCCTTAGTTTCCCCGAACTGGCAGACCGTCTTCGAATAAAACCAGAATATTTCATGTACGAAGTGATGATGAATAGGGTTCGAGCCTTCCCTCCTCTCGCCAGCTGCGTGTCGAACTTTATGCGAGATGCCCAGCGAAGGAAGCAGAGCGATCCGACTCTTCATGGGTACGTGGAAGCCTTAAGGCAACTAGAAACTGAGAAAAAAGTGCTCCTCGCTGAAGATTACGTGATAATAACCAAAACTATAGTTGCATCGAGCAAAAACCGAAAAAATCGACTTACAAAATTCTCGAAAAAAGCGCCGAGAGCTCTTTTCACATCGATATTCGAGACTTTTCCACAGCTCTTAAACCTATTTAATCAAAACATGGAAGTTTTTCCAAGAATCCAAACGCTAAGTCAATGGAGAAAGAGCCTAAATACAGCTCGATATACTGTTGACCCACAGGAATTCATCTTCGTCCCGACCGCCAGAGGACTTGTTTCAATGGCGGACAGAGTTGACATCGAGGCTTTCGTCAGGGAGAAATTGCTCAACCACGAAAACGGCAGGATCAAGCGAGAAAGACTCGGCGGCTTACTAAATGATGTATTCTTGATTAGAGCAGATTTTGGCGGTGAAGAGAAACGGGTTCTGGTGAAGCGGTTCAAAGATTGGACAGGATTCAAATGGTTTCCGCTAAACATGTGGGTTCTTGGAACCCGAACATTCGTGGTTACTGGGAAAGCCAGACTTGAAAAGGAATGCGCTATAAGCGAGCTCCTGAGGAGTGAAGGATTTAACGTTCCCAAAATCCTGCACATAAGTCACAATGAAGGCTTGGTTTTTATGGAGTATGTGGAGGGCGAAAACCTAAGCTTCGCGATTAAGCGGATAGCAACCTCGCAAAACAACAGTGCCATAAGTAGAGACTTGGAAAAACTGAACAGAGTCGGCGAATTGCTCGCAATGGTGCATTCTCTGAACGTCGCGCTTGGCGACACCAAACCAGAAAACGTAATCGTAGACCCAACCGACAAGCTCTATTTGTTGGATTTCGAGCAGGCTTCTCATGGAGGCGACAGATCTTGGGACGTTGCGGAGTTTCTCTATTATTCAGGGCATTATCTGCCGCCGCTTCATAGTAATGGGAAAGCGGAATCAATTGCTAATGCCTTTATAAATGGCTACGTTAAAGCAGGGGGCAACGTCAGCGTCGTCAAGAAGGCTGGAGCATCCAAGTATACTCGCGTTTTCAGTTTCTTCACCGCCCCATCCGTTCTCCTCACAATTGCGACAATCTGCAGAAAGACTGAGGCAGCGTCTAGTACACAGGCGACTTCGGAGACCATGGCATCAACCCGAGATAACACGGGAGTTTGTTGAGAAACGCAGGAATTCGGAGCCTATTGCAGTCGTCACGTGCGCTATCAATATGACGAATGCAACAAACTCACGGAACGGAAGTCAGCGCAAATTGTGGAAAATCGTGTCCCACTCTTAGAGCGTTGTGCTCCATGAGTTTGAGCGTTCGCGTGTTGACAGCTTGAATAGTTGCTACCACGTAGCCAAGGATAACGGCAGGTGCCTTGCTGTTTCACTGAATCGGCTTATTGCAAAATATGCGGGGAAAAGACCCGAAACTCATGGTTCCATCCTTGGACTGAAGCAAATGTTGTGTTTTTGAAAGCCGAAGGTGGGTTTTGATCATGAGAACGCGGATTGATTGACTATTTAGAAAGCGAAAAACAAAATTTTTTACGTGTTCGAAGTCTCGAAGTCAGCAACGCAACGTTGTCTTGGCGTTGTCCATGTGCATGTTTGAGGCCACATAATGCCTTTACAGTTGAAGGCGACGGTGAGGAGATGAAGGGGAAAACGGGTTTTTGTGTGAACACACGAAACGCGGCGTTCAGCAAGTTTATTCCTGACTTGGAAATTTCGGTAAAAGATTGCTGAAAAGTGAAAGGAGTGTAGTCTACAGCGCTACGCTTACAAGGGCAACGAAGCCGAACCCGAAAATTACTGTTCCTGAAACGCGGTTTATCCACAGAAGAACTCTCGGCGTAACTCTTGCTCTGAACAGGCTGACGGCGCCGCTCAGTATAAGCCACCATGAAGCAGAGCCAATGAAAACGGTTATGACCAAGAGTGTGGCAGAGCCATAGTCTCCGGAGCTGCTGCCTACGCCCAAACTGGCAAAAACCGCCGCGAACGAAAGAATGGTCAGGGGGTTTGTGAGCGTAAGGAGTAAAGTCGAGCCGTACGCGCCTGCCAAACCTAGCTCCTTTCCGTTCGTCGGCTTTTCAGAAGATTTAACCAGAATCGTGCGGACGCCGAGGAGACACATGAAGGCTCCACCTATGACGCGAATCCCAATCTGTTGTTGAACTAGCAGGTCAGAGATGAATGCTAAACCGAACGCGGCTATGCAACCGTAAACGGCGTCGGCTGTGGCGGCGCCAAGCCCAGAAACTAACCCATGGAGTCGCCCCTCAGCAAGTGTGCGGCGTATGCAAAGTACTCCGATCGGCCCGACGGGTGCTGCAATGGAGAACCCGATGACTAAACCGCTGAATAGCACCCACGTATCCACTGGTTTTTCTCCTTCTGTGTCCAAGAGAGATATGAGTGTTTATATCTTCTCGGTCCTGAATTAAGTATTGTGTGTTGCTATGGATGAAATTCGTTTTTACAAGGGAAAGTTCAAGGTTAAGGTTGTGACGGAGAGCGTCGGGTACTCGACGGTTGAGGCGCTGGAGGATTTCGAAGATGTCGTGGACAGCGAGAAAGTTACGGTTAAGAAAGGAGAGAGACGCATCGTGCCCATTGTTGAGGTGCATAAGCAGAAGACATTGCCGGCAATGGTTAAGGAGCACGCTTACGAGTTGGAAATGGAAAGGAAGTTGAAGATGATGGTGACTGAAGAGGAAAAGAAAGAAGGCAACAAGAAAAAGCGCTAATAGCTACCCGAATATTCCTTCAATCATCATCTCTAATACTGAGAGGCGTTCTTGTTTCTGTTTTCATAAACCATATTCTCGAAAACCAACCTTCAGTATGTTTGACCACCAATGACTCTTTCGCCAACGTTCTCGCGAAGAATGCGCGTCATCTTCCACACGTTAGGCTTAAGCTGCGTAGGTGGAGCCATATTCCTTCAAGCGCTCGTTTTCTCGGGCATCGTTCAGCAAGGCTATTTCATGGCTATTGAGCAGAATATGACGATTCTCAGTTTTGAGGTGGTTCTGACGGTTTTCGCCATAATTTACTTCGTGTACATTTATGGGCGATTGATTCGTTCAGTCCGATAGATGGAGTTTTGGCTGAAAGCCACATCGAAAGATAGCCAATCAATGCAAAACCATTACAGCGCCCATTCTCACGAGGTTTCGATGTTATGAATAAGGAACGGTGGGGCAGAGTTCAAAGCTTAAAAGACACGGAATTAAACACTACCCTCTAAAGGAGAAAACCAGGTGCCAAGCAATACTATCGTCGAAGGGGACCTAATCCTCATCTGCTTGCCCCCACGAAAAACCTATATGGTTAGAGTCGAGGCGGGAAAAACCTTCCACACCCATAAAGGCTACGTCAAACTCGACGATTTCATCGGGAAAGACTTTGGCGACACATTCCAAAGCAGTTTGGGAGCCCAGTTCATCGCTTTGAAGCCAGCTTTGACTGATTACATCATGAAATCTTCTCGCAACACGCAGATAACCTACCCTAAAGATGCTGCTTTAATTGTTATGTTCAGCGGTATCGGACCAGGAAGCCGCGTAGTCGAGTCAGGGACTGGAACAGGCGCTTTAACAACCGCGCTAGCCCATTACGTTAAGCCTAACGGTAAAGTGTACACGTACGAGTTGCGCTCCGAGTTTCAGAAGAACGCTGAGAAAAACCTCAAACGCAGCAATCTGCTGAATTACGTTGAGATGAAAAGCGGCGACGTAACACTAGGCATAGAAGAACGAGACCTTGACGCTGTGATCCTGGATTTAGCCACGCCCTGGCTCGTCATACCACACGTTTACGAAGCACTCAAACCATCAGGAATTTTGGTTTCCTTCAGCCCTACGATAGACCAAGTTGTTAAAGCAACCGAAGCACTAAGAGACAACAACTTCATCCTCATCGAAACCGTGGAGTGCATAATGCGAGCCATGCAGGTCGAACGAGGAAAAACACGCCCACAAACGCTAATGACCGGTCACACGGGATATATCACTCATGCTCGAAAGGCTGCAAAAACTGCACCGAAAGAAGAGCCTGCGTCAATGGAAGAGGAAAAAAAGTCAACCGTAGAAGATAAAGTAGAGGTAGAGTAGTTACTCGTCCTGTGCAGCTGGCTGAGTCATACTCAAAGTCCAAAACGCCTGCTTTAACTGTTCACCACGCGTCAGACCATAATAAATTCCCATTACCCTGCCAAAATAAGGAATCACAATTTTGTTTACCGCATCATATAGAATCGGATTGCGGAACCTTGCCCCAATGAAGGTATCCTTCCAAATCTTTATGTTATATTCCCAGCATCGAATGAAGAAATCCCACCGCGCCTTCGACAACGTATCAAGCTCTGTACCCTTCTTATTCATCAACACGCAGTTCTCAAGCGGGACGAAGAATAGAGGCACATAGAACGCGTTATAATCCTTCAACTTATCCATCAGTTCAAGCGTTTCAAGCACGTCTTCTTCCTTCTCATCGGGAAGCCCCACAATCAACGTCGCCAACGGATACCAGTCGTTATCATTCAAAATGCCAAACGCGCTTGTGACGACTTCCTGCCACTGCTCAGGTTTGAAAGGCAGCATCTTACCGCCCATGTACTTCTTCATCAATCGGGTGCTACCCGTCTCGATTCCGGTCTCAGCCGTGATTATCGGCTTCTTTCCATGGGAGTACCAGCTGCGCTCGATAAGGATTTCCGCAAGCTGCTTTATCATCTGCGGGTTCTGAGCCACTGGCGCGAGAGACATGTGCGATGCTTGAATGCTCTTCACACCAGGATAATCGGCAACGCTTCTGACTAGTTCGACGACGGCTTTCTGGTTGGGGATGAAAGTCTTGCTTTTTGCCCCGTACAAGAACAGGTCTTCAGTTACCAGCGTAATGTGATCGCTACCCTCCCGCGTTGTAATCTCCACTTCCGCCATAATCTTCTCAAGCGGCACGTCGATTTTGCTCTGCATCGTTGGCGTACAGAACTGGCAGTTTCGGCCACAGCCCTTTGAAATCTCGACGGCCCCATGAATGGCAGCATGTCTCGCCAGCGGCATAGTGTCATAGTTCCAATTGCGAAGGGACTCGTCAGCGTGAACCACTCTAGGGACTAATTCGCCGTTTACCATCTTCTTGAAAACGTCAATTATCGGGTCGGGTTGTCCACCCATGATTACACAGTCTACGCCGTACTTGTCAGAGACGTGCTTGCGCTCCAACTGCCAGGAGCCGAATCCGCCTACGACAATCTTGGGCCGGAACTTTTTAATGCTCGGATGTTCAACGAGCTTCTTGAACTCGACAGCGTTCATGGGTTCTCCGCCGCCGATAATCGAGGAGTAAGTCTTGCTGACGTAGCCCATTCCTGTGGGGTCCATCGAGGAGATTCCAACAACTCTAGTGCTAGGTCCGATGAAGCTTTCCAGGTTCTCAGGGTGAACCACAGCAACATCTGACTCTGAGAACCCGTTTTCCAAAAGCATGGCTTCAACCTTCCGCAACCCATACGAAGCGTACTTAGCTCTGCAGTCACCATTTCGGGGAACAGGTGGATATAGTGTTTTCCTTGCAAAACTAAGAGGGATTGGCCCCTTGCCGAATCCTGCGACGAAAGCCATGAAGGGACTGTTTGCGAAGTCACTCATCTCGGTGGCTGAGGCAGTTAGCACGATCTTGAAACCAGTGTCTGTTGCCATTCTATCTAGGTCTCTTTCTGGGTAAGTAGAGAGAGATTCTTGATTGTCATATTAAACGTTACCGCTAGACTTCGCTAATATGCGAATTTCTGTTTGCAACCATCAAGTCTCAAAGTCGTTACTATGAAAAAAGAAAGGGAAGGGTTAGCTTAAGCTTGACGCCTAAGGTCTTTTACTCAATCGCACTACGTTGCAAGTGCTGTGGTGAGCGGTTCCAATGTATGCAATGATTGAGCCAGTTTATTTTTAGACCCTTTTTCGCTATGTAAATATGCAAACCCTCTTGTGAGATGCATTGAAAGGAGGTCGTAGCGCGTTTTCTGTTAAGATTTCCTTGAACATTATTAATAATCTTTGTAACATTTGGGCAGGATTAGTTTCGCTTTAATAGAAGAAGAAGGGTCGTGCATTATTGCTTCTTCTTCTTTCAAAACCTAGGCAGATGGTTGAGCAGCCACAAGCCTGGTACACTCTGATTGAACATTAAATAAACGGGCAGGAAGCCATTTCTTCCAGTAGGTCAGCCTTGTTAATGTTATTTGCGCGTGCCGTCTGAGTAACTCTGAACTTTCATCCACGAGGTCAAGCTAATGCCTTCTCATCATCCGGCAGAAGAACGTAAGTTAAACCGAAAATAAAAGCGTTCCACATAAAAGGTACGAGACAGGAGCGAATTGTTGTTTCACCGGAGTTCGGAATTTGGGAGGGGTTCTTACAAAAGCTGATTGCATTAAGCCGTCTAAAATTAAAAGGCCCAAACTGAGTCTAAGCCCGAACGGTCCAACTCAGTTCAGCCAGCTGTCAACCGACTATCAGAGGTCTATCCCATTTGAGACAATCGCCTGGGACCAACATGAACAGTCAGTCAATGTTCAACTGTTCTTGGTTGAGCCGATCCAGCCTGCTTCTCAGCTTGGGCAAATAAGCACTAAAGCAGTTCGTTGGATATAAACTTGTTTTACAGATATATTGAACGATTGTGGTTTTCCTTTTCAGTTCCTTGCAAAGAACAGCTAAATCAAGGCATGGTTGTCTAGCAATTGGCTATTACATATGGAGCATATTTAAACTTGCTATGTGTCCGTTTACGGAGTGAACGTCGTGGTTTTGTCATTGCTGATTTATATACAGTAACGCCTAATCATACTGGTTCAAACTGAACAACGATCGCGATCGCAATCGTTAGACAAGGTGTGCACGATGGACGGCAGAGGAAGATTCGAACAGGACTTGTCCACTCTCATGTTGCGACTCACCGCTGGCATGGAGAAAGAATCAGAAACCAAGCTCAGCAACCTCAGGGATTGGCTTCTGAAGCTGCAGAAAGAAAACGTTGTTAAGATCAACCATTCAGTCATGGAGTTGGTTTGCGCAAAATACCTTATCCTGAAAGGTTATGATGTGCAGCTGGAATACGGTTTGAACGACTTGTTAACATGCGACCTGTACTCCACCAAAGGTTACGGAAACCTCATTGTTGAGATAGAAACTGGGTTTATCCCGCCTGACCACGCGCTGGACCCGTTGACTTACCTTTCAGCGAGGTTGGCGAGCAAGATTATCAGGTACAGCAGTTTCGCGGGAAAATTCGCGTTAGGTGTCCCACCTCACTATGTCTTGTCTTTTCCTAATGCTTTAGCAAAGCCACCGAGAAGGAGAACACCTGCCGAAGTTGAGCGCGTAAAGAAGCTCTGCGACCTATACTACAATAATCCACCAGTTTCCGAGGAAGAAATTCTTAATGCACGAATTCATGAAATTTACCTTATCGATGTTGACCGCGGAAAGGTCTTGGAGATTGATCCTGAAGCGTATATGAAACGTGCGCTACACAAGGAATATTTCATGCAGGGGATTGGGGAAGAAAATATTCAAGAACCCAAACCCACCACGTTGTTCGATTTCCACGAAAAACTTGAAGGAACCAAATCTACACAGGAGCGCTAACCTCTGATGCCTTATTACGTTTACATTCTCTTGTGTTCAGGTGGAAGTTTTTACACTGGGTACACAAAGAACGTTGAGGAACGAGCAAGACTCCACGCTTGTGGCAAGGGAGCAAGGTACACCAAAATGCACAAGCCCAAGAAAGTTGCTTACGTCGAAACGTTGGACACGAGGGCACAGGCCATGAAACGCGAAAAAGCAATCAAAAAGCTATCGCATCGTGAGAAACTCAAACTAACCCGTTCACCCAAGACTTCAAAATAGACTATGCTAAGAGAGTTAGGGCTAAGCCAGCGGTTAAGGGAATCAAGAGGTTATCGTTTACTGGCAATGGAAGATACTCAATGAACATTGCAACCGCTGCCCCCACAAGCGCCGTTAACGGCGATACGAAAACGGAACCTGCGAGAAAAGCGAAGAAGAAGCCTGCAGCTGAACCTTCTAAGCTCTTATCCTTGTTAAACGGCAAAGGCGTGTCCGAGAAGTATCCTCCGAAGATGGACGCGGCACTGTCGCCTAAGGCGAAGATCGCGATAGCGGCGTAACTCGCTGGAGCAGGGAAAAGTACCAGCGTGAATAGGATTCCTACTGCGAAATAAACTGGTGCTAAAACGATTTGGTATAGCTCGTTCTGGGAAGCTGCGTTTCGAGTAATGAGGTTGATTAGTGGCATCCTTCTTCCTTCCGTCCGAAGGTACTCAGATGCGGCATAGAACCCAAGCACTATAATTATCGAAACAGCAACCAACGGAACTCCAACGAAGCTCGCGACCACTGGAACAAAAAAGCCCGACGCATGGATTAACTCTCTGAAAATGTCGTTTGCAGACGGTCTGCCCTTATGTTTCGGTTCGCCGTTGATGACCATTAGAATCTTCGATATTCTGCCAGTGACTATGCTGTCTGCCTTTATTCTTAAGACAAAATCAGGGTTGTACGCTATCTTCATCATATCTCGTAGGAAGATTGAAGCGTTATTTCGATCATCAGCAACCACTGCGCATTCGCTTAGCAACAGTTTTTCATCGTCGACTATTTTGCGGAGAACGGCGAGTTTTCCGTTTCGCTCAATTACTTCGCCCCAAATGGTCCCTGTCAATGTGTCGTCTTCGATTCCTATTTCGAAGCCGAACGAATAGTCTGCTCCAAGCTTGTCTGCTATTATCTTGACGACCACTGTTGGCAACCCTGAGGTTATTAAGGCAGTTTTGAACCCTTGCTGTCTTAGGCGTTCAAAGACTGTTTTTGCCTCAGGAACCAAGGGAATTCTTAATGCAATTTGCATCAGGGTTTCGAGCTTCATTCCTTGTGCACCGCTGAACAGGTGTTTCATGGCTGATTTTAGCGGGACTAACCCTATTTCGTAAAGGAATCCGTAGAAGAACACTCTCATCAATTGCGCAACGCCCAAGGTTTTTCCCATTAGGAAGAAGAAGCGGTTTCTCGGAATCAGCACTCCTTCAACGTCGAAGACTACCAACTTCGGCTTTTTGTTAAGTAATGAAGGCAAATGTTCGCTTCACGCTCGAGTTTTGTGACTCGTTAGACAGCGTATGATGTAGCTGAAGCTTAAAAGTTGATTAGTTCAGGTGCAGCAATGTTTGTTCAAGTATTGCTGCAGACATACTCGCCGCTCTTTAACTCAAGAGGGCATCCGCCTCCGCAAACCTGAAGTTGAGGGCAATCCTTGCATTTCGATTCAACATACTCCCGATTGCGCAGCTTTGCTGCAAGAGGATTGTTCCAGATTTTCGCCCATTCAACCAACAGGAGATTGCCGAGGCTTTCGAAGTAGCTTTGGCAAGGGTACACATCGCCTGTGGGTCCAACGCACATGTTTATCATGGCGGCTGTGCAGGATTTGATTCCCAAGCCCATTTGGACGGGGTCGAATCGGCAGTATTGGGTCGGCGTGTACCAGAGGAATTTAAGCCCAAGCTGGTTGGCTTTGTCTCGGATTCTCGGCAAAAGCTCCTTCAACGTTTCCAAGGGGAGCGCGAATTCTTCGCTGATTGCGTTTGCTTTTCCAGAGTAGATGAGGCTATTGCATCCAAACGCGGCGACGTTGAGAGATTTTATGAAATCAACTGTTTCAAGGAAGACTGCAGCGTTGTGCTTACTCAATGTGGTGTTTGTAGTCAGGTAAACTTTAGATTCTGCAACATTCTTGATTCCTTCAACGGTTTCTTTCCAGCTTCCCTTAGCGCCTGTCATTACATCGTGAATTTTCGGTTTATGCGATTCCAAGGTTATTTGCACGAAGTCTAATCCTGCTTTTTCGAGTGTTTCTACATAAGGCTTGTCTTTCAGCTTCCTGCCGTTGGTTATCAGCCCTGTGACGATGCCCTTGCTTTGCGCGTAGAGAAGTAGTTCAGGTAGGTCCTCTCGCAATGTGGGTTCTCCACCAGTGAATGTTATTGTGAAGATGCCGATTTCGCTGAGGCGATCGATGACTTCCTTCCATTTTGGTGAGTTCAACTCAGAGGTCTCGTGTGGTCCTCCAGCATAACAATGAACGCAATCATTTTGGCATCTGAAAGTTAGCGCTAAATCCATGCGTAGCGGTGCTGAATATTGGTAGGTAAACGGTTCTTCTCTCTCAACTTGTAGGAAAGTAACTGGGTCGACCTTTTCCGTTCCCGCAAGAGTGCTGATTGTGTAAACCAGCTTCTCGTAGTCTTCTTTCGCTTTCGAGGTCTTGACTCGGTAAATACTTTGCACTTTTTTCAGTGCGTCGCGTTCAGGCATTCCCTGCATGAAAAAGTAGGCATAAGTGGAAGCGGTCTCGTTTAGGTGCAGTACTGTGTTGGCGTTAATTACCATCACGCCTTTCCCTCCTGCTTCGATCCGTAGTTGGAGCGCCATGCCTGCAAATCTTCCTGTTCCGCGATACGTGTATCGTCCTGTCGGAATTTGTGGTGGTTTGAAGATATTTCGTAGGTAGCCCATGTCTAGCCAACACCTCCACCTGCACACGCGCAAGCGCAGGAAACGCAGGCGCAAGCACATGCACATGCGTGACAGGCGCAAACGCAATCAGCTTTGTGATGAGCGGGTTCATGCGAAGTTTTTGGGGTTTGTGATGGAACTATTGCGTTTGCGAATTTCTCCAGGTTGAGGACGAAGTTGCTTGAGGTCTTCTCCAGAGACGTGGCGATGTTGTTGGCGAATTCGGCGCCTGGAATTGGAGGGGGCTTGGCTGATTGGAGAGGTGCGTCGATGTTTGGTTTGTAGATTGGATGCGGATTGTAATGCGTGTAGCCGTACCAGTACCAGAACCAAAGCGGATTAGGCTCGAACATGCGGTCTCGGAAAACGGTTTCAGTTCTCGAACGGTTGTTAGGGTCAAGCAGGAGCCAGAGTAGTTGTTCATCGTATGCTTTAGAGGCTAACTCTACGGTCCCGGCCTGTTCCACCTGTGTCCAAGCTTGTCCCACGATTTTCCTGTAATAGTCAATTGTATCGCTTCGGCTGTATCCACGCAACTTCTCCTCGACGGTGTCGCGCAGAGACATTACAATGTGCGCCAGCTTTTCTTCTTCCAAAGTGCCGTCGTTTTTCACTGCATTCAGAAAATCAATCTCGTAATACCTCAGTGGGTTTTCCTCAGTTCCTATCTTGTTCCCGAATTCGGGCATGATCCGCAGTTTAATTGCTGGATTCGTCGATTCCGTCCAAACGGCTCTCTTCTGAAGCAAACTGTAGAGGATTTCAGTGACTATTTGGGTCGGCTTCAGGTCTAATAAGTACGAAGCTTCAACCGCAGTCAATCCTCGTTTTATTCCGAGGGTTTCCATGCTGACCTTTGGCGTTAGATAGGCTCTCTTTCGGGAAGCCAAGATTATGAAGCCGACAACAACTACTGCGACAACGGAGAGAAGCAGGATTGGACCGTAGTTCTGGAGAAAAGCGGCAGCTCCTGTGGGTGCTTTCTCATAATTATTAACGTACTGAGCTGGAAAGGATACACCCACCGGATAATGCTCGTTCGGCGTAAGGTTCTGCTTCTCCCAAAAAACACCTAATCGGCCATCCACGATCTCAGTGCTAGTCCAGAACACGTCAGTAGTGTTAACCATTTCCTGAGACACGCCTGCAGGCAGAATAATCAGTATTCGCAGATCGTTAACGACCGCTTGCTCCCACCATGTCGGAGTGAACTGCATTCCAACATGCCCCGGATTCTGAGTATCTTCAAAGAGCATGCGCCCAACGTTTGTGGTTAAGTTGAACTCGAGGGTTTGTCCAGCCATTAAAGGGTCAGAAAAAGTCACCCGTGCTTTGTAGTCGCTGCCAGAGCTGTCATCACCGGTGGCCAAAATTCGCCCGTACTGATCGACTGCTTCTCCAATCCTGTAGTCGCCGTTAGGTTGTCCAATCTGGACAAAGTTGATGTTCGGTCCTGAATCGAGAGTCAGGCGCATGTGATAGCTCAGGTCGATTGTCCCATCTTGGTTTATCCAGATTTGCACCCATTCACGTTCAATGTGGTAAATTCTGGTCTGAGCACTAACGACACTCGCTCCTAAAATTATGGTTAATGTTGCGAGCAGAGCAAAAGTAGCAACCAGCAGGCGTTGCTGCTTCACCATTTCGGTTCCTCGGTAACCTCAAACGTAGTGCCGCAATACGGACAGGTCGCGTATGGAACTCCAGACACTATTTTGATCTGGTTCACATCAATTGACGCTCCGCAGTTCGGACATCTAATTGACGCGGCTTTCATCTGGCCCGAAACCTCCAAGCGTTGAATGATAGTTTTCGGTTTGCGTGTTATGTAATAGGCTATAGCGATTCCTATCACGAACAGCAGTCCACTTGTCGCAAGCCTCGTGGGAGTTTCCTGAACAGACGCGGCGAGAGCGAAGAGTAAGGCAAAAAAGAAAAGAACCGCGACCGCAATGGCACCTAACACCGCTATGATTTTCACGAGTACTTCTGTTGCATGAGCTTACAATTTAATCTTACGATTGAGATCAACGACACATTCCCATCCCAGAAATAATCTCAACATTGAAACATGGCTTATATCGTAAAATGAGTTCATAAATCTCGGTGATATGGGAGATGGCCAAGCGGAGCAAAGTATCAGTCAAAACAACCGCTAAATCCGTCAAGTTAATGCCGTCAAAAAGGCGCCTCACCAGTGAAGAATTCCTCAAGAAAGCTGATAAGCTTTGGAGAGAAGGCCCCCTGGTGAAGTATAGGGATCCAGACGCCTGGTAACGTGCTTCGGATTAGAAACCGCAGAACTCCTGATTCTCAGAATCGAAAAGTAGATAGCAGGTTAGCGGGTCGAACGTTTGGGTTTATGTGAGATTGTTCATCTCAGCTCTTTTTAGGTGAATTGCCGAGACAGTTGGGTTAACGTTCTTGTCTTCAACTACGAGTATTATCTGCGAAGTGTGGGGAGCGAAAATCGCGCGTTTAATGTTGATTCCGGTGATTGCACTTATCGCTATTGAAGCCACGCCTGGAGAATCCTTCATTCTGTCTCCAATCAATGTAACGACGCCCAAACCGTATTCAACCTGCAGGTTTTCGTCGAAACCCTTTAGTTTCTCCTCATTCCTCCTAAGGAAATCCGAGTCTAAGAACAGGAAATCCCTGATGCTCTCTCCTGTCTCAAGCGTTTCGGCGCCCAGGTCAAGGAAGTCATTTCGTCTCTCCCAAATCCGCAACATGTCCTCCAGCGATCGACTCTTCTCGTCGTTCATAGACAGGATGGCGCAACCCGCTTTCCCGGTTAAGCATTTAACAACTTCTCCCCCGGTAGTCTCTGTTTGGATAGTTGAGTATTCTTGGGGTTTATCGATTGGCACCACGAGAAGCGGCTGCATAAACCGCCTTGCCAAAGCTATGGCGGGGCTTTGCACAATCTTCATCCCCATCATTGAAGCCTTATGGGCTTCATTGTATGTTAGCGCTTTTACATGACTGGTTTTCTGTCCCTTCACCACTTTCGGGTCCGCGCTTTGTATTGGCATGTCTTTGAAAAGGATGGTTTCTGTGTGGTACCTGTTCCTCAGAAGGCATGACGCGAAAACAGCCGTTAAGTCTGAGCCACCTCGCCCAAGGATAGTTTCAAGCCCATCGGATGTGACACCGAGGAAGCCAGCGAGCGATATGATCTTGCCCTGTTCCAACGGCCGCGTCAGCGAATCGAGTCTCTTTTTGCTCAGTTCAAAGTTTGGCAACGCATCTTCGAATGTATCGTCAGTCACAATCGGCCAGTTCTGCACTGGGATGTTGTATCCGTTTAACCCGTGACTGTTTAGGATATGCTTCATCAGGGAAGCTGTGGCGAGTTCTCCTCCGAGGGTCAAGACTTTGGCTTTGACGTTGCCTTCGAACCTCTTATTAACGGAACGCAGCGCATCCTGAGTTTGTTTCTCGTAATCCGCTATTTCTTTCAGAGCTTCCTTGAGATTCTCGCCTTTGATGTGGAGCTTGGCGATGCGGTGGTAAACTTGAAAAACAGTTTTCGTTAACGCAACGGTTGACTGCGCCGTGGTTTCCCCGATTCTTATGAGTTCGTCAGTGAAGCCTGTGGGCGCGGAGAATACGGTGATTGGACCAACATCATCCTTCGTTTTGAGGTCGGATATGCGTTTTAGGATTTTTGGGATTCCTTTGCCTTCAGTGTCTAGGAGGCTGCCGCCGAATTTGGCTACGGAGAGTTTTTTCTTCACGCTGAGTCCACTCGCGGGTTCAGGGTTTATGCTGATTTGTGTGGCATTAATAATTTTCTGTTTCCTGAGCATCTGTTCTGAAGAATGCAGAGGCATCTGTGGGAACGGTGTCTGGCAAAGGCTATCTTCTTAATATCAGCACTGCGGCGCGAGTTACGATTGACAAGCCCAAGACTATCAGGATTGCTGCCCAGAATGTGAACCAAGTATTCAGGGTTGTCGAACTGTTCAGGTACATGTTAACCAAGTAGCTGGCGCCGAACCAGAAGACAAGGTTCCCGACCGTCTCCGCTATCTTGGGAACTCGTGAGCCGAACCCGATCCTTAACGCCAATATCAGAATCTGCAGGAAAGCAATTCCTAAGCTGAACTGGAAAACCGCGTTGTAGAACACGGCATGCCCATTCGGAGGTATAGGTGCGGGCAACGTTATGCCTATGCCTGGAACCTGCCTTCCCGTCAGGCTGCCAAAGAAACGGAAGATACTGTCCCCCAAATTGTTAGGAAGCGCAAGGACGTAGACTAATCCGAATAATATGAAAACTGCTCCGACCGAGATTGCGCTGATGATGCTCTCTCCGGGTCCTCTCGTGTGACGCCTTTCCCATGCTGGTCTTTCGCTCATCTTCCTTCTCCTCACTTTAGGAGTGTATTTTTAGGAATATAACTCTTTTTCGTCATTTGGGCTACTGAATATTTTAAATAGTCATTCTTCATTAAAGAATAATCGGAGTGAAGTTTATGCCATACTGTCCAAAATGCGGTAATAAAGTCGAGGAAAACATGACTTTCTGTCCCAGATGTGGTTCATCTTTGAAGATGGAGGGTCAAGCGCAAGCGGCGCAGGCGCCAACCGCTCCTCAGGCTCCGCCACAGCCACGGATGAGGAATGAGAAGGCGGAGAAAGGAGAGAAACAGGAGAAAAACCAGCAGCCTGAGAAAGGGGAGAAGCACGAGAAGGGCGAGTTCGGTTTCGTGGGCTTTCTAATTGCAGGGTTGGTCGTAGTGGCAATCGGGGTGTTGGCTTTTCTGAATGTTACCAACGTGATTGCTGGTCCGTGGGAAGGTCCTTTGACGTTGTTGGTCATTGGCGTTGCGATAATAATCGTGGGCGTATACGTAGCGATGATGGCGAGGAGACGTTACCCTCCCGCGGCTTAGAGTAGCCAACGCGTGAACGACCGGTAAAGTCTGTGTTCTAGCAATGTAAGAGTGGTTCGTCTGCCGAAAATCCGAAAGTGGTTGTTCCCAGCGGCTTCTATCATGTCGCCTATGTCGTAACGGGGGAACATGCAACCCGAAATTATGAGTCTGCCCCATTCGCCTCTCTTGAGTTCGTAAAGCATTCGCGGACCTTTCCCCGTTAGAACTTCGAAGAAGTAAGAGTCATAGTTGGGCGTGACATAAGGCAATTCGTCGTATTGCTGCGCGAAGACACCCTCAGTTGCGGTGTACATTTCGACCACTGGGACGTCGCCGAAGTATTTCCTGAGGATAGGTGCGTACTTGAACTGTATCTTACGTACGCTTGTGCAGAACAACGCCTGAAGGTTCCAGAGGTCTCTGGGTTTCTTTCCGTGTTTTCTCTTGACGTATCTTGCAAAGGCAAGGATAACGGGTGTGACGCCCATAGTGGCAGTTACAGGCTTGTCTTTTGCTTGTTGGTAGACGAGCTCGAAGCGTTTCTCCCAGTCTCCGCGTCCTATGCCTGAGCCGAGCGTGTCTACTTCTTCTTGTCTGGGGATGAGGCTGACGCGGTCGAACATGGGATTGAGCCTGGCGTAGGTTCCGCTGCTGTATCCGTAAGTCATTTCTTTCCCATCGGAGGTCATGGTATGAACGGATGACGGAAAGTTGAGGTTGAGAATGTTGCCAGTGAAAACGTCAAAGTTCTTCGTTCTCAACGCGTAATGAATCAATGCTCTTGCGCCGCAGGTGAAAATCTGTTTCAAGTGTGTTTGCGTGGCAGGGAGGACTTTGCTTTTTCCCGTTGAGCCTCGGGTCATGACCCAAGCGACTGGGGGTTCGGGCAGAATTGCCTGATAGTTTCCTTGCTGGACCTTGGAGAGGAATGGAAGTAGCCCTTGGTAGTCAATTACTGGGAAATAACGTTGATAGTCTGAAACGCCATTGACTCGTAGCGCGTCATGAGCATTGCCGTATTCGGTGGAGCCGTACTTCTTGACCAAGTCGTAGAGAACTTGATCCTGTGCTTTCTGAGGATTCTCCAATGACTCGTACCACGGTCCGATTATCGGCTGAAGGATGCTGCGGATGCTCTCGTCTTCGGGCAACATTGCGCTAGTCACTTGTGTTCAATCTGCTTATATGTTTCTCCATACATACTTGCATTTGCCCAGATTTCTCAAGGTGAGATTATGGAAAAAATTCAGGATGTTGCCGACAGGATTCGGACTTTGGAAGTGAAGGGAGCAAGAAAAGTTGCGATAGCAGCTGTTGAAGCGTTGCAGGTTCTGGCTCAAGAAACGCAAGCTAAGTCGCGACAAGAGTTTTTGGATGAGCTTTCGGAAGCCAGAGAAACACTGTTTGCCTCGCGACCGACGGAGCCGTTTATGCGAAATGCCGTCAGGTTCATAATGAAAGAAGTGGAGGGCAGCGACAAGAAGAAAGCCGATGACTTAGCCAAGATAGTGTCGTCAAGCTCGCATGAGTTTTTGTCAAACCTTGAAGCCTCGAGAGAGCGCATCGCAGAGATCGGGGCTAAACGAATTCGTGATGGCATGGTTGTTTTCACTCATTGCCACTCGTCAACTGTAACACATTTGCTTAGAAAGGCTAGCCAAGACGGCAAAACCTTCGAGGTTATCTGCACCGAGACGAGACCTGTTTTTCAAGGCAGAATAACTGCCAAGGAGATGGTTGACCTCGGCGTTAAGACAACGTTGATAGTCGATTCGGCTGCTCGTTCATTCATGAAAAAAGCTGACATCGTCATCGTTGGAGCGGATGCCATAACTTCAGAAGGAAGCATAATTAACAAGATTGGAACCGCAACGATAGCACTTCTCGCCAGCGAAGCCAGAGTTCCCTTCTACGTTGCGTCGGAACTCCTAAAATTCGACCCCGCCACGCTCCGTGGAGAATACGAGACTATTGAGGAGCGAAGCGAAGACGAAGTATGGACAGACGCACCAGAAAAGCTCGTAGTAAGGAATCCTGCGTTCGAGGTAACAAAGCGCAACTTTATCCATGGATTAATCTGCGAGGAAGGCATAATTCCACCACATCTGATAATCGAGGTTATGCAGCGTAAGCATCCCTGGATTTTCTAAAGCCAACTGGGAACGCCAAAAACGACTATCGCCGTAGTTTTCTTCGAATGAATAGTTAGGAAAGTTAAATTTCTAAGTGGTCGTTGCCCAGCGCCACTTGGAGCCTGGTTCTATGGAAGAAGGTGGTTTCCCGTTTTTGGGATAAAGGCTTTTTATTGGAGCAGAAACGTAACTTATCCTCCACAGTGATCATCTTGTCTACAGGAAGCCAACCGGAAAAATCGGGTTTTAGAGACTTGCTTAAAGCTTCCTACGTTAAGACCAGCATAAAACTCGGCATCATACTAACCGCAGCTGGACTGATCGCGATCTGGTTGTTGAAAGTTTTCAACGTCGCTGCCACACCGCTCTTCGCTGACATGGGAACATTCTTTGTGAACTATGGGTTAGCAGGTGTATTCCTGGCCACTATCCTCGCAGGCACAATCGTACCTTTAGGAAGCCCAGCGCTCGTCGCATTCGCTGCAATTTTCATCGACCCGGTCCCACTAATCCTAACCGCCTCGATCGGCTTCACGATCGGCATGACCGTAAACTACGCCTTAGCCTACAAGCTGGGAAGACCCTTCGTTGCAAAAAGAATGGAACCTGACCATCTCGACCAACTCACGCACGCATGGAGCAAATGGGGATTAGTAATCTACGTGATATTCGGGTTAACGCCAGTCCTACCCGTTGAACTCCTCTCATTCATTTGCGGACTATTCAAAACGCGCCTTTCCACCTTCCTCGTCCTCAGCTTCATCCCAAGACTCATAGTCTTCACACTCATCGTCTACTTTGGACAATATATCGGCGCATGGATTGGCGTGTGACCAACAGAAACAACATCGCCAACGACCAAACCATACCTGACAATCCGCACATCTTAATTACCAGAAACCCACAAAGATGAACCAATGGAGAAAACAAACTATGGTCTCACTAAGAGCATTAGCACCCTCACTAACACGCATAACAATCGCAGGCGCAATCGGCGCAGCACTCCACGTCGGACAAGGAAACTGCGACCTAATCGACCAAAAAGCAGTCGACTTCTCACGTGCAGCCCTTGCCCAAACAGATATCGAAGGCGAAGTAATCAACTGTGAAGGACCCAAAGACAACGCACCAGCTTTTGCACTAAGAGAAAAAGTCGGCACAGGCAAAGGACCCAAAGTCGAATTCGTCGTAGACCCAGTAGACGGCACAACCGCCGCCAGCAAAGGCAGGAAAGACGCCATATCCGCACTGGCATGCGCACCATCCGAATGCCTACAAGTGTTACCCGATGATGGCTACTACTTCAAAGTCGCCACCGACTGCAACTCCATCGGCAAAATCACTTTAGACATGACCCTAGAACAGATCGTGCGCACGGTAGCCAAAGAAAAAAACATACCAATCGGAAACCTCACCGTTATCATGCTCGAACGCGACAGACACAACGAAATGCTCGCAGCCCTCAGGAAACTCGGAGTGCGCATCATCCTCATTCCAGACGGCGACATCGCAGCCGCAGTCGTCAGCTGCATCCCAAACTCTGGAGTTGACTTACTAGTTGGGGCTGGTGCAGGACCCGAAGCGACGATTGCAGCGACCGCTGTCAAATGTCTCGGTGGAACCATGCTCGTCCGAGTTTGGCAGGACGGAAAAGACGATCCTAAACGATTAGGCAGACTCATCGAAGCAGGGGTGGACGTGAAGAAAACATACTGCGAGAACGAGTTGGCAAAGGGTAAAGAGCTGGTTTTTGCCGCTTCAGGCATCACGAAAGGCGAACTCTTGGACGGTGTGCGGTTAATTCCTGAAGGTGCAGTTGTGCATTCCATCTGCATGCGACTACCGAGTGGAACAATTGAAAGGTCTGAAACGACGTTGCGTTTCAAGGGGCATCCAGTGTACAAGCAGTTCCTGCCTTAGACACGCATCTATCGAGCGGAACGTTTGCTAAGGAAACTCTTCAGAGTTCTTCTTATTCCGTTGCCTGATAGCAGCGCTGAGTGGAATTCGGGTTTGTACGGGTGTGTTTCGCTCTGCAACAACTCTCGTAAGCGTGCGTAGTAATCGTCAAACTCTCTTTGGTCGCTGCTCTTGAACTTGAACACGGGAAAGCCTTCTCGCGGGTTTTCCCAACGTTTCTCATACGCTAGAACAGTGTCTTTATCACCATACTTTTCCAACGTACGCTCCAGCAAGATTGGCTTATCCGCAGTAACTACAACTAGAAGAGGGTTGACGGGTTTTATCCTGGTTGTGAGCAGGAATTGGCGAGTCACATTGAACGGAGCAGTTGAGTCGATGACGGTGCTGTAACCAAAGCTTAGTAGTGAGTCGCGTGTTTCAGCTATCATGCTGTAAGTCATGTACTCGTCTCTGCAGGGGTATTTTTCGTCGAAGAACATTGTTCTGAGTTCGTCGACGCCGATTCTTGCGAAGTATGGATTGTCGGTTATGAGCTGTTTAGCAAGTTTGGTCTTTCCGGCTCTGGGGTAACCGCTAAGGACTATGTTCCACAATCCCCTGGCGGTTGCTCCACTCATCTCTGGCTAAGCCTTCATGAATTTCGTTTAGGCTTGATGCTTGCTGGTTTTATATTCTCGGCTCACCTTAAAACAGTTACCAGCGATGTGGTAGACCTAATGAAGTCACGTTCACCACCTGTTTTCAGAGTTGGAACAATCGGCGTTCCTTACAATCCCGGTTCAAAGGGAATAAACGTTGAAAAAGGCTCAGAAGCGCTGAGGAAAACCGGGATAATCGCCAGGTTGAAAGAGTTCGCCGAAGTAATAGATTTTGGAGACTTAAGGGTCGCTTTGCCAGTTGCAGATTGCAGTAACCCGAAACTTCTGAACCCGAATCAAGTCAAAATTCTCTGTACAGCCTTACGCGACAAAATTAAGCTTATCGCCGAAGCGGGTTATCTTCCTTTCATCCTTGGCGGAGACTGCAGTCTTCTTATGGGCGCAGTTGAAGGTCTAAAGAGTACAACCTTGAAACTCGGAATGGTTTACATGGATGCCCATGGGGACTTCAACACTCCTGACACTACACCTTCAGGGATAATCGGCGGAATGGATGTCGCTATTGTAACGGGAAGAGGACCGGAAAGGCTTGTTAACTTGTTCGGGCATTCTCCGTTGCTTTCAGACGAGAATATTGTTCTGTATGGTGTTCGCGACTTGGACCCGTTGGAAGCTGTAGCTTTGGCTGAATCCAAGGTCAAGGTCTACACACGTTCAGATGTTAGGAGAGAGGGGGCCGAGAGCTCCGTTTATGAGATTATTAGTCGTTTTCTTAAAAGTTGCAGTGGTTTGTATTTGCATGTCGACTTGGATGTGATTGATGAATCGGTGTTTTCGGCTTCGGGTCTTCCAGTGCTTGATGGGCTTTCGCGAGAGGAGTTTCGAACTGTTGTTCGAGGGTTGGTTAGAAGCGGTAAGCTTTGTGGCGTCATGCTTGCTAGTTTTGATGCTGCAAAGGATGCAGATGGAAGTCAAGCTACAAAGCTTCGGGACCTTGTTGTTGAATCATTGCACGGCTAAGTTGGTATGATTCCGATAATATGTTTCAGGTAAGACTCGGTTTTTCGGAAGCAGAATTTAGGCACTATCTTAATATCGCAATCCATTGCTTGGGAGTGTGACTAGCGATGACTGAGTACAGTTGCAAGGAAAAGCCTGAAGCGAAAGTTGCCGAAGAGCATCGGGGTAAAAGAGTGCTGATTCTTCTGATTGCCTCTTTGGGGTTGGCAATGATTGTTGGTGGTTTGCTGGATTTGTTGGCTGGTGGCGTTCCGCTGGGTTTTGTCGTGCCTTTCCTGAACATTGACAAGGTGTCGGGTGTTGTTTACTGCGTTTTTGTGCTTGGGGCTGCGGTTTACATCGGGTTTGTTGGGTTGAGGGAGTTGATTGTTGAGCGGCGGTTTAGTGTTGAGTTTTTGATGGCTGTTGCGGCTTTGGGTGCGGTTTACCTTGGGTTTTTCTTTGAGGCTGCGACTGTGCTGTTTCTCTATTCTTTGGCGGAGTATTTTGAGGGTTACATTCAGGACCGTGCGCGAAGAACGGTTGAGAAGCTTTCGAGCTTTATGCCGGATGAAGCCCGTGTAATCGTTGACGGTTCTGAGACTTTGGTGAATGTTGGCGAGGTTGAGGTTGGGGTATTATTGCTGGTGAAGCCAGGTGAGCGCGTGCCTTTGGATGGGAACGTTGTCGAGGGGTCTTCGACGATCGATCAGGCTTTGGTTACAGGCGAGTCTGTGCCTGTTGTGAAGCGTGTGAATGATTGTGTTTATGCGGGGACTTTGAATGTTGGCGGTGTGCTTCGGGTTGTGGTAACGAAGAAGTCGGATGAGACGTTGGTCTCGAAGATTGTGAAGCTGGTGATTGAGTCTGGGAAGCGTAAGGCATCGATTGAGACGTTGGTTAACAGGTTTGCGAGGGTCTACGTGCCTGTTGTGATTTCGCTGGCAGCTTTTACGGCTGTGGGTGTGCCGTTTTTATTGGGTGATGGGTTTGAGGTTTGGTTGTACAGGTCGCTTATGTTGTTGGTTGTTTCGTGCCCGAGCGCTTTTGTTGTCTCGGTTCCTGCTACTGTGTTTATTGCGATTACTATTGCGGCCAAACGTGGCGTGATTGTTAAGGGTGGTGTTTTTGTGGAGAAGTTGGCTCGGGTTCGGAAGGTGGTTTTCGATAAAACGGGCACTTTAACATTGGGTAAGCCTGCTGTTCATGAGGTTCGTCCTGTGGAGAAGGCTGAGTTGGAAGCGTTGGCTTACGCGGCTGCTTTGGATCAGTTTAGCAATCATCCTGTTTCGAAGGCTATCGTGCGTAAGGCATTGGAGCGTGGAATTGATTTGGGGAAATTTAAAGTGACCGATGTGACGGAGGTTCCTGGAGAGGGGATTGTGGGGCTTGTGGATGGAGTTCATGTGGCTGTTGGGAACTTGGAGTTGATGAGAGAACAGGGTTGCGATTGCAAGCAGGCGTTTGAAGTAATGGAAGGTGATGTTCACACATCGGTTTGCGTTTCTGTTGGTAAGATGGGGTTGGCTGGGGTTTGTGTCGTTGATGAGGTTCGGGATGATGCCGAGCGAGCTGTGGCTTCGCTGAAGAAGAGTGGAATTAAGACAGCAATGTTAACGGGTGATAGGGTGGAAATCGCTAAGGAAACTGCTGAGTTGTTGCGGATTGACGAGTTTTATGCGGGTCTTCTTCCCGAGGACAAGCTGAAATGCATTGAAGAGATGAAGGGGAAGGATGGGTTGGTGGCGATGGTTGGGGACGGAGTGAACGATGCTCCTGCGCTTGCGGCTTCGGATGTCGGAATTGCGATGGGAGCTGCTGGGGTTGATGTGGCACTGGAGTCTGCTGACATTGTGCTGGTGAAGGACGAGTTAGCGCAAGTGCCTTACCTGATTAGATTGAGTGAGAAAACGATGACCATTGCCAAGCAGAATATTGCAGCTTCGTTGGTGATTAAGCTTATTCTTGGAGCGCTGGGGCTTATGGGGTTGACGCCTTTGTGGTTCACGGTTGCTTCAGGCGACGACGGCGTTACAATGCTCCTGCTCTTAAACACATTACGCCTTGAAAGAACAAAGTGAAAAGACCCGTACTGTTATACTGTTGGAAAAGTATAGCTCCCCCTAATATGGAGCAGGCTGCAGTTCTAATGAATTATAGGTTGATGAAGGAACTTTTCCTACGCGTTCATAATTGAGTTGTCTCACAATGTCGGGAAGACGAGGATTGTCAGCTTGTGGTGTCTTCTCGTTTTTCGAGGCCTAGGCGTCCGAAAAGGATTTTTGATGCGAGTATGGCGAAAACTATCAGTGTCACGGTTATGGCGAGCGGGAAATCGCCTATGCCAACGGTTAAGCCGATGGCTGATGTTGCCCAGAGGCTGGCGGCTGTCGTGATGCCTTTGACTTTGTCTTTTTCCGCCCAGATGGTTCCTGCGCCTATGAAGCCTATTCCCGCCACGATGCCGCCTGCAACCTGCGCTGGCTGACCGCCGAAGCTTGCGGACATTAGAGTAAAGAGACATGAACCGAGAGAGACGAGCATGTGGGTTCGTAACCCAGCGGGTCTATGAGCGTGTTCCCGTTCGATTCCCACGATGGCGCCCAGAGCCACGGCTAGAAGTAGGCTTCCGAGCGTTTCAACAGTAAGCAAGGTTGGCATGAGAGAGCACTATGCATCATTAGTATAAAAATTCTTACGTGAAATCAGCTCCGTTTCCTAACGAGAAAGAAACCGAGCTGTCTACTACCTTGACAGAAAACGATTAAGAGGAACCCAACCGTAATGCTTCAGCGATGACCCATGATAGCCCGAAACATCCTCGATCTCATCGGCAACACACCAATGGTTCAGATAAACCACTTAAATCAAAACCCAAACCTTGAAATCTACGTCAAACTCGAAAAATTCAACCCCGGCGGTAGCGTCAAAGACCGCATAGCCAAATACATGATTGAACAAGCCGAAAAAACTGGGGCAACTCAACAAGGAAAAAGTTGTCATAGAACCCACCAGTGGCAACACCGGCATCGGCTTAGCACTAGTTTGCCGCGTGAAAGGATACGATCTGACCCTCGTCATGCCTGAAAACATGACCGTCGAACGAAGGAATATTCTGAACGCCACCGGAGCAAAAATCATACTCAGCGAAGCCGACAAAGGCATGGACGGCGCCGAGGATTTAGCCCGTTGCATCGTCAGCCAGAACCCTGACAAATACTTCATGCCCTTTCAATTCTCAAACCAAGCCAACGTGCTAGCTCACTACGAAACAACAGGGGAGGAAATCTGGAGAGACACACAAGGCAGAGTAACCCATTTCGTCGCAGGAATCGGAACCACTGGCACACTCATGGGAGTCTCGAAACGGCTCAAGGAATATAACCCAAACATCCAAATCATCGGCGTAGAGCCTGAAAACGGCACAGCCATCCAAGGCTTAAAAAACCTCGAAACCCAACACGTCCCCGCCATATGGAACAAGAACCTCATAGACGAAATCCACAAAGTCCACCCACGCGAGGCAGAGGAAGCGGCACGGCTACTCGCGCTTCAGGAAGGCGTATTCGTCGGACCCAGCTCAGGTGCCATACTCCACGTAGCGTTGAAGAAGGCTGCTGAAATTCCCCACGGAGTCTTGGTCGCCATCGCTCCTGATGGAGGAGAAAAATATCTATCCACTACACTCTGTGACCCCATGCTTTGTTTGAAATGCGCGCGGAAATACGGCATACGATGTTCGTATACGGATGGCTGTCCTATAACCAAACCAACGTCGATGCAGTAAGTTAGGCAATGAAAAGTAATGTTTAGATCTGAGTGGCAGGAAACCTTAAAAGATAGGTAAAGAAAACAATTTACACGGTTTTTGATAGAATTTAAGAAGGCGATGACACATGATCAGGAAAACGTTCGGCATGGTTTTGCTCTTTTGTTTTTCCATTTCGGTTCTTCCAGTAATTGCAGAGATTCCGAGCATCATAATCGCTAAATCTGGCTCAACTCCAACTGTAGATGGACTTGTCGTTGAAAGTGAATGGAGCGGTGCGTCTTCAGTGTCATTCAATGGGACGCAGGTTTTCATAAAGCAAGACAGCAAAAACTTGTATATTGCGTTTAAAGCACCAATCTATCCATCGAGTGTAATGAGCGTATACATTGATGTAAACAATGACAGGGGTCTACTTCTTCAATCAGACGACATAGCTCTTGGTGTAGCTAACAACAACACGGTCTTAGAAAGCCATGCTGTGAACAACGTATGGACAGCAACAGGCATTTCTGGATGGACGGGAAATTCGCAAACCGCGTTAAACACTATCCAAGCCGAATTCAGCGTAACTTACGCGAAACTAAACATAGTTGCTGGAACCGATAAAACCTTTGGAATCAATTTCGCTTATCAAACTTCCTCTAATCCGCCCGCTCCAGGAACCGTCTTTTACTGGTTGAACACAGCTGGCCTTGCACACCCCGAAAATAATCCGTCAGCATGGGGAATAATGAATTCGAGTGGTTACAATTGGGTTCCAGAGTTTTCGTCACTGCTTGTTCTGTCATTGCTGATGACGGCGATGCTATTCCTGACAGTTGCCTACAAGCACTCTCGCCACAAAGAAATTGCCCAGCTGGGATGAAAAGAAACAAAGAAGGCTAACAGTTTAGACAAACTACCGTGCGGATTTTAAGATAACTGGGTAAATCTCCTTAGTTACATAATCCACGTACTTCTGCTTATCGCCCAGGTTAAAAATCGTCACCGAAGCATCCCGCGTAATACCCACGACGTAGCCAGTCGCTTTTGACCGCGCCACCACATACCACAAGTCGCCGTGCTTCGTGTAATCATCAAACAACGAAGTGTTAATCAAGTCTGGACCATAAAGGCTGAGTTTATCCACATTCGGAATATCCACGTTATCGAAAAATGTGATTTTCGTGTCCTCTCGATTCTGAAGGTGAAACTCTCGCAGAGTCTCGGGCGGAATCCGTGCCTCCAAAATCCCTCCAACCTTCTCGAAAAGAATTTCGCTCAGCTTGTTCGCGATGAAATTCGCCACGCGCTTCTTTTCTACCACTGTCAAGAATACCGTACCCTGCACTTCGGCAAAGCTGAACATCGCCTCAACTGTTCTTGGCAAAGGCGACTCCTTACCTCGGTGGAAAACGTGCAACACGTAATCATGAGAAAAAATTCCCATTACCGTCTTGCCTTTTGGCAGCAAGCCAGCCACCTCGCTCACGATGGGGAAATTGTAGTCGCCTTCCTCGAACATTTCTTCTGTTCGGTAACCCTCAAGCTTCACGGCAATCTCGGCTATCGGAAGCGGCTCAGCGAGTTTGAAGATTTTTCCAGCAACAACCAAATTAAACTCCTCTTCTCACAAATTGGTGAAAAAGCTGCTTATGAAAGTTTGCTTAACGGTTCGAAAGCCTTGTAAGGTTTTATATAACACACCAGCCCACATTTAATTAGCAAAGTTTTGAGAGGAAAACAATCATGAACAAAGCTGAACTCATTATTCTTCTTAACAATCTTATCCTTAACCCTACTCTCAAGCATTCTCACCCAGACAGCATTCTCCCAACAACCACAACTAATAGACCCTCTAACCATCCCAAAGTTTGTGAACCAACTCGACCAACCACCATCGGTCTACATCCCCCACAACCTCACCGACAACACGGGCAAACTAACCCGGCAAGAGTACACGGTAAAGGTTTCCGAGTTCACGCAACAGATATTGCCAACTACCACTGCCAATGGAGCGTCTACTGGGTTCGGACCTACCAAGGTCTGGGGTTATCAGGGTGAAGCAAAGAACGCAATAACGGGAGAAAACTTGGGTATCGTTGGAAGCACCCCTGGTAGCACCTTCGAAACCCTGCAAGGAGTCACGGTTCAGGTGAAGTGGGTAAACAATCTCCTGGACAATCAGGGCAATCCGTTGACGTACATGCTCTCGGTTGACCCTACCCTTCATTGGGCAAATCCGAACGACATGGAAATGCCCTCTGGCACGGCACCCGTTTTTCCGCCGGGCTACCCCGACGCGCAAACCCCCGTTCCAATCGTTACCCACTTACACGGTGCCGAAGTTGGTTCCGCTTCAGACGGGCACCCCGAGGCGTGGTGGACGGCAGATGGGAAACATGGTACATTCTACAACACCGCTGCTGCCACCGAGGCTAACTCAGCCGTGTTCGTGTATCCTAATGAGCAACAGCCGACAACACTCTGGTACCATGACCATGCCCTCGGATTAACTCGTCTTAACGTCCTTTCCGGGCTGGCAGGTTTCTACCTCATACGAAACCCCAGCGACACAGTCGAAGCGTTGCTGCCAAAGGGCGAGTACGAGATTCCACTAGTCCTCCAAGACCGCAGCTTCCTCACCGACGGCTCGTTGTACTACCCGACGCAGGGTTTCAACCCATACCTACATCCGTATTGGCAACACTTCTTCCTTGGCAACACAATCGTCGTCAATGGCAAAGCTTGGCCAAACATGAACGTCAAACAAGGGCAATACCGCCTCAGAATTCTTGACGGTTCCAACTCCCGCTTCTATCAAATCAGCTTCTCAAACGGAATGCCCTTCACCCAAATCGGCACCGAAGGCGGCTATCTCAAGGCGCAAACCCAGCTGACCTCGATGCTTCTGGCACCTGCCGAGCGAATCGACATACTCGTAGACTTCTCGAACATTCCTGTCGGACAAAAGATAGTCCTTGAAAACTTCGGCGGCGCCTCAGGAATCGAAGACGTAGCGCAGGCAACGGGGCAAATAATGCAATTCACAGTAACCGATGATAAGGGGTTCACCCCAAACCAGTTGCCATCAAACCTGAATCCGACGTTGGCGGGCGATTTCCCAACCTTACCGTCTCCTGAGGAACAAAGAATACTTACTTTCTCCGACATTGCGGGTCCAAACGGTTCACTTGAAATGCTTCTAGACGGGCAAAAGTGGGATGCAGCCAGTCTCTGAAACACCACAGCTTGGAAGTACAGAAGATTGGGTACTTGTTAATCCAACCATAGACGCCCATCCCATTCATGTTCACCTCGTCCAATTCCAGCTTGTTCGGCGGCAAGCATTGAACGTTTCAGCCTACCAAGCTGAATGGACGCTCCTCAACGGTAACCCGCCGTTGAACCATGCTACTGTGAATGTCCCTTCTCTTGGCCCGTATCTTTTGGGCACACCGACAGGTCCAACGCCTAGCGAGCAAGCTTGGAAAGACACCATCAATGTGAACTCAGGAGAGGTCGCAGTGATTAGGCTTCGTTGGACACAGCAAAACGGCAATCCGTTTTCGTTCGACGCGACCGCTGGTCCAGGCTACGTGTGGCACTGCCATATACTTGAGCATGAGGACAACGAGATGATGCGTCCTTACAAGGTGGTTTCGTCGGCTCAAAATTTGAACATAGGTGTCGTTGCAGTCGTGACCGGAGTTGCAGTAGTTGTCGTTTTGGCTGGGCTGATAGTTTTCAAGCGGGTTCGTAACCGTTCGAAAAGGAAGATGTGAGAAAGAACCTAAGTGAGTCAGTCAGGTGGCTTTCCTATGATTTACGAAAACGAAACTCAAGCCTAGTATAGGGAGTGCAGTTGCCCACCATTCTATAAGACCAACCCAGTTTGAGTAATTCGCGTTTACCAACGAGACCAATATGAAGATTATGAAGTATGTGCCTATGCAAATCAGGATTCCGCCAACAGCTTTCAGGTCAAAACTGGTTCGCTCTCCTCTAATTACTGGCAAGAATACTACAAGGGAGGCAACAGAAGTAATCAGCAACGTGGCTACTGAATTAAGCGAACCTACTGCTAGAACAAGCGTGGTGAAATTGAAGCCAACTGAGTACATTGCAAAAATGAAATGCTTCACCCACAAAGAAGAAACGTAACAACAAAATGCGACGGCAAACCATTTCGCAATTTGACTTTTTCCTCCTTCTGTCTCTTGCTTTTTCAATTTAAGGTATAACATGAGAAGACTCGGAGTAACAAGTCCGATTTGCAGAGCGTACGATATCCCTGCTTCAACGCCAGCTACTGAGTGACCAGGATTCGTCAAAAGATAAATAACGAACGGTAAGTAAAACAAGAAGTATGCAGCTTCGAGAAGTACGGCTTTTTTCATGAGAGAAAACGAAAGCTCCCTCTTCCTGAGGAATAACCAAGCAAGAATCACGAGAAGACATGCATCAACAAGACGAAGCAGCAAGCCTACTTCTCCAGAAATTTCCGAGGAAAGCTGGAGTAACGGCCAAAGCGAACCTGTAGCTTGGTTGCGTGCTGTTGTGGAAATTGCTATCATACGGAGCGCCGAGAATGAATTTTGGACAAGATAAAGTTGGTATATGAGGAAAGACAGTGCCACTGCGAGGAAATATGGAGCGAACGGTTGAAAGCGCTTGCCCAGCTGTCTATTAGTCATTCTTCTTCGTGCATGTGTCGGTTCAATTTCTTTATAAGGATTCTACCATGGCACAACGCGTTCATGACACAGAAACGGTGCAAAACTGTTCGGCAGATGCAAAGGTAAGAATGTGTAATTGCTTTGTACGTTGGCTAATCGGTTAAATAATAGAGTTTTCACCTATTACGCGTTTCAAATACGAGGCTAAAAAACGCGATGCTTATTCAGGAAGTCATCCTCGAGAATTTCATGAGCTACGAGTACGCGAGAGTACCGTTCAAGCCAGGCGTAAACGTAATTGGCGGACCGAACGGAGCGGGGAAATCATCACTTCTGCTTGCAATATCCGTGGCTTTGGGACAATCATACACGGAACGCTCCAAGAAGCTCAGCAACCTGATACGTTGGGGAAAAGACCAAGCCCGTGTAACCATAATCCTCGACAACACCAAACGAGGCGGCAAACGCCCAGTTCCGAGGTACACCAAAGACCAGATTTTCCTAACACGCGTTATCCGAAGAGACGGCAAATACTGGTTTGAACTGGAGAACCACGCCGCCACAAAACAAGATGTTGAACGACTGCTGGGAAGACTCGGTGTCGACCCGGACAACATGCTCATCATCATGCATCAGAACATGGTGGAGCAGTTCACCGTGCTCTCAAACATTGACAAGCTGCGCATGGTGGAAGCCGCCGTGGGGTTGGAGCCTTTTCGCGAGAACGTGTTGCAGGCTCAGCGTAAACTGACCCGCATTCTGAGCCAGGAAGAATCGGTGAGCAAACTTCTGGAATCGGCGGAGCAGACCCTGAACTACTGGCGGGAACAATACGAGAAGTACCAGGAAAAAAAGCAACTGCAAACCAAGAGGCGCTTTCTAGACCGTGAAGTAGCTTGGGCAGAAGTGGAACGCCGCGAAGCAATAGCTAGAGGCTTGGAATCGGACAGGAATAGGGAGCAGGAAAGCCTGACTCGCATCGAGAAAGAGTTAGAAAAAACCACTAGTGAACTGCGTTCCCAGCAGAAAGAACAAGCCGACTTGAAGGGCGAGGGGAAAACAGTTTTCGACGAACGACTTAAGCCTTGAACGGGGAATCGCAGAGAACGAATCAACCATTTCATTATGCCAACAACTGCTCAAGGAAGCAGCAATTCTGGAGCCAACCATTCAGAACAGCAAAAGCTCAAGCCAGCTTAAGCTGGTCAGACCTGAAAACCTGATAGAACTTACCGAAAATTCGCGCCAGAATCTCTTGAAATTAACGGATAAGGTGAAGGAAAACCAAGACCAGGATGTTGGGCTTGGATGAGTCAACTGAGAAAATTGCCAATGGAGTGCTTGACAATCGGATTCAGCTTGCCCTGTTGGAGTATCGTAGGGAAAACGCGTCCAAAGACTTGGAACGAATAACCACGGCTTTGAAGGATGCAAAGGCAAATGTCGTTACAGTAACCGCGAAAGCCGAACAGTCAGGCGCGAGAATTGCTGTCTTGAAAAGCGTTGGCGAAATCCTGGATGAAATCAAACTTACTGATGGGCATCTGGCAGCGCTTGTTGACGTATCAGAAGAGATTGAGCGAATGTACGAGTCGTACTCTAAGCTTTACTTGGACTTGAAGGAGAAAGCACAAGTCGTCACCGAAAACCGAGCGAAAACTCTGGAAGAAGTCAAAGCCAGAATGACATCTTGGCGAACGGTCATGCAGAACCTGATAGACCGAGTGAACTTGGAGTACCAAAAAATCATGAACCAAGCGTTGGCAATGGGTGAAGTTAAACTGTCCGACACCCAGGACATAGAAATGGCAAGCTTAGAAATCCTAGTCGGCTTTAAAGGCGCAAAACCCGTCACGTTGGATTCACACACCCAAAGCGGCGGAGAACGAACAACAGCAACCATGAGTTTCCTTCTAGCGTTGCAGCAACATGTTCGTTCGCCTTTCCGAGCGGTTGATGAGTATGACATTCATATGGATCCGAAGAACCGCGAAATGATTGCTCAGATGCTTTTGGCGATTATTAAGGAAGCTACGACGCAGTACGTGGTGATTACGCCAAGTCAGATTACTTTCGCCCAGGAAAATGCACATGTCATTACGGTGCAGAACATTGAAGGGAAATCTGTTGTTAGAGAGGTAGCTTAGTGCAAGCCGTCAAGTCTGCGAAGGTTGGGAGAGAGAAACTTCAGCGAGTCATCGAAATGTGCATGGCGATTGAAGCACATGCCGTCGACCCGTTCACACTGGACGTTAACGACATAATTAAGGTGGTTAAGGAGTACTTTTCTGAGTGGGAGAAACCTGAAGACCTTAACTTGGACGCAGAGGCTATTCATCATCTGGCTTCGGTTATCAAGCTTCAGAGTGAATGGGTAAAGCATCGCTCAACATCGCTTTACACTGACCCGTTTCTGCTTGAAGAAAAAATCAGGCAAACAAATAAAAGCGAAATAGTTGGATTGTTCCTGAATTCATGGCATCCGATCGTTGAGTTGGAGCAGATTAGCGTTCACAGCTTGGCGGAAGCGTTGCGTTATTGGGGGACGTTGGTGCCTTTGAGTGAGAGATGGAAGGAGTTTGCGCCCGACGAGGTTGGGATGGGAGTGGCTACGCGAGATGAGTTGATTAAGCAGCGGATTTTGAGTGATAAGGTATTTTCAGAGGAGTTGGAGGATTTCTGGCAAGAACTCAAAACAGCAGTGCAGACGAAGGGAAAGGATTGTAAGATGCGTTACTGGGATTTTGTCGGTGCGGAAACGTATGAGGAATCAGTGCAGCGTGCTTTTTTCACGAGCTTCCTGGTAACTTATGGTTATGCGACGTTGGAGATTCATCCGTTAGAAGAGATGGTCTTCATTAAGCCGTTTGAGAAGGTGCACACGAGGATTCGCACGGAACAGGCGGTTTCGGTACCGATAGCTGTAACGTTTGATGATTGGCAGAAGTGGAAAAGAGGAGAATTGGATTGAGCAAACGTAAAGGCGTTTACGCGGCCAAAGTGAAACGTGCCACCCACATGTTGTTCTTCAGGCGACACCAGAAACCTGGCGTGAAAGGCTGGGAATTGCACAAAACGCTTGGCGCTGATTATCCGAAAGTGCTCGATGTTTTGGATGACTATCTGAAGAATTTGGATTTGCAGGTTAAGACGGTCTTTGAGGAAGAGAAAACTCCAGTTGCGAAACCGACACTGGAGGAGTATGACAAAGCACGGTTTTACGTCACTTTGCGTGGTGATTTGACGCCGAAGGAAGCTAAGATGATTGGCTGGCGAATTGACGATTTGGCTGGTTTAGCGGTGACGATAGGCTACATCATCAGCAAGAAGGGACAAGCATTGCGTAAAGATGTCGAGGACTTGCTGGGTGAGAAGCTTCCAGGCTGGAAAGTCGGATTAAACATCGACCGCTACATTCGGTATGGCTACTTGACTCAGGATGACAACGCGCAATTGTACCTGGATTGGAGAACTCGTGCGGAAGTAGACCAGAAAGCGCTTATTGACATGCTGTTGAACGCGGAGAAGCAGGCAACGCTGCCGATTGATTCATCGGAAGAAGAAGACGAATTTGACGATTCTCGAAAAGAACCAACAGTTGAAAAGAAGGGCAACAATTTTTAGAGCTCTATTGCTCGGAAAACCATGCATTCTATTAAACGCGACAACATGGCTTCGTGACTGTTGCCAACTGTAACTGGATAAGATCTGCCGGGCAACTGTACGCCTCCTTACCTTTTTAATGCCTTGTTGTTGTGGTTTGACAGTCACAAATCCTTAATTCCCAATGCGATGCAATGTTGTGTGGGGAGGCAACTGGCTTGTACGATAATAACAGTTTCAATTTGCTCAGGCAGATGGTAATAGAACATAAGCTGTTGTGGCAGATCAAAAACAATTATAAGAGCGATGCTGCCGCACACCCAGAGTGCCATGAATTCTGGGAGAAGCTTGAAAAGGAAACGGAACAGAGGATCGCTCAGGTTAGAGACGCTCGTTAAAAAGCACACCTAAATTGAGAACATAAAATAGAAAGAAACTCCCGTAAGCAAGCGATGCTCGAAGCAAAAAAAGTTAGATGCTTCCGCTAAACGAGTTCGAAAACGTCGAATGCGAATTCGGCAAAGTTTCATCGCTGCCTCCCTCAAATTTCTTTATAAGCAAAACCAGAGGAGTCACGTCTACTTTTCAGCCTTTACTTCTATCCTTGCAGTCTCCAGTTTCTCTTTTTCCCTGAGATACTCAACAATTGCTGTCTCCGACCGTTTCTCGAGCACCCTCTTGTAGAGATAAGCAGTTATCAAGGCTGGAGGACCGAACGCGAAAACGATTCTAACAAGGAAAAGCAGAGTTGTCGCAAATGTATTAGACTGGTTGGACGAGATAATTGACGAATAGAAGATTAAGGATAACCACTGGATGATCAAGAACCACAGCAACGTTTCACGAACCGTCACGTAAAGCCTGAAAATCCTGTTTCCTGCGATGCCAACCAACGCTGCCAAGCCAAGCCCCCATAACAAGAACAGCGCCAACAGTGACGGCAGGTATGAGCCGGTTCCGAGAACGCTGACTCCAGCCGTGTTAGGCGACAAAACTTGTTCAAGAGGAAAAGGCAAGAAGAGCAGCCACAAAACATAAACCCAAATCGGCGACTTGCCCTTGTCTGTGTCGGCTTCAAAGAAATTCCTGTACTTGGTTATACGTTTGAAGCCGTAAAAAAGACCGCGAACCATGTACTTTTGCAGAAAATACGCTATTGCTAACGTAACTAAACCGTCGGTTATCGAGGAAATCCCGTACGTGTAGAAAGACAGAGTCCCGTACTCGCTCAGGGTAAGCGGAGAATTAACAGGCAATGGGGCAAGTTCAAACCCCATCGCATGAAGTAGCGGCTCCCCAAACGCAAGTCCCAAAGAAGCGTATAAGAGGAATAGAATAAGCGCCAGCAGTGTGAACTTCGACCAGAAATGAGGCGGCGCAGTGGGAATATAATGGCGAGTAACAACAATGAACGCGAAGAGAGAGCTGAGGCCAGTAACCAACGATTCCAGGAGTGAAATAACAAAAATGCTCGAAAAAAACAAGTTAAAAAACAAGGATAAAACAGCGTTTACAGCTATGAACGATGCTGCAACTAGGAAAAAGAACCTGTACCTCTTCAGAACCAAGGGAACTACCCAACTTAGGAATACAGATAAACGTATTTTTATCTTTCCGAAACTTGATTGTGTGTTCACTAAAAAATAATTCCAAAATCCGAAAGATCACGACAACGAACTATCACGACGTCAACATTCACGCTCTGCCTTTTACGCACGTAGATGGTGCGTGTGAATTACTCCTTCCTTGACGCAGTACCCTCCTTCACCATAATTGGATGCACCATTTGCAGCGCCCTATGCTTAGAAAGGCTACGGATTGGACAACCATGGGAACACTATTCGGAAAAAATCTATTCCAACAAACGCAAGAAGCAAGCAATTCTTCAAAGCCTACGGGCAAACTCTTCCCACCTATAGCAATATGTCGATTTTGGAAGTAATCATAATTATTAACAGAGGCTACAATCCGCTTGGAGGCTTCAGAATGGAAAAACAAGGATTGCCTGGTGACGCATCAATAGTCAGTGCAGCGAGCTTTTTCGAAATCAAGGATGCTTTGAGAAAGACTCTTCATGTTATGATAGACCTCGATTTTGAAGATGGAAAACTTGACGGGGCGATAAACTGTTTCTTAGTTGCAAAGAAATTCCAGATAAGTCTAACATTCAACCTTAATCCAAACGATGTTATTCTAATCAGAAACCTGACCAAAAACAAAGTGACAGCAGAAGTACTGGATAACATTAGAAAAGCAAGATATGGGCAGAGCTGAAACCCCGAAACAAACAAAATGTGGTTGGATTAAATCTTATTCCTTTTAAAGGGCATACGAACAAATAGTCTCTTATGCGCTGGGTTAAGCTGATTGCTGGAGAACTCATACTCTTGGTTGCTTCAGTACTCGTTTTCAGGAGCGCTTGGATTATGCTTGACGAGTACTTTGGCAAATCAAATCTGGGATTGATGCTTGCCTTAGGAATTGTTTTTACGGTTATTGGCTTGATTCTGGTTGACTATGAAGTGAAGAGTGAGCTGGAAAAGAAGCAGCGTCAGCCCGGAAAAACTGTAAGCGATTGAAGCCATTCGTTTCTTATTTAGGTGCGGACTTGAGAAGTATGGATACTAACCCTAGGACGGCGCCTATCAAATCCGATCGTGTACAAACCATCATCGCCCATTCACGCGATCTCCTCAGGGAGACTCTATCCTTGTATGAGCGTGCTTTCACTGTGGCTCCTGGAGGCGGACTCTCATGGTGGTGGAGGGAGAAACCCTCCTGACGGACCAATCCGGGTAACCTTGTTGGTGATTGTGAAGCTCGTGTATTTTGTTCCGGGAGTGTATGTTCCGCCTAAGTAGAGACCATCTTTGAGTATTCCGGTGTGGCTGCCCCCCACATATACGTCATAGGTTGAACCCAGTGAAAGACTTGGCATAGAGAAGACGACTGACTGATACCTTCGTGTGGGTCTGAAGGTGAACACTTCGGTTCCGTTGCTTGTGCGGACACTAACCAAGGTGCCTGCTTGGTTTGCTGTTTGGAAATTCATCATCACCGAATACTGCTTAGACAGGTCTCCGGGAGGTAGCGCCATGCCTGAACTTCCCGATGCAACGAGATAGCCAGCCGTTATGTTGAAAGCAACATGATCTAAGGCAGAATTCATGTCAGACGCGGGGCCTTGAACAATCACGACGCCGCCATTCATCACAATTGCGCCGTTTGAATCAAGGCCATCACCCGTGGCATCAACGGAAAGGTAACCGCCGTTGATGTATAGGTAGTAGCTTCCTGAGTATATGGAGAATCTTTGACCTGGTAGGTTATTTCCGGGGATGATTCCCGAGTCGACGCCCATGTTCACGCCGTCATCGCTTGAGACAACGTGGATATTTCCGTTGTTGATTGTTACAACTGGAGCTTCAATGCCTTCATAAGACTTCTTGATGTCAATTTCTCCGTTGTTTATGGTGATTGACGCGTCGGCATGAATGCCATCGTCTCCTGTTGAAACCGTAAGAGAGCCACCGTTTATCGTTATTGCTCCGTTTGAGTGAACCGCGTCGTCAGCTGAGTTAATCGCGAAGATTCCGTTTTCAATCGTTAGGCTTGCGCCACCTTTTATGCCCTTTGCAGAAAGGTTGGCTCCGACCGCGACGCCGCTGCCTCCGCCTGTCTTTAGATTGAAGTTTCCATCGGTAATCAAGACGTTTGTCTGTGCCGCTATGGCGTCGCCACCCGCAACAATGTCCAGCATTCCGTTCTCAATGGATATGTACCCTAGTGTTGCGTTTTCGGGGTTGTCGGATTTTAAGCCGTCGCCACCTACGTCTAAGTCTAGGACGCCGTTTTTGATTAAGATGTAGTCTCTGCCCCTTATGCCATCATCAACCGAACTAACAGCAATTGTGCCGCTCTCAATGACCAACCCATCCTTGCTTGCCACGCCATCATTGTAGTTCGCATCAACCGTCAGCGACCCGGTGCCTGAGATGGTCAAGTCGGATCGGCTGTAAACTGCAGCATTCGGCTCATCGACACCTGGACTTCCGAAAACATATACAGATGCATCCGACACAAAATTCTGAGTGCCTGCTTCGAGAAAGACCTCAACCTTCTCCGCATCTAAAACACAGATGGGAGAGCTCGTAGAGCAGTCAATGCGAACGCCGTTCAAGATGAGTTTCACAACACCGGTGGTTTTCGTGTTGACAATTATTTGACCGTCGTTCAAGGTGCCAGTGATTCTGTAGGTGCCAGCGGACCTAATCACAATCTTGCTGCCGCTAACATACACTGGACGAGATGCGCTGACCTCGATCGAATTGCCCTTCAAAGTCACATCAACAACGATTGATGTGTCCCACGGCTCGCCTCCAATTTCCGGACCGTTTAAGACGTTAATGTTTCCACCGTTAACGGCTACGGATACGCCGCCGTGAATAGTGTCATCTCCTGTCAAAAGAGTGAAAGAGCCTCCGGTGATTATCACGTTTCCGTTTGAGTGAATCGTGTCGTCAGCGGAGTCAATCGTGAAAGTCCCGCTGTTTATCGTCACGCTTGCGACTCCTTTGATGCCCTTAGCAGAAAAGTCGTTGCTGATGAGGTTGAGGCTGCCTCCGCCTGAAAATAGTTTGAAGGTTCCGCCAGTAATCAAAACATCCGTCTCGGCTTGAATTGCGTCTCCGCCAGCCTTGACGTCTATCACGCCGTTCGAAACAGATATGACTCCCGTGTTTGAGTTTCCAGCACTTGCCACCGCATCTATGCCATCATCAATTGAGATGATGCTGATGTCTCCGCCGTTGACTGTTACAACTGCACCTTCTATGCCTTCAAATGCTTCTGCAATGTTGATGTCTCCGCCGCTAATCTCGACAGAACCGTCAGCGTGAATTGCATCATCACTGGACGAAAGAGCAAGGGAGCCCGCGTTCACGGTTATCGCCCCGTTTGAATGAAGAGCATCGTCAGCCGAACTAATGGTGTATGTTCCACCGCTAATTACAACGCTTGAAACACCCTTCACTCCCTTCGCAGAAACATCTGCCGCAACAGTGTTGCCGCTGCCTCCTCCAGAGGTCAAAGCGAAATCGCCGTCAGCTATCACGACATCCTTTCCGGCTTGAATGGCATCCCCGCCTGAATCAATATCTATTGCTCCGTTTACGATAGAAACGACCCCGGAGTTTGGTTTCCCGACATTAAAAACAGCGTCTATGCCGTCATCAGTCGAGATAATGTGCAAATTCCCGTTGTTGATCGTGACAATGGCGCTTTCAATTCCCTCAAAGGACTTAGCAACATTGATGTTTCCACCTTTGATCTCCACGAAATTGTCAGCGTGAATAGCGTCGTCTCCGGCTGAAAGAGTGAAGGACCCGCCGTTCAGCGTTATCGTGCCATTCGAATGTATAGCATCGTCCGCTGAGTCTATCTCAAGAACGCCGCCGTTAATCGTCACGTTGGCAAGCCCTTTGATTCCCTTGGTTGAAACATTGCCTGCCGCACTACCGCTGCTCCCTCCGCCAGACTTCAGGTTGAAACGTCCGCCGGTGATTAACACATTCTTCTCAGCTTGAAAGGCATCGCCTCCTGAAACAATGTTAATCGTTCCGTTCATAACAGAAATATTTCCTAGTGTTGCGTTTTCGGGGTTGTCGGATTTTAAGCCGTCGCCGCCTACGTCCAAGTCTAGGGCGCCGTTTTTGATTAAGATGTAGTCTCTGCCCCTTATACCATCATCAACTGACCTAACGTTGAGGGTTCCGCTTTCTATGACTAGTCCATCTTTGCTGGCTATGCCATCATTATAGTTGCCGACTACATTCAACACGCCGTTGCCCGAGATGGTGAGGTCGGATTTGCAGAAGATCGCCGCATTCGGTTCATCTTCGGCGGGATTGCCAAAAACGTACGCTGCGCCGTCGCCTAAGAAATTCTCGGTGTCATCGGCTAGAATTATGAAAGCTTCTTCCGCATCCATGATAGAGATCGCAGCGTTTGTGGAGCAGTTAATGTTTACACCGTTCAGAATTAGCCTAACAGGGTCCTCATCGTCTGTGTGTACTGTAATCTGGCCATCTCTTAATGATCCGGTTATTTTGTACGTGCCCCCGAATAGGATTGTCGCTCTGCTACCTTCGACGGCTACGGGATCAGAATGACTAGTCTCTATCGTGTCCCCCTTCAGCGTTAAGTCAACAACGATAGAGCTGTCCCAGTCGGCACCGTCGTCAGTCGGTCTGTCGTTTGGCAGACTGCCGATAGATAGCTGGTATCCTACAAGAAACGCCAGCATGGCAATACATGCGATGGTTACGATTACAAGTCCCTTATCCATGTCCTAACTCAACTACAGCAGGCTCTAAATACCTTTGGCGAAAGCGTTTCGGAACGAATAAAGACTCTCTCTGGAAGAAAAAGAGAACATTGCTTGGCAGGATTAGGCAAAGAGTAGGTCATATTATTCGCTTTCCTTGCACGTCAAAGCACAAGCAGAATTGCCTGTCACTGTCACGTGTTGCTCTCTACACATGACAAACTTGCCAATAGCAGATCGTGGATTAATCGTGTCGGGAAACAAACCGCAGATGAATAGAGGAAGCACGTCATCGTACTTTACCTCTAGAACAACATCTGACTCCTTGACAATACTCATGGTGCAGACGTTTGGGTCGAAGAATGAAATTGCTGCTAAGCCCATACGCAGCCCGGTGTCAAAGGTTATCCGAACGTTGCCGACCGGGTGAACGTACGCAACTCGATCGTACTCTACGACTGCCACGGGCTTCATTAAGTTGCAACGAGATTTTCGGTAGAAGTCTCTGAGTAGCTTGTGTTTTGAGTCAGCTAGGAAACCGATGTCTCCGGCGATGATTCGTTCGGCTTCTTCCCGTGTGATTCGTACGCTATCTTTGAGGATGTAGTTGTGGATTTTGGTTTTCCGTTCGAATTTGATGAATGCGTCGCTGCGGTTGTAGATGCGGATTCGGTACTTCTCTCGCTTGTAGGTTCCCGCCTGCTTTTCCCAGAAAGCTGAGTTTCTAAAGTCGTCAAAGTACAGGCTTCTGATATGATATCGGTCGGCGGTTCCCATGTTGGGGTCGGGCTTGAGAACTGTGGCAAGGTTCTTTCGTAGAACGTCGAACTGCAGACGATCGATTTTGTACTTGAGCTCATGTCTCAAACGTGGCTTGTTGGGCATCAGTTTTCCCCCATCCTCGTTTCTTCCCGACTACTACGATTAATACGCACACGACAAGAGACCCCGCGATAAAAGCCCAGATTGGCCAGGTTGTTGAAATGCCGTTTTGAGGGTTCGGCACGTTTGCTTCGTTCGGACTGGAGGTTATTAGGTAGCTCCAGGTGGAACTTCCGTCAGGGACTCGGCCGTAGGACACGTCCCTGATCTGCTTGTCGAATGTTATCTGGTCGATCACAGTGGTGCCGTCAACAGCCAACAACGTCAAGGTTCCTCCGCCCGCGTTTGGTGAGAAGTTCGTGTGAAGCATATCCTGTTCGGAGCCTCTGTTGCCCCAGACTAGAAGGAAATCTCCAGGGGCTATAACTGGTACCGTTTGGAAACCTCCATGGAACGTTTGCAAAATCCTCGGTGAGGCACATTCCGCTTAAATCAATCAGCGTGTTCCCGTTGTTGTAGATTTCAATCCAATCTGGAAAAGTCATGTACGGTCCGGGAACTGCACCGTCGTTGTCAGCCATGAACTCATTGAGCACCAATCCACCGTCTGACTGTCCCCATGCGACAGCAGGCGCTGACATTAGCAAAAGCAGCCCGATCAAGACGGCAAAGGCTCGGTTTTTCAATATGCTCACCTTTCCCGAGGTTTTTGTTCTGCTGTGTCCTTCTGACTGCGGTCTAGTAAGTCCTTAGGTTGAATCAGACCTGTAACTCACTAGCGAGGCGTCTTTAACACCTTTTATCTTCATTATTTCGTCCACTTTAATTTGCTCTTTGGAATTCATTCTTACTTCTCCCATAAACTCCACGCCATCAGCGTTAACGGTGCGAGATCGAAGCCTATATCTTGGAAGAGCTGCCTGAACAGCATCCTCAGCCTCACTCGCATAGTGGATCACCAACAAATACGGGTCAGGACCGCGAAAGCTTGTTCGCTCCAACACAAGCAACAATAGACCAATAACGGGAACACCCACAATGGCAATCATGTACAAACCCGCACCGCTGATTATTCCAACAGCTATTGACCAGAACGTGAAAACAATATCCTTAGGATCCTTGATAGCCGTGCGAAAACGAATTATGCTAAGAGCACCGACCATTCCCAAAGACAAGGCAATGTTCGAACTGATCGGCAACACAACCAACGTTACAACCAAGCCCGTGAGAACCAGACCCACGTTAAATTCTCGAGTGTAAATCACACCCTTGAAAGTCTTTCGGTAGATGTAGAAAATAAACAGGTTGATAATGAAAGTAACAATCAAAGCCACCAAAACACGATCAATAGTCAACGACTGATACGTGTTTGGGGGATTTAGGAAATCCGTAATGAACTGATTCCAGTCAACCATATAGACCAACGAAAAGCTGATTCTCTTGCAAGTGCTTATATAACTTTTTCAAGATTAAACCCTAATAATTATCATACAGAAGCAGAAAACTGAAAAGTAGCAGCAGGTGCTCTTAAGATCAGCTTTCATTTTTCTGAAAACAGGGAACAAATGATTACCTGCCAGATGGCAGTCCTATGCTTTTCTTCCTGCTCCACATGTGCTACAGAACAATGAGGTTTGAGGATTTAGCGACCCACAATACACGCAAGGAACCATGACTATCTCTTTGACAATCTCTTTTTCTCTAATCACTTTGTCATCAATGTCAGCACTCTTCTTTTTCGCTCTTGCTAGATAAACTGTGGCTATCATAACAACAATAACTATGACTGCGAAGAAACCGAAAAAGACGATGTAGAAATTTAGAATACTAAAGTCTTCAAACATTAGTTTTCAGAGACGCATGTTTTCCTTGACTTTAATTAAGGCTTGTTAATAGCGGTTAACTATTTCTGATAGGTAAGATTCCCACCGGCTGATTGTCTTTGCGCGCCAATTTTTGATAATGAACCATGCACGTCGCCTTGTTTCTCGGATTTTTCTGGGGCTCTCAGAATCCGTGTTCCATGCACTCTTCAGAACTCCCTTCTTCTCTGGAGCATCTAGCAGAGGATAGACCGTGCCTGGGCCATAATATATTCCAAAGCAATTGCGGATTCTGATGATTATCTGATAGCCGTGCATTGGTTGTTTGTGAGAAGTTCGAGCACGATCGTATCGAGCAGGCCTTTTATGATTTTGTTTTGAATTTCGATCTGGATAGTCTTGAACCATTTCACTTCGCTCTCCTTTCGTATTCTGCTGTACACCTGTAGAACAGTTGAGGGAATTAGCAAAATGCCTTTGAACAGGCTGTTCAAAAAACTTGAACGTAAAATGACTTGATTGCGAACCTGAATCTCAAAAGTTGGCATGCAAAGCGTGATGGATTCCGTTTCAGTTGCAACGTTAGTCACAAATCAGCCCCGCTTGAACTGCGATTTATTCCATAGACTTAAAGGCAAAGTTGAATATTCTTTTTCTCTGGTGACGTTAATGCCGTCTGAGACAAAAGAAACACAGTTGACTCAAGCCATGAATACTGTGGCAGAGTTTGTCAAAATTCTAGTGAAAGAGTATCCGTTGGTTTTCAATAACGGTTCAGGCGATATAAGAATCCATCCTTCGAAGCGACCATTCTTTCCTTTTGACATTTTCTTAGAGATAAGAAAAAAAGAGTAGACTTACTCAACGATCCTCTTTTGAGTTGAGAACCTTCGGTTTTCCTGCTTGTAGAGTCACCTTACGAAGCGTTACCAAAAATCATTTTATTGAGAACAACCTAAATTAGAACAGATAGTAATGCACCGTCCCAAATGGCTAAATGGATTTGGAGAGGGCAAGAACCATTTTGAGGGGTCTTTAGCAATTGACGCCTCTGATGTTAAAGTTGTCGAAGCGAACTTTGACAAGGAATTGGCTTTTCTTGCTATTGGAACAATAAAGAAATGTGATGCAGCTTTCGTGAACGACAACAATACCGGAAATTCCAGTGTAAGCTGCGACACCAGCATGGGTTGGGAATGGAAGATATTCTATGACTCATCTATTTTCGCTAATTTAGAAGGAAATGAAAAAAATAAGTATTTTATGGCGGATATGGTGGCGCTATTATCAGGAAGTTCATCTGTCTATGACGAAGCAACCGTGTTTATTGCAAAAGGGAAAAGACCCTCCAAAGGCAATTCGCCCATTCTGTTGGATTTTGAACTGGCAAATAGAATACAAAAGGCAAAAGGAAAAACCTAGCTAAACTTCTGCTCTTTGCAGATAAAACAACAAGTTGCGAGCGACAGGTATCGATCTGACAAGTTAAAGATAGTAGGGATTTCTACATTGTAGCGTTAGAACCCAGATTTGATTTTGTTCGGTTACTATGTACTTTTCGGGGGAAATTTTATCTCGTTTTCGATTTTATGTAACCAAGGATTATTGAAAATATTACGGCGGCAATCGCGATTAGGATTTCAAAGTCAATTGAAGAAAAACCAGTTGAAGTGGGTTCAGTTGGTTGGGGGTCTGGAACAAATTCTAAAGGTCCTATGGAATAGGCGGTCCATCCGCCGTCATCAAAGTCTGGGGGTGTCCAGCCCAGAGGATTGGAGGAACCTGTGGCTTCAACCCATATCCAGCCGGCATCTCGATCGTCATTTGGCAGATCCCAGTAGTAATTTGCGTTGGGGAACTCGGGTAGCCAGATCAACAGGGCGGCGTGATCGGTTGCATCCACTACAGTGGCTTCGAACCCCGCTGCTACATATATTGTTCCGCATAGAAAAGCCATGTCTTCGCAATCTCCAATTGCTTTGGCGCCTGTTGTTTCGTTAAATGTGTTTGCCATTTCGTCAGCGTTCCATGCCCACTCTTCTTGGGGAATATCATTCATGAATACGTTGTCGCTGTCGTATCCGTATTCTGTCCATGTTTGCACATATTTCAGTATTGCTTCTGCCCTGTCGGTTTCGATTTGATAGTTGTTCTGGAACCATACACCGATGTCGTAAGCAAGCTCTCTGTTCTCCCCGAGTGTTTCAAATGCAATGTTTGGAAGGTACCCGTCTGGACCTGCATAGTTGTTTCTGTTTATTCCCCAGTCGTCGTACCAATCTCCGCCTTGTATATAGAAGTCCGAGGATTGGAGCGCGCTTGATGGTTTGTTCACAACAACAAATAACGTGCACAGAAGTAGGAGCAGAGGAAGGTACCGCTTGCAAATCATTTCCGTCTTCAACTACCCTATGGGAATTGTTAAGCTTGCAAGCATGATGAGTCCTAAGAAGACCTCGTAGGAGAATAGGAAGACACCGATTGCTAGGGGATGTTTGTTTATGTCGTCTAGGTCAATACCGAAAGGATCGAGCTTTGCAAAAATCAGATAGAACAATCCACCGAAGAACAGACTCACAAAGAAGCTGATGATTACGACGAGGAGTCGTTGAAGATTGAAGTAGGATCCAATAGTTACTGACTGTGATAAGAAAAAGGGGTTAACCATGGAACCGTAGATGACTAGACCAGCATATACTAAAAAGCCGCCGACGAAAAGGCCGGTTGCCATTGGATTAGCCTTAATTGTTTCGAACTCTTTGATTTTCGTCGTCAGTATCGTGATGCTTCTGATCCCGATGTATCCAATTAGTATGCAGATCAAGCTTGAAATGAATGCTCGGACAAACCAAAGACCTAATGATATTAGAAACTCGCTAGCCATGCTGTCTCCCTCAGAGAGTATTATGGTGAAGCCCATATAACTTTTTCAGCATATCCGAGTTCTTTTTCTGGAAAATGTATGTTAGCGCAACATCCTTTGGGATTACTGTCGAAAAATGTGTGCAATCAAAAAAGGGATTAGGATGGAAACGTGTTTAGCCTTTTGTAAGCACAATCTCAATTGTTGATACTTTTCGCGGTCTTGTTTCGCCCTCTCTTGGAGGCATTTCTTCTGTTCCTATTGCGATTTTGTCTATTTTTAGGTCTTTTAGAAAGCGTTTTCTGGTTATTTCAGCCGCATCGACCGCCGTTGTTATTGCTTGTCCTCTGGCTTTCAAAGTCATCACTTTACCGTCACCTGTTGAAAACCCCGTGATGATTGCCAATGCGTAATCCATCGGTGTCTTATTTCCAATAAAAACTGTCTTGTCAGGTCGCTTGATAGTTAAGGACACGTTGATTTCAGAGACTGGTTTGGCAATTGATGACTGCGCTTCGACAGCCTGTTTGTTTTCTTCCTCAGCAACTGTCTCATCTTCAATTTCTGCATCGCAGCCTTTCTTGAATGCCTCGATTCCGTTCATACAGGTATCTTTGGTTTCGTAGCCTTCACTTTGGGCAATTGTTTCTCCGTTTGAAGCTTTGAGACGGAATCTGAAAAGTCCTTTTGTATCGCTGTACAGTTGGTATTTTGGATTGGTTATTTTTTCGCCTTCTGCGGTCAGATCCTCGATCGGTGAATTGCAGTTTTTCTGGATGCTTTGTATGCCTTTTAAGCAGCTTGCATGTTGTTCGTATGCTTCGCCTGCGGCTATGATTTCATTGTTTTCGGCGCGAAGTCGAAATCGGTATTTTCCTTCTTCGTCTTTATAGACTTGAAATTTTGCTGGCATGAGTTTCACGAATCATTGTTGATGTTTGTTCTTGTAGAAAAGCTTTTGCAGTGAAAACCACTTAGGTTTTCTTTAGTCCCCTTAGATATTGGAAACTAAGCTTGTTTTGGACATGTGTGCTGAGAGGAAAAACCGAGGTTAAGGTTGTTGGGGATACATAAAGATAGGGAAAAAGGGTGAAGGCTATAGCTTTTCTCCGCAATTTCCGCAAAATTTGGTTCCTGGGGAGTTCTTCGTTCCACATTTTGCGCATGTGATTTCGGCTGGGGCTGCAAGTGGTTTTCCGCAGTTTCCGCAGAATTTCGTTGTTGCGGGGTTTTCAGCTTTACAGTTTTGGCAAATCACTTTAGCAACTGGAGCTAGGCTTTGTCCGCAGTTTCCGCAGAACTTTAAGCTTACTGGGTTTTTAGCTCCGCAGTTGGGGCACAAAACGACCTGTTGGGGTTGCGCTTGCTGCTGTTGCATTTGTTGTGCCATCATGTAGGGCATCGTTAAACCTATACCTGCGCCAAGACCTGCTGCAGCTGCTCCTCCGCCGCCGGAGTTCTTTAGTTCGGATGCGGTTTCTTTCATGTACTGCATTGTCATAGCTTGTTGGCCTATGCCTGAGGCGAACCGTCTTGCTTCCTCGGGGACTTTCACTCCTTCAAAGACACAGTCTATGATTTTTAGCCCGATTCGCTGTGCTTCGTCGCTGATTTTTAGGGATACGACGTCTGTGGTTTCGTCGACGTTTTTCACGAGTTGGAAGATGTCGTGTTCTCCGAACTGGTCTATCACGCGTTCGTTTATGAAACCCCTTATGTAGTTTTCGATATCTCTTGAAGAGCTGGCTCCTCTATTTCCAAAGAATTCCGCGACGAATACTTTTGGTTCTTCAACTTTGTAGAGTGTGTATCCGAAGAAGCCGAGTTCAGCTTGATATTTGATGTCGCCGCTGGGTGCGGAGTATGCGCTTCCGCCGAAATTTGCTCTGAATTGGCTGTTGCTTACAAATATGACTTCGCAATCGAAAACGTCTCCGACGATCCCGAGTTTCTGTAGTGCTTCTCCCAGGATTGGTATGTTTGCGCTTGTTATGGTGTGCCTTCCGGGTCCGAAGACGTCGTATGCTTTTCCGTCTCTGAAGAACACGCCCCACTGATTTTCTTTTACGATTACTTGGCTTCCGTACTTCAGACTCGTTTTTGGGAATCTGTAGGCGATGTCTTCGGCTCCGGCGTAGTCCCATGAAACTTTTTCAATTATTGGCATCTCTTATCAAACCTCCAAAGGTCTAAATTCTTTTTCTCGGTCGTCCCATTTGCTTTCGATGTCAAGCAGCATTGTTTTTATCGAGCGGATTTTTGGAGGTGTGTCGATCCAGCTCTCGGATTCAACAAGACCATTCATTTCTTCGATTGACTGGTTTAATCCGTCGATTTCTGTTCCAAGTGCTTTGTCGTAGTCAAATACTCTAGCGAGTTCATTCTCCCTTACGTGTCCTTTGCGGTCCATTAGTCCTGAATATCCATAGTCTGCTCGATTGATTTTTTCGGCAACTCTGTCCATTACCTGTATGACTTTCTTGTAGTCTGCTCCGTTTTCTTGTTTTGCATTAAGGGCTTCCAAGTAGATTTCTTCCCATTTATGTCGCATGCCCTTGAACTCTCCGTAATAGGTATCGCGTAGTTTCTTGTCGACTTCTCTTAGGTCTTCTTTTGTTGAATACCCTAAAGTCAGAATGTCTTGAATTTTGGAAAGTATTCCCTGTTTGTCTTTTACTTTGTCAATAGTGCTCGTGCCAGATGTAGTAGTTTTTTCGTCTCCCTCTTTGGCTTCGTCGCCGAAACCAAGTTTTTTCTTCGCTTTTTCAATGAATGACATTTTGACCACTGCTGTTAGTCAGTGTTCTTGCTTAAAAAAACTGTCGGAAGAAGAGCATAGACTTTGGTTCTGTTTTTCCTAAAGTAGTATATTGTCTGTGGAGTCTCATGCATGAAGAACCGTGGGCTACTTTGTTAACTACTTGATTGAGACGACCGCTCCGCAATACTTGCAGTTGATTGAAGTCTGGCCTCGATAGATTTTTTCAGTGTAAGGAGCACCGCAGACTTTACAGATGACCAGTTGTGGGGTCTCTTGTTCCTTTGTTGCGGGAGGGGCTGCTGCTGCAAGTTCGTTTTCCGCTTGACCTGAGTTAATGTAATTGTAGCTTTTCGTTATCCAATCTGCGTCCTCGCTGCTTGTGTCGAATTTCATTTCTTGGATTCCGCTTTCCGGGGCAAATTTGACGAATAATCCTGATCCTTTGAAGAATCCCACTTTTCCGTGAATCAGACTCGCTATCATGCCAATCGGTTTCTGAACTTTTACTTCTCGAACTGTTTTTTTCTCTGTGACCACGAAGAGGGTTTTCTTTAGAACAACCTCTTTTTCCTGTTCGAATATGAAGTTGAGGTTTGTTAGGGTGATAACGCCTTCGAGGTCACTGTTGAGGTCTTTTGCCTTTATGGCTAGTATTGGGGTTTCGCCTTCTTCCCAGGGAAAAGATGCGCCTTGCAGTAAGGATAGGGTGTTTTCTGCTTGTTGAACGTCCTGGTTGATGGTCTCAAATTTCTGCTCCATTGGGGACATTGCATTGGCTATTGAGCTTTGGATCTCTGAGAGGGTCGATCGCAGTTGCGGGATTGCCGATTCGATCTCTTGTAGACTGTTAACATTGTAGTCGGGCAGTCTTAGTTTGTTGGTGAGGATTTGTTGAAGGTTTCGGACTTGGTTGCGAACGACTTCTCCTTTGAGGTTAGCGGTGTTTCGAAGTTCCGGGCTGAGTCCCAGCCATTCATCGGATAGAGTGGCTTGATCCGTTTCTAGATGACTCATTACCCGAAAGTTGCTTTTTCTGATCTGAGCGATGCGCGAGGGTAAAGCTTGGATTTTGCTGTCGAGGTTGCCTATTCTGAGTGTTGCGCTGTTGACTTGCTGGTTGATGGCTGCAATTTGAGCCGATAGGCGGTTTGCTCTTTCATTGTAGGCCAGTTTCTGGTCTCGAGTATCTACATAGTTTCGCGAGGCGGTTGGATTGACGTGGGACAGTGACCGCGCGACCATAGTAGATACTTGCCGAGAGGGAATGGGTGGTCCTGGCTGGAGACGAGTGACGACTCGGTTTGTCACGAGACTTGCCTGTTGCGGATTTGCTCCCGCATTTCGCATGCTTTCTATCATCTTAACACGGTTGAATGGTTCAACCTGGCCATCCCGTTTAACGATCATTGGTCCACGGGCGCCCATGGGTAGCCCCGTTCTTTGGACTCTAAAGTTGCCTGGAGAATGCCGGGGTATGTTGGGGTCACTCAAGTTGTAACGCCAATACTTCTTTGGGCTTAAACAGATAATAACTTTGTGCAGGCTGAGAATGTGTTTTGCGCTTTCATTGAACTTGATCTCTTCTGCTAGTTTTTCTGTCTGCAATTGAAGAAGTGTCATGTGGTGTAGTTTCTTCTTCTTTCAGCTAACGCTGCGACCGTGCGTTATTTTCTGTTCGATAAATGAGCCAGGCGCGATCACACTTGCTTTTTCTTCTTTTCAAACTCAAAGTACATTGTAATTCAGCCCTTGCATTGGCTTGTGGATGTGTTTTTGTAAAGGAACCAGAACGGACTGCGGCGTTTTCTTTGGTCACCTTTCTCAAAAGTGGAAGAGCGGTTTTCCGCCACCTAAGACTTTGCCTTCTGCTCCGTCTATCAGGACCGTGTAGTTATCTCCTTTTACCGTGTAGTTTACGAACCAGACTGGAGCGACAACTAGTTCTCCCTCGCCTATGGTTGTGTTTATGTTGCAGGATTGAAGTGTGTCGACTTTTCCGCTTGCGATTCCGCGTTCTTTGGCTTCGACTTCTGCTTTCACTTTGAGTTTTGCTTCTTCTCGGGTATATTCAGTTCTTAGGAGTTCGGCGTCTGGGGGTATTCTTCCAACGTCGAATGGAATCTTTCGTGCGATTGGAACATTATAGTAGCTGATCTCTTTGATCGTGGATTTCCTTGATAGAATTGGCCATGTGTAGTTTGAAGAGAAAGAGACAGAAACAGTCTTGGGTTGTCTGTTTTGCTGCTGGCTTTCAAAGAAGGCGCTGGCGCCGGCCTTAAGCAAGCTGCCGAACCGTGACATTTTTGTTGCCTGTTTGTCACCGAAGGCATTTTGGAGTTGTTGCATTTCTCCTTGTAGTCCTGCTCCTGTAACCCCCGAACAGTTTGTGTTGGCAGTGACTGGGAAGGTCCAGAAGGGTAGGTATCGGAGTTTTACGTCTGTTATCCTGGCGTTTTCTGCAACATCTGATCTGAAGATTCCTTTGTCCATGTATTTCTGAGCTGTTTCAACAGCTTGTTGAACTCGCAGATTGTTTTCAAGCATGCTATGTACTTTTATCTCGTCCTTATCCGCGAATGCTACGGTGAACCCGCAGTAGCGACAAGTGAAAACTACGTCTTCCTGGTTAGGAGGGATCGGTGCTCCACATCTTGGGCAACTTGTTATGATTTCTTTGGAAGGTTGGGGCTCTTGAGTTTGTTGTGGAACAGATGTGTTCTCGGCTGAAGGTATGTGTTCATTGTTTTCGTCAAATGTTCTATTATCGTTTGGCGGTCTAAATCGAGCTGCCAATTGTGACACCTTTTGTTTCCGAGTTTCTATTAGCTGGCAAGGTAAAATGCTTTTTGCTAATTTACGAATTCCTCTCTTGGCGATGGAGACGAGAAAGCCAGAGGGCTTCAGTTAAGTCTTCGTGGTTCTTTCCCTTTAAGTTGATTCATCTTGCTCTGTTTCCGCAAGTAACAAACAAACCTTGAATAGTAAAAGCTAAGAAATGTGTGGAGTTGTATAGCTGGGTATGAAAGACAGGTCGACTATTTGGGGGCGAATCCGGTACGCATCGTTTCTTAGTCTTTTTGTTTCATTGTTGGGTACATACTGGACCTATTCTTATGAGGTTGGTATGAATTCTGGAGGCGTGCAGACGACGACTTATCCTTATCGAGGCTATTCTGTTTTTTTGGTTTTGATTTCTGTTTTGTTTTTTGGGGTTTATGTGTACTCTAGTTATCGTGCATCTGGTAAAGAACCTGATAAACTTACTTGAAGTACACAGGGGTTGAAAAAAAGGCGGAAAGGGATTGTTAAGTTTTGATGTTTAGAAGTATTTCTTTGTGGCGAAGGCTGCTATGGTCGGACCGATGACTATTGCTACTGCAATTATTGCAGCTCCTTTTGCTACATCGCCAGTAATTCCGAAGAAGCCTATTCCCCAGTTGGCTATGCCCAATGCTAAAGCGCTGAAAATCAGTGCAATTATCAAGCCGATAAAGCTGATTATGAGTTCCTTTATTACATGAGTAGCTTTTTCTGCCATTCAGGATTTCCCTCCGGAAATTGGTTTAAATGGCTTAGTATACAAAACTTTTCAGGTGTATGTTTGCTTGCTTTTCCTTTCGATGTAGCTTTTCTTCAAAAGTGCTATATACAAGGTATTCAAAAAGACGGTGTTGTGATGTAAATTGACGAGTATAGCAAAGATTGAAGGTGTAGGAGCGACCTACAAAGAGAAACTCGCAACTGCCGGAATAAAGACCACTGAAAAACTGCTTGAAGCGGGTTGTATGGCTAAGGCACGTGAAGAACTTGCTGCAAAAACGGGCATTCCTGAAAAGATGCTACTTGAATGGGTTAACTTGGCAGACCTTATGAGAATTAAGGGTGTTGGTGAGGAATACTCAGACCTTCTTGAGGAGGCGGGTGTGGATACAATCGCAGAGCTTGCCAACAGGAAAGCAGAAAACCTGTTCCAAAAGATTTTGGAAATCAACAAAGAAAAGAAACTCGTTCGTAAACCGCCTGTTATGATGCAAGTGCAGAAGTGGGTAGAACAAGCAAAGAAACTGCCACGAAAAGTGGAATACTAAAAATCTATCGAAACTGCATGGCACTTTTTTTGTGGACCGTGCCTAATTTTTCTCTATTTTAGATTTGATAATTGGTCAAGATTTTCTTTGCCTACTGGCAGTTCTTTGCGGATGACGAGGGATTTCTTGACTTGGATTTTTCATCATTGTGGTCACACAAAAAAATATAACCTTGCTGCGGGAGTATTAAGTTGAACGAGGAGAGACTGGCGAGATGGTGGATTTTGACAAACTTGGAGTTTTCTATCTGGGTCGTCTCTACGACCTTGCCAAGAGAGCTGGGTTGGAGGACTTGTTGCTTTACGATTCAAAGGATTTGGTCACTCACGGCGTTTGCATAGGCATGACTGGAAGTGGGAAGACGGGCCTTTGCATTTCTCTGTTGGAAGAGGCTGCGTTGGATAACATACCTTCGATTGTGATTGATCCTAAGGGGGACATTACAAACTTGTTGCTTACTTTTCCGAATTTGGAAAGCAGGGATTTTGTGCCTTGGGTAAATCAGGAAGATGCTTTGAAGAAGGGGCTTTCTGTCCAAGATTTTGCGAGTCAGCAGGCGGATCTTTGGAGAAGTGGGCTTTCGAAGTGGGGTCAGGATGGAAAGCGTATTCAGCGTCTCCGGGACTCGGCAGATTTTGTAGTTTATACTCCTGGTAGTAATGCGGGCGTGCCAGTATCAATTATGAAGTCGTTTTCTGTTCCTCCGTCCGCAATTTTGGAGGATTCGGAGCTTTTGCATGAGTCGATTAATATTACAGTTACGAGTCTTCTGGGTTTGCTTGGAATTGAGGCGGACCCCATCAGGTCTAGGGAGCATATTTTTTTGTCAACTATTTTCTCTGAAGCGTGGCAACGTGGTGAAGATTTAGATCTTGGTCGCTTAATTCAGCTGATACAGAGCCCGTCGATGAAGCGAATTGGCGTTCTTGACTTGGAATCATTTTACCCATCTAGAGAAAGATTTGCTTTAGCCATGCAGCTGAATAATCTTCTTGCTGCTCCGGGGTTTGGCCTTTGGCTTGAAGGCGATTCAATGAATGTTAATGAACTGCTTTTTTCGTCTACCGGAAAGCCTAAGGTTTCGATATTCTACATTGCGCATTTGAGTGATTCCCAGCGTATGTTTTTCGTGTCATTGTTGCTGAATCAAATTGTTGGATGGATGCGAACGCAGTCTGGCACGACTAGCCTGCGCTCGATCCTGTACATTGACGAGGTTTTTGGGTATCTGCCTCCAGTGGCTAATCCTCCATCTAAGCTTCCTTTGTTGACGCTTCTTAAGCAGGCTCGCGCTTTTGGGTTGGGCGTTTTGTTGGCTACTCAGAATCCGATTGATTTGGATTATAAGGCGTTGTCAAATGCGGGTACGTGGTTTCTTGGTCGGTTGCAGACAGAGCGTGATAAGGAACGCGTGTTGGATGGGCTTGAAGGAGCTGCGGTCGCGGGTCAAAAGCAGTTCAATCGGCGGTATTTCGATCAAATGTTGTCGGGTTTGGGGAATAGGGTGTTTCTAATGAATAATGTTCATGAAGACGCTCCAGCGGTTTTTGAGACTAGGTGGGCGATGTCTTATCTGCGCGGACCTTTAACACGAGAGCAGATTAAGATTCTTGTTGAACCACTAAAGAAACATCGAGTAGGATTGTCACCCGCTGGAACTCGAAGGTTAGGGGTTCTTGAAAGTGCAGCGGTCAGATCAGTTACAAGTAGGTCAGGCGAAAAACCGATGGTTCCGCCTGATGTGCAGGAGTACTTTTTGCCTTACGACCGAAGTAAGGAGGGCACGCTGAATTTGGCGTATCGTCCAATGATTGTTGGAGCTGCCCAGGTGTGTTTTAGTGATCGAAAAGCTGGGGTCAACATGGCAAAAGAACTGGTGTTCTTGATCCCTGTTACCGACACTCCGATGCCAGTTGATTGGGACAATGCGAAAGAAGCAGGTATAAAGATTTCAGATCTAAAGAGTTTGCCTTCGGGCGACTTTGCCTACGGTGAGCTGCCTTCTGCTGCCTTGAAGGCAACGAACTATAATGTTTGGGAGAAGGATTTTGAAAACTGGCTTGTGAGAACGCAAAAACTTCAGTTGTTCAAGAGTATTCAACTTAACGAGTTGTCAATGCCAGAGGAGACTGAGCGGGATTTTCGGATTAGACTTCAGCAAGTTTCCAGGGAGAAGAGGGACGAGCATGTTGAGAAGATACGGGAGAAGTATCGGTCAACGTTCGATAGGCTGGATGAGAGGCTCAGAAAAGCCAGAATGAATTTGGAGAATCAAAGGGCGCAATCAAAGAGTCAAAAGGTTCAAGTTGCAGTGTCCATCGGTGAGACTTTGTTGAGTTCTTTCCTTGGTCGAAAGTCGAGCACGCGCGCGACAAGGAGTGCGAGGGAAATTGCCAGAGAAAGGAAGGAAGCGAGAGACCAGAAAAATGCGGAAGAAAATTTGAAGGCGTTGGAGAAGGATCGTGCACAGTTGGAAAAGCAGTTTCAGTCTGAGGTTGCCCTTACGGAAACAAAGTCTAATTCGCTCAGTGAAGATTTCGCGAAGGTTTTCATTAGTCCATCTAAAGCTGACGTAACGGTTCGGTTGCTGGCTCTCGCATGGATGGCAGAGTAAAGTGGGCTTGTTATTTTCTTTGGCTCCGAAAAGCTCAAGTGTGTAACGTGCGGTGCTATATCTGGTGATATTTCGTGGCTGTTGTGAAAACTATAGAGTTGGTGGGTTCGTCGCCAGCTGGTTGGAAGGAAGCAACTGATAATGCATTGAAAGAAGCGGCTATAAGACAATTGAGGGCATTAAGAGTATCCATGTTAAGAAGTGCACTGCCAAAGTTGAAAATAACAAGGTAGTTGAGTATAGAGCAGTTGTGAAGATCGCTTTCGTTGTTAAGAGGGAAAAATAGTTAGGACTTGGAATAGAGTTTTCCTAAGTTCCTTTTTTTCTTTTCTTGTTTTGTCTTGTGGATAATAATATAAAAAGAGATGGAGTTATCTTGGGGGTGCAGCATATGCGTAAGTTACTGCTTGGTATCTTCTTATTTCAGCTTCTGTTATTAGTCTCTGGCCTTCTCGCGTTTGGGTGGCCACTTTTGCGGTGAAATTGAAGTTTGTTGTTTTGTTGTTGAGGGTGGTTTTTGTCCTCAAGATACTTGTTAGTCTCCCGAGTGAAGTCGTTTGGTTGGGTTGTGTGAGATTCTTGTGAGCTGTTTTCATTTTGGTTTCACCATGATGTCGTTCGTCACACCATTAAGATATACGTATTAATGCTAATACGCAAGTTGTTTAAAAAGATTGTGGTTTTAATAGCACAACGCTTTTATATCCATGTAGCTGGGAATGTTATAAGGCATATCAACATGAAACCAATAAAGACGATTACTGATCCTGATGCTTTCAAGGTTGCAGCCGACGAGACTCGGCGAAAAATCCTCTACTTGCTCCGTGCCAAGGAAATGACGGTTAGCAAGATTGCTGATGAACTGAGTTTGACACCTCAGACGGTTTATCATCACATAAAAAAACTCTGCGATGCGGATATGGTTGAAGTTTCCAAGGAGGTACGGGTGGATCATCTTATTGAGAGTTATTATCGGGCTACGGCTGAGATTTTTCACTTTGCCGTTGGGATGCAAACTAACAGTAAGGAAACGATGATTGAGGGTGTTAAATCTTCTTTGGAGGCGCTTAGGAGAATTGGGTACAAAGTAAAAACTGATGAAAAGGTTTTGGACAAGCTAGCTGATCTTGCGGTTGAGCGGGAGAAGTGTTGCGTTGCCAAAGAGGATGAGGAGGCCATCTCCAAGTTGGAGGATGTAGATTATTTTGCTAAACAAGGCGCCTTGGAGTATGCCAGTATGGTTTCGATGAGTGATGAAGAACTTGCGAGGCAAGATGAAATTCAGAGGAAGTTTAGGAATACTGTCAGGTCTTTAGTTTCAAAGTAGAGGCAGTTGGCCAGCGGAAGCATATAGTGTAAGTCTGCTGGTGATAGTTTTTTATGCTCTAAGTTGCTATTCGCTTTTTGGGAAGGGTGATTTGCCAATTTGCGCAGTTGGTTTCGTTTTCTGCGAGCAAGTCGCCAGATTTCCTTGATGGTTCTCACGCGTTTTTATGGCGTTTGTTCATGAGAATTCCGTTCTAAACCAAAACCTAAATTCTAGGTCACGCAAAATGAGTGTGAACTTGAGGAAGTGAAGATGGTGAGTTCATGAGGAATGATGAATGTATAATAAAATTTCTTAACAAAGATGGAAAAGTGCTGCAATCCTTTCAAAGAGACAAAGATGGCTGGTTTCAGATCAGTTCTAAGGGAATAGTTAGACGATGCACAGCCGAACAAACATTGTCACATCTGCTGCCGCCCCTGGCTGGTGTTAGCAGAGCAATTGTGAAAGTGGAAAGGATATCGCCTAAGAAGCCAAGTAAAGTGCCAATTTAAACCACAAATTTGCTGCTGTTGAAGCGAAATCAAAATGGGCTAGGGGCGTATCAATGTTCATGAAACTACGGGTGGTAGACTATATTTTGGTCCAATACAGTCTCGTCACCGCAAGAAATGCATGTGCATTAAACTTTGTCCATCAGAACAAGAAACGGCGATCAGGAGAAAAATGAAGAGTGATAGTTTTTTATGCGATCAACAACCATTAATGACATAGAGGGAATTTCTTGCCTAAACTGGATAGATTGCTAAAAACAAACGAGAAGATTCTTTGGAGCGGCAAACCCGAGAAGAAAGCGTTCGTGCTGCCTGCCTTAGCCTCTGTTCCTTTCGGCTTATTTTTCCTTGGCTTTTCTATCTTCTGGTTACTGAGCACTTCTTCCGCTGGGGCACCAGACTTCTTCACGATCATGGGCCTTCCTTTTGTTATGGTGGGAATTGTGATTGCAATCGGTCCGTTTCTGTGGCAGCTTCTCAGGTATCGTAACACCGAATACGTGATAACAGATAAACGCATAATCACTCAAACTGGGGCAATTGGCTTGGACACACGATTTGTTGATTTTGACAAAATCCAAGAAATCTACGTCAAAATCGGGGTAATTGACAGGTTGTTCGGAACTGGGAGCTTATACGCCATGACAGCTGGCTCCACTAATTTCGGTCCACAAACGGGTCCCTATGGATACGGTTTTGGTGGCATGTACGGCTTTCGTCCTAGTCTCGCAGCCCTGAAAGAACCTTATCAAGCACAAAAGCTTCTTCAGGAAGCTGTGGAAAACTCAAAAGCAGAAGCCAAGTCTGACAGAGCAACTTAGTACTGAGTTCAGTCCCAAGTCTAGAATATTTAATCAGAGCATGGCTTTCGTCCTTGACGTAAGCACTTGCCTTTTCATATTGTCGCCCTTTTTATCGATTGGTCTATTCGTGCTTACAGTACTTATTCACTAACGCGCGATTGTTTACGGCGCTGAGTTGCTTGAAGAGGAAATCAAATTTATTTTCAAGTTCCGCTGCAATTGCGTCACGCGTCTCTTGCGGTAAGCCCATAATCTCTTTCTTGAAGGGCCCCAACGCTTTCTTTCGGGTCTTGTAAAGGAATTGCTCTTCAGTTTCCCCTTGCTTAGCCTCACCCGCGGCATTGATTTTTAGCCATTCATAAATCCTATTCTTCAAGGCAACCGGAAAGTGCTTCGATTCATAAATCATATTCTGGAATTCCGTCGCCAAATGCACTTCAGCTGTCTGGCATTCAACAAACTTATGGAATGCCTCAGGAGGCAGAGTTGATGCTCCATGCTGCACAGCCCCGGCCAATCCGAATTCTTTGCAAGCGATTTCGGAAAGAGTTTTCAACGTGCTAAAATCAAGCTTGATTTGTGCGATTGACCCATTAGGCAGAACAATGCCGCCGTGAGTTGTTCCGGTTTGAACTGAAATCTTGCTTATGCCGACAATACCATCGCCCAACTTGTCTTTGAAACCAGCCATAAAAGCGCGTAACTCTTCAGGTGTGGAATTCTGATGCCCAATCTCACCGATCTCTCCGCCTACCGAGATTGTAATGCCTCTCGGCTCAACACGACGAATAAACTGTGTAAGCCTTGCGCAGACATCATAGTTCAGAAGCTGCTGTTGTTTCAAATCTGGGGTGGATACGTTTACAAGAGTAGATGAATCAATGTCTATATTATAGAAACCCGAATTAATCGCATCCGAGATTAACGACTGCAGACTTTCAATTTCTTTACCAGGATTCTCTTTGAACTTGGCGGCGTTGACCTGAAAATGATCCCCTTGAATAAAAACTGGACCCGAGTAGTTTTCCCTTGCCGCTGCTGCCATCACCTCACCTGCATATTCAACCGGCGGTTGATTGGTATATCCAATCTCAGACCTGGCAATCTCAAAAACAAATGCCCCAGCCCCGTTTCTCTTCGCCACTCTAAATATTGCTCGAGCCAAATCATAAGTCATACTTCTCAGGTTTATCGCGGGGACTGTGAAACCGCCGAATTCGCCCCTGCCGCGAGCCATATAAAATTCATGATGCTCGCCGAGTAAGCACCGTTGTCATAAGCAGAATCAAAGATTGTTTTCGCTAACTGCCTCTTTCGTTCATGGTCGTCAACCATGACTAGTTCCATTGCGGCTTTCTCAATGTCATTCGATTCTGTGGTCATGGCTTTCCATCCTCAAATAAACAGCTAATTTATCCACATTCAATTCTCTTATTTGAGGATTTAGTACTTATATAATATTACAAACTTCAAAACGTACACTGTTGCCTATGAGTCGCGATTGTCAAATGTATCATACAATGGATTTCATTAACTCTCATCAAATTATTGACTAATCAAGAAGAAAAACAAAAAAGACCCTCAACACACAGTAAAGTAACGAGAAGACACAAGAATCGGGGTATAGAAGATATTCAAAAACCTGGTGATTTTTTCGGATGGTGGTGCAAGGGGAAACCCGGGACCAGCGGCGTTCGCATTCATAATACAATCGGAAAAAGGCGAAGTCGTAACCTCAAGCTCCGGTTACGCTGGGAATTGCACGAATAATCAAGCCGAATACCTTGCGCTTCTTGCAGCTTTAGAGGCTGCGGCAAAGTTGAAAACTGAAACGGTGACCTGCCATTTGGACAGCGAACTTGTTGTCAAGCAGCTTACTGGTGAATACAGGGTCAAGAACAAGGAATTGAAGCTTCTGTGGCAGAAAGTGAAAGGATTTACCAAACAATTCAAAGAAGTACAGTTCATCAACGTCCCGAGAACTCACAGAACCATCCAAGCAGCGGACAAACTTGTTAATCGAATCCTAGACCTAGAATCCAAGTAGCATTAAACTGAATTCGTTAACGCCGCTTCTAATGCTCTTCTTAATTCTTTGGCTCAAGAGGCAACTTTCCACTTGAGTTTCCCGTTGTCGAGCAAACATACCATTTGCAGATTTCTTCAATTGCACGATCAGAGTATCCCTGAATCCTCAAGAAGACGACAAAATCATTTGCAGCCTTCATGACCGCAAATCCTCCCTCAAACAAATCTCCAGTGTGCTCTCCAAACTAAACGCCTCCCATCAATGGCTAAGGAAGGAATTCGCGTAATTAAGGCTGTGTTGGCGTCAACTTACAACCACAAAATACAACCTATCCGCCCTGAAAGCCAATTTTCCAGTTCATTCATTCCGCTCATTGCGAGTCTTTGCTCCCTGAACGTGAACAAGAATCTCGCGTAGCGGCTTTCTCTGTGGCGCTTCTGGTTTTTCAGCAGCATACCCCAAAGTAATTAACGCTTGAGGTTCGAATTCGTCGGGAAGACGCAAAACCTTTCTCACCTCAGCCTTACAGAAGGCGGGAGCGCAGAACCAGCAAGCACCCAAGCCTCGGGAATGCGCGGCAAGCAGAACATTCTGTATGGCAGCGCCCAAACTTTGGATTGCCAAGTCTGCCTTCAACTCTGTTTTCACTCTCGTCTGTATGTTTTGGAATGCTCAGTCCTTGTGACACTAGCAATAATGAGTGTGGGAGCTCTCGTGAAACGCTCGATGGAACACTTGGCCAATTCCTTTGCATGTTCAAGTGGTATCTGGTTCTTAACTAGGTCCGCAATCCAGGCTTTCGCCATGCTTTCTGCAAGAACCTTCTTTTCTTCCGTTTTGTTCAGAATCGTGAACCTCCACGGTTGAGAGTTGTGTGCCGACGGTGCCCATCTTGCCGCTTCAAGAATTTCGTTGAGAATTTTCCTCGAGACCTTGCGGGCTGAATACTTTCTGATGCTGCGACGATTTTTCATCAGATTCAAAATGTCTGACATAAGAATCTGTTAGTCATCTGTGCGGCGTTTCCTTTTATCTTTCACTGTATATGTTCACAAAAACTCAGTCGCACCTTTCATTAAAGACGAGTGGAGCATGATTTCAGAACCCTAGACACGCGAAATAAACCTATTTCGCGGATCATTAGTTGTTAGGTTCCAGAATCACCTTTAGCGATTTGTCTGCTTCCGCTGTCAGCTTGAAACCTTCTGCCGCATGTCGGATGCTTAACCTGTGTGATATCATGTCCGAAACGGCTACTTTCTTTTTAACTAACAGCGAGAAAGACTCGTTCAAGTCGGCTTGGCGCGGCGCCGTACGAGGTTCTGATGGTGATTTCATTCCTCCAGAACTGCGTTATTGGCAAGGGAATTTTGACTGTTGGGTCTGGGACAGCGAAGAAAAGGATTGTTCCACCTTTATCCACGCATTCCAACGCTGTTATAGCGGCTTGTGTTGCTCCCGTGCAAACGATAACGTGGTCCGCGAGCCTTCCCCCGTTATTCTCCATTAGTTTTTGGGGAACGTTTTCTTCGGCGTTTATGACGGAGTCAGCTCCGAATTCGTTTGCCTTCCCAAGTCGGTAAGCGTTAATGTCGCATGCTATGATTTTCTGGATTCCTTTGAGCCTTGCCAGTTTCAGGTGCAGCAACCCCGACAAACCGCTCCCGATGATTAGAAGCGTGCTGTCAGGGTTTATTCCTGCGAGGCGTTGACCTCGAACAACGCATGCCAAGGGTTCAATGAATGTTCCTTCCTCAAACGACATGTCTGACGGCAGTTTGTACGTACCTCGTTCCACGTTGATTTTTGGCACTCGTATGTACTGAGCGAATCCTCCCGGGTAATAGTTGCTTGTGTGGAGTGTTTCGCAGGCTGTATGATGTTCTTTCAAACAGTATCGGCATTTGTCGCAGGGCACGTGATGGGATACGAAGACTCTGTCGCCGACTTTGAATTTTGTGACTTTGCTCCCGGTTTTTTCTATGGTGCCTGTTGCTTCGTGGCCGAGGATTACGGGTGCTTTTGGAACTCGGTACCATTCGGTGACGTCGCTTCCGCAGATGCCGCTTGCCATAACCTTCAACAGGAACTCGTCTTCGCCGATTTCTGGCACAGGCATGTCCACGATGCGCACGTCTTTGTTGTTGTAGTAGACTGCTGCGAGCAACAGGGATCACCTGAAAAAGAAGTTCGAGGAGGTTAGGCTTTTCCTGTTTTTACTTGGTCGAACAGGTCTTGTGCTTCCTTTGGCTTGTAGCCTTCGTGAACGACTGCTCTTATAGCTCGGATTGATGCTAGCGGATGTTCGGTTTGCCATATGTTCCTGCCGAGGTTTACGCCTATGGCTCCTTTCTGCATGCCGTCGTACACGAATTCGAAGACTTCGAGTTGGGTTTCTGTTTTTGGTCCGCCTGCTATGACTACGGGTACTGGGCAGCCTTCGACGACTTTTTCGAATTTTTCCTTGCAGTAATAAGTTTTTACTACTCTCGCGCCTATTTCGGCGGAAACCCTTGCGACCAAGGCGAGGTATCGTGCTTCTCTTTTTTCAAGTTCTCTTCCAACAGAGGTTACTGCCATGACGGGTATGCCATATTCTTCACAGTCGTCAACGAGTTTTGCGAGGTTTGTTAGACTCTTGTTTTCGTATTTTGTCCCGACGAAAACGGACATCGAGACTGCCATAGCGTTTAGGCGGAGAATTTCTTGAATTGAAGTGACTATGCTTTCGTTGGCTAAGTCTTCGCCAACTACGGTTACTGCTCCTGATACTCGTAGTATTATCGGCTTAGGTATTGTGGGGTCAATGCAGTTTCTGAGTACTCCTCGTGTCATCATCAACGCATCTGCGTATTGCCAGATTGGTTTGATGGTTTCGCCTGGTTTTTCAAGGCAGTGTGTTGGTCCTTGGAAGTAACCGTGGTCAATCGGCAGGAAGAGTGCTTTGCCGTCTTTCTGGATTAGTTGGCTTAAGCGGTTTTTCATTCCCCATTCCATGTTTATTCCACCGTGGGACTTTTGGTTTTGAGAATTAATAACCTTTTAGGTCATAAGGAAAGCTTACGCTGAATCTTACAGGCTCATTGAAATTATCTGTCAACTATGACGCCGAAGAATACAATCACCAAGAAAAACAGCATGTCAGTCCTGCAACCAACACTAAGCGAACTGAACGTCGAATGGGCTTATACCTTGTTTTCTTAATCTATTCGATTAATATTGGTTCGAGATTTTTGGCGTTATGCACCCAGATTTCGATTGTCTTAGAAGGAGGACTTCGCATGACCAAGTGTCTCTCCCTGTTAAGAGCTCCTAACGTTTGACAGAGGTGGTCGGGATTCTTCTTCTTGAGGTCCGTTGCCGTGTTGACCCCGGCCGATTCCAAAAGCGCAGGAGTATTTTCTGCCAATGCCTCTCACCCTGAGCAAATCTTCGCGATAAATCCACTTCAGCAGCGTAGAGTAGGTTACTCCAATCTCGCTGGCTAGGCGGCGTCGCCCGCGTTCTGTGGCACCCACCCTTAACAGATCGCTTATGGTAAGTATTCCCAAATTCCTAAGTAACTCGCCGCATACCAGTCCAATCCCGTCAAAAGTCTCCAATCCGACTTCTGCTCCAATGGGCGCTCTTGAGAATCCGATTGAAACGGGGTTCGTTCTCATCATAGCTCGAACAAGTTCTTTCCCCACTTTAAATCGAGACCCCCCCAGGAGGAATTGTCAATGCCGGAGGTATTAAGCCAACTCGGGAATCAACTAGCTGGTTTTCTGGCAACGGCGCAATCAGACAAGGAGCAACTGGCATTGGCGGAAGCATTCTTGGTCTTCCTGTGCGGAGAGCCAGCTGAGCCAGACCGTATGTCACGACGACGATGAATGTCCAGAAAAGTCCATTTGTAATTCCGATGAGCAGAGTTGCAATGGGGATTGACCAGATCGATAACGTTGTCAGGGGCATTATTAATTGGGCTGGAGGGAAGCTGGGAACAATTAGAGTGATCCCTAAGAAAAGTACGAACGTAGTCGCAAACATTTTTTTGGCAAACGACATTTTCTCACCTATTTCAACGCTTTTGCTTGAGCGCGCCGAGAAACGTCAGCGGGTCCTTGAATTCTTCGCAAGCATGATTAGGCATTAAGGTTTTCTCCCGAATGCAGACTAAAATTGACCAGGCAAAGATGTGTCACAGAAAACCGGAATGTCCCTTTTTAACCGAGCATTCTGCGTTTCGCTCAGTTCCTCACACTGGCAATTTCCGTTTTCTTCCTTTGCTTTACATTGTTCGCAGAGGTTGGGCGGTTTAGCAGCGCTGTTTTGGTAGATGTACATGGGATACTGTGTGCAGTTCTTACACCAGTGCCAGTTGTCATTTTGGCTTCCCCTAACATACTCCACCATTTTTATCACTCTTGTTTCAATCTCCTGCTTGGCAGCAGACCGAGATGGAGCAGGCATGTTAAGCTGCAAGCAAGAGATGGTTTTTCGTTATTGTCCAATCCATATCTGCAATATTGCGTCTTAATAAATTATTTTGTTTGCGCTGTTCAACACAAATACAGAAAGACCTTAACCAAATGAGCATTACCAAATTGAGCCCGAAAGGGAAGGCATAGCAAGGAGTCAAGGTTTTGTAATCTATATTGCTGACACAAAACCTGGAGTACCGCGCAAAAATAGAGACCACCAGAATAACAGAAAAAGCAGCAAACGGACAAATAGTCAATTAGACACGCGCGCTGAGTTGCCTGAAGAAAGGTCAGATTACGCTGAGCTTCTGTTTTCGTTAAGATTAACTACAAATTTGATTCTGAAGAGTCCTTTTCTCCAACCTGCTTCTTGTTCAAGTGAATTGTGAGTTTGTGGTTTTTCTTCACAAGAACAACATCTTCTTCGGAAATGTTGTCCACAATTACTTCTCCGTTGTACTTCATGCGACCGACATAGCCCAATTCTCTAAGCTCCTTAATGAGAACTTCTCGCGATGTTCTCAAAAGTTCGCTTGACGTTTGAGGGCTTCTGTTGAAGCAGAAAGTAATAATCTTCTTGTCAGGACTATAACTTGCCTTTGTCCCTTTGCCAATTTTTTCCACTTGGCCCCATATCGTTTTTTCACTGGAATCTCTCAATTCTTCACCTTGACAAGCTGAGAATCTGTCCCAAGTAATTCTCTAATGCAGCCACAATTTAAAGCTTCTTTGATGTAGATTCGGAAGTCTGCGGTCGTTAAGATACACTTCGTCGAGCGCGTGTTAAGACGGATAAGAATGCATTGCCTTAGGAATAAAACGGGCGCGCATGATGATTTTATGCCTGTAACGATTAATCGTTTTCAAATGTTAAGTAGGAAAATCTTTTAAACTTTATCCTTTGTGGGCTTCAAGATTAAATATCCTTTCTCTATTAGCCAATGATGAAACTGGTACGTCGTAGTAGCGGCATGCGGTGCTGCATGTTTGCCTGATTTTCTCGTATTCTTCGCACTGCTCTGTTTGTTTGTTAAGCTCCATTTGGACTGGGCATTTTACGTCTTTGCAGAATTCTCTCCGTTTGTACTCGGTGAAGTGATCTGAGATCATTGCTCATCGAGGTTACTTATTTCAGTCGGTTAATAAGCATGTTCATAAGGCTCCCGTCTACCGCTTGGCAGCTTCCGCCTTATCCTTTCCTTGACCGCCATACCACGAGGATGGCGAGTATTGCTATGATTGCCGGTGCGACGATGAATATTCTGTTATCGACGTCGGAACTGGACGTAACGGTGTGGATTGGAGGAATAGCATCGTATTATCCTTTTCATGGTTGTCCGAATGCAGGATAACAATGGTGTGCGGAAGCGAGGCAAAAAGTAAACATAACCCTTTTTTCTTTTTTGGTCTATTGCTTATCTGAAGCACTAAACAGCAATCCTCAAGTCGGTGAAAACCAACCAGAAAATACTCTTTCAATTAGGACAAGAGAAGGCAATGTTTTAGAACGCGTAATGTTTTATCATTTGCCAAGGTGTAATTATGAGCGTGATGAGTAGAAAAAAGAAGAATACAGACCTTGAACGTCAAAAGAAAATGCAGCGAGAAAAGGACCTGAAAAAGAAACAAATGCGGAACCAACTTCCCGCTAAACAAGGAAAAAGATAGAGTCAACGCCTGAGCATGGAAACCGAAAGAACTTCGGTAATCTACTTTAAATCCCGAAAGAGAAGTGGTAGCCCCGAACATTCCACGCTATAGCGTTAATTCTAAATTGTTTTGTTGACATGTTGTTCCTCTCGGATTTCTTTTAAGAGTTCCTGTTTAGGGTTACGTTTAGTAGGTGCAATTAGTGCTCTTGTAGTTAGCTGACGGCTTTGTCTCCTGAATCCTTCCTGATTTCTCGTGTAGGATTAGAAGTAGTCGTCCACACTGAAAAAAATCAGGGCGACTACTACTTCTAACATAAAATGCCAAGATTCCCAAGAAAAATCAAACCAAAAAAGAGCATGAATTCACGCCTGGGCAAAAAGTAGCCCGGAAGAGATTCGAACTCTTGTCAAGGGCTCCAGAGGCCCCTATGCTTGACCACTACACCACCGGGCTTCCAGGGTTAGCAACAAGACTACCGAAGTTCCACGTAATAACCTTAACGCAGACTTACGGACTCTTCCTTTCTTCCTGAGCTTCCCTCACGCAATAGCATTCTTGACTCACCGGATTATAGTCCTCGCAGCACCACAATGTGTCCACGATTGGGTCTTTGCCTTGAGCATAACGCGTCGAGCAAAAAACTCTGACGGGGTAATCGTAGGCGTTGTGGCTATCGCAGTTTCCGCAGAACCGCCCTTCATAGCCGTTGTCAAGCAACTATTTCTCCTCCGGAACGCCCTTGTTAATTCGGTTTAATACGGGTTCTCGCCTAAAGCTCTTGCCTAAACGCTCAACCACCGACGCAACCATGATTGGAAAAATCATAAGCGCATCCCCGATTACCATCACATTATCAGCTTCGCCCTTAACCTTGCCCCAACTCACCGTCTCGCTCAACGTTGACCCTGACAGACCACCAGTCTCCGGTCTATCCATAGTCACGACGACGGCATAATCCAAGCCCTTCTTAGACGCCAGAGTAGCCGACTGAACCGTATTTCTCGGCACACCACCGCCAATTACTATCATCCCGTTCTTCGGAGAATCGCGACAAATCCCACATATCTCAGGCACTTCCTTGAACGCATCAAGGCTCAAAACGTTCTTCCTGTTCGCCTGAGTCGCGTGAAGCCAGTGAATGAACCCGAATTCGGAATCCCGGACAGATGGCAGGAAAATCGGCACATTCTCCTCATACGCCGCTCGCAAAATCGAGTTCGGGTCATCCAATCGTTTGCCCAGCTCCCAAGCGAACTCCCGAGATGAGAGACTCAAGCCTTTCTTTTCGTCGGCAATTTCTCCGTAAATCTCGGAGAGCCTATAATCGAGCTTAACATAGTCTTCTTCGGGCACCAGAACATCATAGATGCGAAACAAGTGATACTTGTAGAGTTCACGATCGTTAATTGCCAAGTTAGCCTTGTAATGATGCCCCCGCAACGCTTCTATGGCATCGTGCACCATGCTAGCGCCCGTGCTAACCACAACGTCCACGAGCCTCGAACGAATCAAGTCAGTAACTAACAGGCGCATTCCAGCGGGAACCACGGCACCCGAGAGAGCTAGAAAAATCGTGCATTCCTCGTCACGAAGCATCTTCTCATAAATGTCGCACGCCGCGGCAAGCCTACCAGCACCGAAAGAACCTGAATTCCTGAACTGATGCATCAATTGGTCAACGGTCATCGTTCCTGAGATGCGTATGTGTTGCACGGGATTCCTTACAAAATTCTTCCGTCCCATCCAACCAGATGCTCCACAACAACGCAATACGTAGAATGAAGAAATACCTTTTGCTACTTCAAGCGTAAATTGAGAAATCTTGCCAGCTTGACTTCTCCTCTGCAAACTATCGTGACAGCATAAAATCCCCTATTTTTTCTTATTAAAGCAAAATGAGAAGTTTATTCGATCAGGTTATCGGAGTATTCGGTCAAGCTGTTTTCCGTTCGAATCAACGAGTTGAACTTCCAGAGGCATGCTTCCAATCGCGTGCGTTGCGCAGCTCAAGCAGGGGTCGAACGCGCGGATAACCGCTTCAACCCTGTTCAACATTCCTTCCTCCAGTTTTCGTGCTTTTACGTATTTCTTAGCCACCTGAGTTACTGCCTTGTTGTAAGCGGAGTTGTTGTGTTCTGTTGCGATGATCATGTTTACCCAGTTTATCATGCCGTTCGGATCAATTGTGTAGTGGTGGATCAGTGTTCCTCTTGGAGCTTCAGCCACACCAACGCCTTCGAAAGTGTTCACGGAGGCTTTGGAAGATACCCATTCGGATAGGATAGCCGAGTCTTCAAGCAGGCACTTGGCGGTTTCGATGCAGAACAAGGTTTCCACCAGTCTAGCGTAATGGTAGTGGAATGTGCTGTTGACGCAGCCGTTCTTGCCAAGCTTCTTGAATTCTTTCAGTTCCTCATCGGCCAAGCTGTGTACCGCAGTGCGTCGCGACGTTTAGTCTTGATAGTGGGCCAACTCTATAATCGCCCGCGGGATAGCCTAGAGGCTTAAAGTATGGGAACTTCATGTAGGACCAGGGCTCAACCGCTTCACCGATGTACTCGTAGTACTTCGCTGGGTCAATTTGGTCAGCCACAATTTTGCCGGCTTGGTCGATGATTCTGATGTTGCCGTCGTAATGTTCAAGTCCGCCGCTTTTTGTTACTAAGCCGAGGTGGTAGCTTGGAAAGTTTCCTAAGCATTCTGCTTCTTCGTCTAATCCTTCCAAGCATTTCTTGAACATCTTGATAGTCTTTAGTGTAATGTCTAAGGCCTCAGGCAACTGGGAGAGTAGATAATCCGCGTTTTCCTTCTTTAATGGCCATTTCGCCCCGCCTGGCACTATCCAATCAGAAGAGTGAATGCGTTTACCCGCTACTCTTTCGATAATCTCTTGCCCGAATTTCCTGAGTTTAACGCCTTGTACTGCCAACTCGGGTTTCTTCTCAATCAAGCCGAAGATGTTCCGTTCTGCAGGGTCAGAATCCATTCCCAGCAGCAGGTCGGGAGCGGAAAGATAGAAAAAGTTCAACGCATGCGACTGAATTAGTTGTCCCATGTGAATCAAGCGACGTAACATTATGGCTGTTGCAGGCGGCGTTACGCCGACGATGGCGTCGCATGCTTTCGCCGAGGCCAGCAGATGGCTTACGGGGCAGATGCCGCAGGATCTTGAGGTTATGCTGGGCATCTCGTAGTAGGGTCTTCCTTGCGAGAATTTCTCAAAGCCGCGGAAGTCCACCACTTGGAAACGTGCGTCTTTTACCGAGTCATCATCGTTGAGGTGGATGCTGACTTTTGCGTGTCCCTCTATTCTAGTAATTGGAGCAATCTCTATCGTTTTTGTTTCCTTAACCATACTTTGTTCTTCCCTCCATGTTTGGAACTCTGCCACTCAGCAACTCTGTTAACACGTAGTTTATCAGATCCGCTGGTGGCGGACAGCCTGGGATGAAGTAGTCCACTTTCACGACTTCGTGAAGAGGAAGTACCTTTTTCAGAAGGTTGGGCACATCGGTTGGAATTTGAGGGTTGACCTCAGATGTGTCGATGTAAGCCATTTCAAGAACCGCTTTGTCGCTGTCTTTCAAACCGTTCCGCAGGGCAGTGACGTTTCCTGTGACGGCGCAGTCGCCGAGAGAAATCAGAATTTTCGTTTTGCCTCGTGCTTCTTTTAGCATCGCAAGCTGTTCCTCGTTTGCCACGGCACCTTCAATGAGCGTGACGGCGACGTTTTCGGGAAAAACCTTGATGTCAACGATTGGGCTGTACACAAGCTGTATCTTCTTAGCCAAATCCACAAGCAACTCGTCTTGGTCAAGGAACGACATGTGGCAGCCTGAGCAACCGCTTAGCCAGATAGTCGCAACTCTCGTCTTCTCCGTGGCCATCATTTCTTCCTCCTTGACAAAATGAACTCAGCGATGTCCTTACGCTTTGTGTGATTGATGGGTTCGCCTTCGATGTAGATGGCGCCGACGGGGCAGACCTTCGCGCATTTTCTGCACGAAGTGCAAGAACACGAGTTCGCCCAATGTTCATCAAGATCCATAATCACCTGGGCGTCCTTCCCACGCAGCTTCAGGTCCAACGTGTGGACACCTTCGATCTCGTCACAGACTCTTAGGCAACGTGTGCAGAGTATGCATCTGTTGCGGTCGATGACTAGGAAATCGTGCGTGGAGTCTATCTCTTGGCTTGTCCAGTTCCGTTCAAGCGACACGTGGTCTACGCCAAGTTGATTCGCTAGGGCTTGCAGTTCGCAGTGGTCGTTGGCAACGCAGACCGAGCAGATGTGAGTTCTTTCAGCCAGAAGCATCTGCACTACCATCTTGCGGTATTCTCTTAACCTATCGGAGTTTGTGGTGACTTCCATACCCATGCTAACTGGAGTTAAGCACGCAACGAACAGTTTTGGTGAACCGATAATTTCAACAAGACACATTCGGCATCCGCCGTAAGCAGACAGCCCTTCGAGGTTGCATAGCGTGGGGATGTCGATTCCATTGTCCCTCGCAGCCTTCAAGATAACCGTGCCCTCTGGAACAGTTACCTCGACACCATTGATTTTCAAAGTCACAGTTGAAACGCTCATGCTTACACCTCTTCCTCCTTCTTGAAACACTTTCCAGCTCGGCAAGTTTTGTCTCGAATGTGCTCAATATATTCGTCTTTGAAGTATCGTAGAGTTGTTAGAACAGGGTTTGGCGCAGTCTGACCTAAGCCACAGAGGCTGGCTTCCCTTATGAAGGCTCCAGTTTTCTCGAGGGTTGAGATGTCCTCCATTTTGCCGTATCCTGTTGTGATTCGGTCATACAGCTCCTTAATCCTGATTAATCCTGCCCTGCAGGGCGTGCATCTACCACAAGACTCCTCCACGCAGAATTCTGTGAAGAACTTCGCTGTATCGACCATACAGTCTGTTTCGTCGATGACGACTATGCCACCTGAGCCCATTATTGCTCCGACTTTTGTTAATGAATCGTAGTCTATCGGCAAATCCAGCAAGGCGTCTGGGAGACATCCTCCTGATGGACCCCCAACTAAAACTGCCTTGAACTTTTTTCCATCTGGAATTCCTCCACCTATGTCGAAAACTACTTCCCTTAGAGTTGTTCCCATTGGTACTTCTATGAGCCCGGGGTTGTTGATTTTTCCAGTCAGCGAGAAACACTTCGTTCCCGTACATCTAGGCGTGCCGAATTTTGCAAACCAGCTGCCACCGTTTAGCACGATTTGAGGGATGTTAGCTAGCGTTTCGACGTTTTGTATCAGCGTGGGCTTTCCCCATAAGCCAGAGTTGGCGGGATATGGTGGACGTGGTCTTGGCATGGCTCTTCTGCCTTCAACGGAAGCGAGAATGGCTGTCTCTTCACCCGCCACGAATGCGCCCGCTCCAAACCTTAGTTCCAGGTCGAATTTGAAAGTTGTCTCGAGCACGTTATTGCCGAGCAGCGACATGGATTTGGCTTGGGTCAGTGCTTTCTGAAGAGTTTGGATAGCCAATGGGTACTCGGACCTGGTGTATAGGTAGCCTTTGCTTGCGCCAGTTGCGTAGCCTGCGATGAGCATGCCTTCTATTATTGCATGGGGGTCAGCTTCTGCCAATGTGCGATTTGCGAAGACTCCTGGGTCGCCTTCGTCCAAGTTGGCAACAATGTATTTGGGAGAGCCGTGGGCTCTGGCAACAAGTCCCCATTTCTGCCCTGTTGAGAATCCAGCGCCTCCTCGGCCTCTGAGTCTGCTGGCTGAAACTTCGTAGATTACGCCTTGCGGTGTCATTGTTGCGAGGCATTTGACTATTGCTGAGTACCCACCCATTGCTATGTAATCTTGGATTCTCGAAGGGTCGATTCTGCCAGCGTTCTTCAAAACGAGGCGATGCTGCTTCTCGAAGTAAGCTACATTTTTGTACAGCAGGTCTTTTGTTGGTAAGCCTAAGACAATGTTATCTTGAACTATTCTTCTTGCTTTTTCAGGAGTGACGCTTTCGTACAAGCGGGCACGCTGGCGCCCGACGGTGTCAACGATTACTGCAGGACCTGCCGAGCAAGTACCGAAACATCCAGTCTTTGCAACTTTTGTTTCTTTTTCCACTCCTAGCTCTTTCACCGCGTCTTCGAAGGCTTTCAGGACTTTTAATGCGCCTAGATGAACGCATCCGCTTGAGCAGCAAACGTTAATACGGTGCGTATAAGCTCGCTGAAAATCCAATTCTTGTTCAGCTATCTTTTGAATGTCAGAAAGATTCAACCTTCACACCTCGAAGCGCGAGTTTTATCTTCTCCAAGACTATTTCCTTAGTTGCTTTACCTATGACTTCCTCGTCCACGATTATGTTAGGTGCCATGGAGCATGCACCTATGCAACGCGTCACGAATAACGAGAGTTTCCTGTCTGGAGTAGTCTCGCCCCGTTTCACTTTGAATTCGCGTTCGATAGCTTGCATGATTTCTTCAACACCTTTCACGTAGCAAGCCGTGCCTAGGCAGCCAGTTACTATGTGCTCGCCTGGTTCGGTTAGTTTGAACAAGCTGTAGAAGGTTGCCACACCGAACACGTGACTTGGTGGAAGGTCAAGAGATTGGGAAACGTCCATCAACAAGTCTTTACTGAGATAACCATAGATTTCTTGAGCTTTGTGAAGTATCTCCAGAAGAGCGCTTTCCTGGAACCCGTGTTCTTTCATCACTTTTTCCAATAGGGCACGCCGAGTTTCAGTTGCTGACAGAAGTTGGTCCCTCCGACGCTATGAGCATAAACATATCCTATTGCCACCCGCAACTCTCAACGGCAATACTAAACGCAGAAATATATAAACCATTAAGCCGCAAGCTGCAGAAGACTACCATTAGCTACTCTTAATTCTATGCGAACCCATAGGTCACTGCTTAGATTTTCGGGGTAGAGGATAATTTCAGGCTTCAAACCTATGCGATGGTTTAAGTCCTTCTAGCAACGGACTGAAATCGAAGAGCCAGCAGGCGTAGTTCCCAGCATCTCTACCCTCCGAAAATCAGGATACTCACAGAGACAGTGACCAACCTCTATAAAACTGAAGGCTTCAGAAATATGTCTTCAAAGACGACTTCTGGAAGAATGAAATATGCCCAGTCGCCTGTCCTCAACAAGATAATTAAGAACAACAACACCCAATTTTTGTTGCTGCTGTTGTTCTTCTAAGACCTTGTATCTGATAGAATGAGAAGACCCGCAGGATTTGCTCTACTTCTTCTTTTGCTTCCCTAGCCAAACACGTGCTTTTCTTTTGCTAAGCGCGTAAAGACAAAATCCAAGAAAATAGAAGGGAACCAAGAATGGAAAGAATACTATAATGACCTTCCGGCTTATCCTTTGCATTTCTCTTCGTCTCCGATAAGCTGCAAGTTTACTTGTGTTCCACATAAAAGACCTTTTGAGAAGTACGCTTGACGGACTAGTTAATTCCCCTTTGCCATCATGAATCTTTTATCGCTGGTGTTTTCGTTTTGTGTTGATGCTTTCTAATACCATACCCAAAGCAAAAAGTGGCACAACTACAAACTTTCCTAGGCTCAAAGAACGGGTCAGCATAATTCTCCCCAAAGAATCTATCGAATGGATGAACCAACAGGTCAAGGCGCGCAAGTACGCAAACCGCTCCCACGCAATAGAAGTAATCGTTTTAGAAGCCATACAGAAAGAGTAAGATATGCGTACACGTGCGCGGGCTCTAAATGAAGGTTAAAGTCTTTCTATTAATCGACAATAACGTCCTACGAAAGCTAAAGACTAAGGGTGAATCTCAAAGGTTAGCGAAAACGCGCTCATTATAATCATAGGACTCTTGGAACAGTCTGAAACAAACAAACAACCGTTTTCGGTTAAGCCTTTTGAAGACAAAAGGGTTATGGCGGACCGAGTGGGATTTGAACCCACGACATCCAGCTTAGAAGGCTGGCTCGCTATCCGTGCTGCGACATCGGTCCCTGTGCACCAATGAAGTTTTTGCTACCCATTTTAAGCTTTTTCTTCCAGGCTCAGAGAAAATGACACGGTTAACACGAAATCAGTTCGTCTTTCCATAAGCAGTCTCTAATTGCGCATCTTTTCGCGGCCACAGCCAAATTAATATCCTTCACTCTTGGCTCAAAAGTCGAAAAGCTAAGTTTGAGACAAATGGCCATAGAATAAAAAGATAGGAATGGTTTGGAAAAAGCTGCAGAACGAAAAGTTAGGCAACTATGTTGTTTGGTTCCAGTAGTAAACTCTCTCGTACTGACCTCTCAACCGGAAACCTCGGATCATCATATACAATATCCAAACGTAAACCGTACTCATCGAGAAGCCTGCGTGAAAGCGCCCAGATATCAGCCGATTTCTCATCTGGACCCCAATGGCCCCAGATTCTGTCGTCAGGATGACGCATTCCCCACCCATAGTTTCTGGGCAAAACAAGAGCAGCTTCAGCAGTAATTGAACCCCACACAATCTGTGGAGTTCTTCACTACATCGTTCCAGAATTTTTCAAGAGCATCAAAATGCTCGTCCGTCATGACACCGTAAGCGTTTTCCTTCAACTGAGGATAATTGAAAACCACGATGTATTTTGCTCCTGCTCTGTAAGCGTCGACCATTTGACGGTAGATTTCGACTCCACTATCCAAGTACGGTGGTTCAGTGTACTTCCACGTTATCATTACGCCCCAATCTTTGTTCTGCATTCGCGCAGCGCCTCGCAGCAAAGCAATGTCCTGAGGAAAACTATGATTCCAACCTATCTGAGCAAGCACGACATCGTAGCCTGCCCAAGTAGTCAAACCAATAAAGCGCGTAATCAGAAACGAAAATGGGAATACTGTTGTTTTTCAGCAGAACGGCATGCCTGGGTCTCTTTTCTTCACGAAGGTTCACCTGATAAATCGTGCCGCAACCGAGTCATACGTTGAGTTGGGAGTGAAACCTTGGAGGGAATTTGCTCCAATCGGTGTCAATCCAGAGTCCGCCAGGCTCATCATAGTAGTAGACGCCCAACAAGTACTCTCCCCATCGCTGCTCTCGCTGAATTAACCCAGTCAATGCGCCAGACTAGTCTCATTCGTTAAGACTCTCGGGTCAAGGTCGCCAAAATACACCACAATATTCAATCCAGCTTGAACAGCGTAATCGCAGATTTCATTCGTCGCGGTCTCATTCTTGCTTACGGGACCAGACTGCAAAACAAGAAGGTTTGTGTAGCTTTTCACTCGGTCGATGAGAAGCTTTGCCTCTGCAGTTGTGTTTCCGCAGAAAGCCACGCCAACATAAGGTTTTTCAGCGTTAACGGTTTGGCTTTGGCTCAGAATAAGGTAGAAGGACCCAAAGACAGCGGCAATTAAGACTGTTAGGATTAGTATCAGAGAGGCAAAGCTCTTCTCAAGCCGTGTGCCGCTCGATTTTGCCATAACGCGTTCCAGCATCTTGTTTATGGATACCGAGGCACATATTCCTTCGCATCAAACACATAACAATGTTTTAATCGGCATAAAGGGAGACTTCTCGCGGATTATGGCATTTTTCGCAGGCAATTACGCAAATACGCTTTCTTAAAAGTTACGTCAGTTACTCAGTGAATTTCTTCCCCAGCTCCTCCGCCCATGCCTGAACCTTCGCAGGATCCCTTTTGTCAAACACGGATTTCCCAAGTATCCTCATGCATCCGCCGAAAGCTTCCTTGGACACGAGCTGCACATTATAAGCCGCTAACCCTTGAGTGATGTACTTTTCAGTTACTTCGTCATGGCGCAATGGGTTGCCAGCCGCGCCCGAACAGACGAAGAACGCAACGCGTTTGCCGCTTAGGTCTTGCTCAACGAAATTTAACGCTTCCTTATAGACTTTGGCAGCTCTGACGCCACCGCCGACGACAATGTTACTGAACGGTGTAATGTCGGGTTTGGGTTGTTTCTTGAGGTCCACCAAGTCAACCTGTAGCCCGCATTTTTCACGAAGCGTGCTGGCTATTATGTTTGCAGCGTCTCCAGTTGCTCCGCCCTTGGTGACATATGCTACGAGAGTCTTGCCCGATTCTCTGTTTGGAGCCTGTTCAGGTTCTAATTTGTTTTTTGCCGTTTTCATTCCTTCTTTTCCTTGCTTTTAGCTTCAATCTTCTGCCCGCACTTGAAACAGTAAACTGATCCGCCTGGGTTTTTCTCCGAACAGTTGCCACAGACCACGGACTCTTTCTGCAGCGACTGCTGAACGTTCTCCCTAGCAGTTTGGAACGCAATCTGTATCTCCTTGGATGCGACGGCGAAAGCCTTCTCAAGTTCAACGCTCATCTTTGCAAATGCTTGGCGCAACTCGTCCGAAGGCGCGGACGCATTGCTTTCAGTCCCCGCTGCAGTCTTGAAGCCGCAATTTGGGCAGAATAACGCGTCTTTGGGGAGTTTTTTACCACAGTTTTGACAGAACGCCATAAACTTACCTCTAATCAAACAGGACAAAACGGCAAATTTAAGTGTTACCAAAAAAGGCAGTGTATTCTGACCGACAACAAAAAGAGAAGGAAAAAGGGAAGAAAACTGTCAGCGTCTAACAGAAGATTGAGCCGCCTAAGATTATCGCTAGCCCGCGCAGCGCTAGAAATGCATTTTAAGGTGTTGCGCAAACGAGATGTTTCTAGATGCGGAATCTGTGACTTTTCGGCCTTCCCTCTTCGCCTAGTTCTCTTCCCAATTGCTCCAGAAGTGCACGTTGTTGTGAGGTCAATTTTTCGGGAACCGAGATTCCTATGCGTATTAGCAGGTCGCCTTTGCCGTATCCTCTGAAGTGCGGCATTCCTTTGCCTTTCAATCGGAGTGTTTCGCCCGCCTGCGTTCCAGGGCGAATCCGCAAGGTTGTTGGTCCTTCAAGCGTGGGAACAGAGACATCACCGCCGAGAGCTGCCTGAGGATAAGAGATGATTAGGACATGCAAGAGGTCGTCTCCTTCTCTCATGAAAAGCGCGTTGGGAAGAACATGCATCTGCACGTAGAGATCACCTGGCTCGTCACCGTTGGGCGCCATTTCGCCCTCACCTCTAAGTCTAAGTTGGTATCCATCGTCGATACCAACTGGGATTTTCACGGTGATTCGTCGTCGTTTCTTGACTAATCCCGAACCGTGGCAGTTAATGCAAGGTGACTCTATCAAAACGCCTTTTCCCCTGCAGGTTGGGCACGGCGTAACTTGAACGTACATGGCGAAGCCAGTTTTCCGCATGTTTTGTACTTTTCCCGCACCATTGCATCGTGGACACGTTCGTGGCGATGTGCCTGGACGAGCGCCTGAACCTCCACATACATCGCATTTTTCGGTTCTTGGGACATCGATTTCCTTCTCTGTTCCATGAGCAGCTTCCTCCAACGTCATTTCAAGCTCGTAGACTAAGTCTTGTCCTCTGTTAGATTGTTCGCGGAAGCCACCTCCGAAACCGCCTCCCCCGAAGAACGCGCGAAAAATGTCTCCGAATCCAAGGTCTCTGAAGACTGAGTCGAAGTCGGCGCCTCTGAAAATGTCCTCTCGAGTGTAGCGTTGGTCGAAGCCTGCATGACCCAAAGCATCGTACTGTTGTCTCTTCTGGTCGTCAGACAATACAGCGTAAGCTTCCGAGATTTCCTTGAATTTTTCTTCAGCTTCGGGCGACTTGTTCCTGTCAGGGTGGAACTGCATGGCTAGCTTTCTGTAAACGTCCTTAATCTCGTCTTTTGAAGCGTTTCGCTGAACGCCGAGAACCTCGTAGTAATCGCGTTTTTCAGCCATGCACTCTACCGCTAGCTCCGAAATGCAAGTACTTAATCAAAACTGTTTCGGCTACTATTTCACCTTATAGTCTTCCGAATCTACGACTTTTTCTCCTTCGGGACCTTGAGAATACTGGGGTTCTGGACCCGCTTGATCGCTCGGTCCAGCTTGACCCTGCTGTTGCTGCTGCTGTTTGGCTTGTTCCGCTGCGGCTTGCTGATAAATCACCGTGCCAACTTCCTGTAGCACTTTCTGCAATTCCTCTGTCTTGCTCTTTACTTGCGCCATATCATTGGCTGGCCAATGCGTCTTTCAAAGCGGCTACAGCAGCATCAATCTTGCTCGTCTGTTCCGCCGTTAGTTTGCCCGTAAGGTCCTTCTTGGTCTTCTCAGCCGTGTACACTAGGTTGTCGGCGTTGTTTCGCAACTCGGCTTCGTCTCGTTTCTTCTTGTCTTGCTCAGCGAATTGCTCAGCGTCTTTTATCAAGCGTTCTTTTTCTTCTTTTGACAACTTTGTGGAGGCTGTGATTCGAATCTTGGCTTCTTTTCCTGTGCCAAGGTCTTTCGCGGTCACGTTGATTATTCCGTTGGCATCAATATCATAGGTAACTTCTATCTGTGGCACGCCTCTTGGAGCTGGGGGTAAATCGACAAGGTTGAACATGCCGAGTGAGACGTTATCCGCTGCCATGGCGCGTTCTCCCTGAATTACGTGGATCGTGACTGCGGTTTGGAAGTCTGCCGCGGTGGTGAATGTTTGGCTCTTCTTGGTTGGGATTGTGGTGTTCTTGTCGATTATTTTTGTGAACACGCCACCTAATGTTTCGACGCCGAGCGATAATGGTGTGACGTCTAGTAGGAGTATGTCTGTGACTTCGCCCGTAATTACGGCTGCTTGAATGGCTGCGCCTACCGCAACACATTCCATTGGGTCTAGGCCGCGTTCTGGCTGCTTTGCCTAGAATCTGCTCCACGAATCTCTGGACGAGGGGCATTCTGGTCATGCCGCCGATCAGGATTATCTTGTCTATTCCCGTTGGAGTAAGTTTCGCGTCTTCGAGCGCTTTCAGGATGGTTCGTTCTGTTTTTTGGACGATGGGTTGTGCAAGTGATTCAAGTTTGGTTCTGGTCAACGTTAGGTGCAAGTGTTTGGGTCCGGTGCTGTCGGAGGTGAGGAATGGCAGGTCAATGTCAGTGCTCATTAATGTGGTGAGCTCAATCTTTGCCTTTTCTGAGGCATCTTTCAGTCGAGATAAAGCCGATTTATCGTTTGATATGTCAACGCCTGTTTGTCTTTTGAACTCGTCCAAAACGTAACCCATCACTGCCTTGTCAACGTCGGTGCCACCTAACTGGGTATCGCCGCTTGTACTAAGCACTTGGAAGACTCCTTTGCCGAAGTCCATGAGTGTAACATCGTGCGTTCCGCCACCGAAGCTGAAAACAAGAATTTTCATTTCCTTCTCAAGCTTGTCCACACCATATGCCAGGCAGGCGGCAGTTGGCTCGTTGATGATTCGCATCACTTCGAAACCAGCAATTTCGCCAGCGTCTTTTGTAGCTTGACGTTGATTGTCGTCAAAGTGGGCAGGAACGGTTATTACCGCTTTCCTGATTGAGCTGCCAAGGTAGGTTTCAGCATCTTTCTTGATTTTCTGCAAGATGAAAGCTGAAATCTGCTGAGGCGTGTACTCTTTTCCGTAAACGGTTACTTTGTAGTTGGTTCCCATTTTCCGTTTTATCTCAAAAATGGTTCCTTCAGGATTAGTAGTCGCCTGGCGTCTTGCCGATTCACCAATCAACAATTGACCATCTTTGGTGAAGGCAACGACTGAAGGGAACATTTTTCCGGCAATCGTAGGTCCTTCAGCGCTCGGTATAACTGTGGCTCGTCCGCCTTCGAATAATGCAGCGGCTGAGTTTGTGGTACCTAAATCTATTCCTAACACTTTTTCTCCGGCTTTCACATTACTCATCTTGTTTTTTCTCCTCTTGTTTTTCTTGATTTGATTTTGATGATTTTATTGGGGGAACTTCCACGTTCACTACGCTTGGTCTAATAACTCTATCCTTCATTATGTACCCTTTTCGAACCTCTTCGCCCACAATGCAACCTTTTACACCTTCCCGCTCAATCGTTGCAACAGCATTGTGCTTCGAAGGGTCGAAAATCTTGCGCTCGCATTCTATGGGAAATACGCCTTCTTGCTCAAGAACTTTTCTGAATTTCCTGAGGGTCATTTGAACGCCCTCAAGCAGAGGTTTTCCGTCATTCGGCCACTTCACCTGTTTTCACGGCCAACTCCAATTCATCGACAACCTCTAAAAGTTGAAGAACTAAGCGTTCAGTGGCATAATTTTTCGCTTCGTTGAGTTGGCGGTCACAACGCCTTTTCAGGTTTTCAAAATCCGCTTGCAGGTACTTCAAACGTGTCAAGTAGTCTTCTGAACGCCTTTTCTCGGCGTCAAGCTGCTTTTCAAGCTCAGTTGGTTCTTGCTGCTCGTTCATTTAGGCTCATGTCCCAAATTTACCGTACAGTTCTATCCCTAAGGGATTAAAATATACGTTTCGTCTAGAAAAAGGGGAAAACCCAAACTGCACCTGCTCCACGGGGCTAAGAAAGCTATTAAGCTTCAAGCTTCATGATTGATTTTGAATAAGAATGGCAACCGAACCAGTCACAATTGACGATGTTTATGAAGCTCAAAAAGTAATCGTCAAGTACTTGCCCAAAACGCCACTCTTGTCGTCGCCCGTTCTTTCAAAGCGGTTAGGGTGTGACGCATTTGTGAAGTGCGAGAATCTTTTGCCGACTGGGGCTTTCAAGGTTCGAGGGGGAGTCAACCTAATGTCTCGGCTATCCGTTGAGGAAAAACATCGTGGCGTAATCGCGGCTTCCACGGGTAATCATGCGCAATCCATAGCTTACGCGGCTTCCCTTTTCGGTGTGAAAGCCGTAATCGGCATGCCGCTAGGCGCAAACCCTGATAAAGTCGAGGCAACGCAAGCCTTCGATGCGACTGTCGAGTTTCATGGTAATGACTTTGACGAAGCTCGCAAATGGGTTGAGGCAGAAGCAGCCGAGAAAGGGTACAGGTACATTCACTCTGCGAACGAGCCCTTGCTAATTGCTGGTGTCGGAACGCTCTACCTCGAAATAATGCAAGAGCTGCCAAACGTGGAAATCATAATTGTTCCCATTGGCGGCGGAAGCGGGGCAGCAGCAGCATGTATCGTCACCAAAGCCCTAAACCCAAACGTCAAGATCATAGGCGTCCAAGCAGAAAACGCTCCAGCAGTTTATCTTTCATGGAAAAACAGGAAGCCTATGCAAACCGAATCTGCCAAAACCTTCGCGGAAGGCTTAGCTACGAGGGTTGCTTTCTCGATGACGTTTGACATTCTAACCCGAATGATTGATGACATTGTTTTGGTAAGCGAAGATGAATTAAAGAAAGCAATCGTGATGCTCCTCGAAACGACTCACCAGGTCGCAGAAGGTGCGGGTGCAGCCTCAACAGCGGCTGCAATCAAATTACGGGAACAAATCCGAGACAGAAGAGTCGCGTTGCCGTTGACAGGAGGCAACTTAACGCTCCAAAATCTCCGTGCCATTCTGGAAGAAGAGTCATTTTAAGGCTTTACTAAAGGAATGGTACAGCTCTTGGATTCAGAAGAGGTCAATCGTTTTGTTTTATGCGTATCATGCGTCTGTAGCTTTTGAGGTCGTTGCTGACGCTTTTCAGTAGGTGTAGTTCATTCATTGTTTTTTCGAATTTGGCGACCTCTTCGATGATTTTGCCGCGCAGGAGTGTTTCTTTGGTCATGGTTTGTTCTGCCTTTGTTATTGTGTAGTGGTTTGGAGGGTTCTGTCATCGTTTGTTGGCTTTCCAAAGGGCCAATCCGTCATCGAGGAGAAAGGAGAAGGCTTCGAAAACGGAAAGAAGTTTGTTGGCTCGTTTGGTGTGCCTTCAACCTCAGGTTTCCCTCCAATCTACATCGTAAGACTTAAGACTCTATATTCTAATAAACCTTACGCATCACCAATAAATTGACGAAAAAACGATTAATGAACCAAACAGTTCTGGAGATCAAATTGGGCGTCTGGAAAAATCAGGCTATGGCGAGAACGCCTTCGAGAACTTTCTTCTCAGACATCTCTAACTGCTTGCTTAACCAAACCTTCAGCATGCCGGGCATCTTTGGAAATTCACCAGTGTAAGTTAAGATCTGGTTGCCCTTTAAGGCGTCAACTTGGAAAGTACGTTCTGCTTCCTTAACCATAAAAGACAATGTCTGAGCTTGAGACGCTAAACTCATGAAATCTTCCCATTGCTTGCACCTTAAAATCACAGGCGGCCCTAACATAACAGCTGCTTGAACAGGCTGCACCATCTGAACAGGCTCGCTTGTTCTAGTTTCCTTCGGGCTGGCAGCAGGCAGTTCTCGGGGTGACGCGGATAAGCAGGATATGAGGTTGGTAATCTCATTCTGTAACCCGTTGACTTTCTCTTCGACTTTCTCGACTTTGCCCGTTAAGTCACCTGAGACACCAATCTGTTCGGTGACTGTTCCCAATTCGCCGATAAGCCTATCCAAATCCTTTTCGTGCTCCTTGAGAACGTTAACAATGAAGTCTAAAGCTTCTAGTGCTTCATCTTTCGATTGAGGCTTATGTGACATTCGAATCCCTCATGCTGCCTGGTTATCACAGTACATCTACTCGGTAGATAAACGTAGCGAATCCCAAAAACGAATCCGTGCGAAGACATAACGGTACTTATTGGCAATCTGCACAACATCAATACGCGTTAAGAACGCAATTTTCAAAAGAAAACGATTAGTTAAGGAGTTGCTTTCAGCGAGGATTCCACACGCATCTGACCGCTCCGCGTTTACAGGTCATCACGCAAGTAGTCTGTCCAGTTTCGGGTTTGCAAGGCGAACAAGTGTATTTGATTTTTTTGCGATGCTGCTCCGTAACTGCGGCAACAAGCTTGTCCTCCAAGTCAATCAACTGTGTCTCCATCTGCAAAGCGCCTTGGGGGCACTTCGTCACGCATTTTCCGCACCCATCGCATTTCTCCGCGTCTATGACGACGTAGAATTCACCTGAACCGTCACAGTAGCCGTAATACGTTATGATAAGGCATCCATCCTAGGTGCTCTGCGCTTTCAGGTACAGCGCTTTAGCCAGCAAACCTGCTCCAATGGCTCCGGCCGCCATGGGGTCCAACCCGTTTTCTCGCCAATTCGGGGAAGGAAGACATTTGACGCCCAAGTTCTCCTCGATTCGCGACACGATGCCGATGTTTTTCGATTGACCACCCGTAACGACGAGTTCTTTCTCGAGACCCACGCGATTAATCAGGTTTGCCATTCGGACAGCCATCGCCCTTGTGTACGCAGCCAACACTTTCTCTTTCGACCAGCCCTTCCGCAGCAAACCCATCGCCTCAGTCTTCGCAAACGCCACGCAAGTGCAACTCACGGGTTCAGGCTCCTCAGGAACTCTTAACGAAACCTCCCCAATCTGCTCAATCGGAATCTGCAATAAGTCAGCAAAAACCTCCATGCCCCTTCCAGTGCCCGCGGCGCACTTATCGTTCATGAGAAACGATACTACTCTGCCTGTTTCGTCGATACGAATCGCTTTGATGTCTTGACCGCCCACATCCAATACCGTACGCACGGATGACCCCCAAATGTAATTAGCGCCTTTAGCATGGCAGGCAATCTCGGTTATTGCTTTGTTCGCCATGGGCACGTTTACCCTGCCGTAGCCTGTTCCAACAATGTATTTCAGGTCACTATCCCTCAACCCTGTACCCTCCAAAGCCATCCCCAAAGCCTTCGTAGCACTCTCAGGACTATTCGACCCAGTGCGAGTTATTCCATAAGAATAGACCTCGCCATCAATCATCACAGCAGCTTTAGACCCGACTGAACCAACGTCAACGCCAGCAGTGATGATATCCTTGTTTTTCCATTTCTTTTCTGAGAATACTTTGTGATATTCTTTCCATCGCCAATACTCAACGTTTCCAGCCATTCTCAAGCCTCCTTAACTCGACCCGCTGCAACCAGAGCCGCACCGAACGCGCCAGCAAACTCTGGAAACTCAGGAATCAACACATCCACACCCAACTTTCGTTTCAGCGACGCCACGAATCCGACATCCTTAGCCACGCCGCCAACTAACACTACGTCAGGGTTGATCCCAAGCCTGCGCACCATCGAAGAAACACGGTCAGCCATAGCGTCAAAAACCGCCCGAGCTATCTCAGGCTTTGACTCCTTCTTATGGATCAAAGTCACAACATCCGACTCGCCGAAAATAACGCAAGAAGCGTTAATAGCACTTGCACGCTCAGCCTTAAGCGACAAAGGACCCATGTCCTCCATTTTCAATTCCAACGCCCGTGCCATTGCCTCGATGAAAGCGCCTGCGCCAGCGGCGCAACGCTCGTTGACAACGAAATCAGCCATAACGCCTCTTTCGTCACATTTGACGGCTCGCGCCTCCTCTGCACCAATGTCAATTATGGTTCTTGCTTTAGGGAAAAGACGGACTCCCGCTTTCGCGTCGGCACCCATCATGCTTATGGTGCTGCTATGGTGTGGAGCAAGCTCCATGCCTGACCCCGTGGCTGTCACATGCTTCAAATCGGCAAGCTTGAGCTTCGCAGTTTTCAAAGCCTCATTCAATGCTTCTTCGGCGGATTTTGCGGGGTCAAACCCACAAAATGCTTTTGTACGAGATACTACCACTCCACCGTTGAGGATCACGACTTTAACCGTTTGTGTGCCTACGTCGATGCCAGCTGTTGCCAAATCATACGCCTCTAAATATCAACTCGCGCGTTCAACATCTCAAGGAACGCTTCCACTCTCGTTTTCATCTGCCCCACGTCTTCCCTCGTGTACTCAGTGTCCAAGTAATAAACAGGAATGTTCAAACGATCAAGAACACGCTTCACCCTTGTATACTCCATAGCGTATAGCATACAGCCCCGAACCACGTAATAAATCACGCCTTGAACCTTCCACTCCTTCACTTTATTCAACAGCCAGTTAATCCTATCCTCGTTCCCGTCCTTCGAAGTGAAACAGGGACACGTTGACGCCATCAAATACCGCTCAGAAACGGCGTTAAGCATATCATTAGACGACCACTCATCAACCCCAACCGGATCATAAAGCAACCGTTCACCTGAACACAACTCATCTGCCACTATCACACCCTGAGGCGAAGCCTCCTCAACAAGCGACGGAAGCTTCCAGTTGTCAGGCCAGAACATTGGTGTCCCAGTCACCATCACCCTAGCGGTATCAGGTGGACAAGCCCATTTCTTCTGCTGAACCCTCTGCTCCAGTTCGTTGCACAAAGCTTCAGTCTTCTCAGTCCACCTCGCCACGTCATCCCACAGAAACGCCTGATTCACCAACATCGCATCTCGCCCCATAATCACAGGAGCACCCTTCCGCAAATCCTGCAACCGACGAAAGGCTTTAGTCGCTTTCTGAATAAGCTCGATGGCAGCACGCAGCTTCTTGCTTGTTATTTTGTTTCCGGTGAACTTCTCGATCTGCACTTTCATGGCGTTGACTTCTTCTTTCCAGAAATCCATCGAGTGAGGCGTGTCCTTTACTCGTGGAAGCGGCATCGTCCAGACCGGCTTGTAATCGCTCAGCACTTCGCCGAGCTTCGTCATCCCATCACACGTCAAAACGCTTATGATCGCATCGCTTGCTTCAAGAAAAGGAGACAAACCAATCATCTTCGCACCAATCGTGGACCTGATGACGGGGCAAACTTCAACGGGCACTATTCGGTCTCCAATCTTTGACGCATCGTACCATCCAGAGTTAACTCGAACGGGTATGGCATCCGCAGCGATAATCAACTCTAGAGGTGCAAACATGCAGAAGTAACCGATAACCTTCTGTCCCTTCGCCTTCGCCGCCTTAATCTCTTTCTCCCTCTGAACAAAAGTTGCAATCTCATCAAAATAGCGCATGGCTTCTGGTCGGTTAAAGGATGTTTTCTTCATCCTCTCAATGTTTTCAGCCACAACCTTATCTGACATGGCTTTGGCTGAATTCCGCAGTTCATCAATTTCTCTCTGGGGGATTTCGGGAACATACTTTTTTTCCTGAGCGTTTTTCATCAGATTTTCCTCATTCACTTGTTGACGGTTTTAACCAGTTACGAGACTTGAAAACCGTTTTTCCACCTATCTTGACTTTTAGACAAGCTTCGTAGGGGCACATTTCCACGCAACGTAAACACAACGTGCAAGTTGAAGTAGTTATCTTTCCACCTTTCTGCTCGTACACTTCAGCAACCTGATGCGGACAGACGCGTTTGCAGATGCCGCATTTGGTACATTTCTCCTCATCCTTGTTTAAACTGAGAACGGCAGATGACTTGCCATGGAACTTGACGGCGAGAGATGAGCCAGTGGGGCAGAACCTGCACCAAAATCGCCTGATGAAGAATGAAGCCACCACAGTCAACCCGACGAATATCAAGGCGTTGATCCAGACCAGATCGGCAATCCCCGTGTAGTCTGCGCCTGAATAAAATGCGATAGGTGTAACGTAGGGCCAGCTGAGGTAAATTCCATTTATGTTGGTGACGCCAGTCCACGGGACGATTAGCGGTTCAAGAGGACCAAGCAAAATTGATATCGGTTTGAAAGGACCTGTCAGGAAATAGCTGAATTGATATTGGTAATCCGCAATCGGACCCAAAACGAAGGGCAGTATCAAGAAGAAAGCGAGAACTACGTATCTGAATCTGTTGAGGGCGCCATTGAGTCTTTCAGGAATTAGGCGGTAACGGATTCTCATGACTTTTCTTAGCTGGCTGATGAGATCCATGTAGAATCCGAATGGGCAGATCCAGCCGCAGAAGAGTCTCCCAAGCGGTATGGTCATGAGGAGGATTATTGCAACTACTAAAAGAAACCATATTTGTGTAAACGTGAACATGTAGAAAATGGCAGCTACGGACACTGCACCCACGATAAACCTAAGGTACGTTACTTTGCGTGTTTTGTTTTTTAACCACAACAGGACAGCTGTTACCCCAGCTATTGCTAGCCCTGTAAGCACCATCAATCTGAGTGTGTCGCCTAAGAGTTCCAACGCCATCATTTTCGCCTTATTGGGAAGTCACAGTAATTGCATATAGGAGGGTGCCGATTCCCAGCACTATGAGTATTGACGCTCCGAATGCGGAAATCCACTTTCGGAATAAGGGCGCTTTGTTGAGAAGCCAACCTGTTGCGCCGCCTAACAAGATTAGCGGAGATAAGGCTGTTCCCAGACCGAACAGAACAGCCAGCGCGAAGCTGTCGATTGGAGCCGCAAATGGCAGAGAGTAAAGGAGTAGCGCAAGAAGAGCAGGGCATACAACTAAACCCCTAGATAAGCCGAGGGAGAACGCGCGGAAATCAATACGTTGGCTTATTCTCTTTGTGTCTTGACCGCTCATTTGGGTAATGCGGTTGCATGATAGTCTCCTGCTTTTGAGAAGAATGCTTGTGCCAATAGCTATTGTAACGATTCCGAAAGCGATGGATGAGTATTTTTGAAATGGAATTAGGGAGGTCTCGGTCACGAGGAACCTGAAGGCGCCACTTATGACACCGATTGCGCCGCCTATGAGGGCATAAGCGGTTATGCGGCCCGAATTGTATGTAAGAGTTACAAGGATTCCCTTGCGGAAACCAGCTCCGATGCCTGCAATATAACTAGCGACGAAAGGGAGGCACATTGATGTACAGAAAGCCAAGCCATAAAAAAGACCCATAGCAAAGGCGCCTAGATATGGATTTGGGATTCCAGGCACTAGTGACATATTGCTAGCCTCCCTCGTTTTTGTATGAATGGAGATAAAGTCTGTGGCATTTAAATCTTACATAAATACTCGGCAAACAAAAAACCATTCTTGAAATCCTAATACCCCAGCCCTTTCCATCATAATTTATCAATGAGAGTGCAATATTGGGGATAGATTAGGCTGCAGGTTTATCAGAGAATAGAGGCGGTATAAGCGGAGTCTGGCTTCTTCTTTTTCTATAGTAGAGGAGACCAGCTAAGTTGACGCTCACTAATAATATCACTGTAATGACAGTAATTGGAAGCCATATCGGAAAGGACGCCTCTTGGCTTGGAGGAGTTATTACTCGAGTGTTGTATTCGCGCAGGTAGTCCGCGTTAGCTTCGAACGGGTAGCTTTCGGTATCCATCGGATAGGGGAAACCACTCATATTTCGGAAAGGTAATGGGTCAGTTGTAAATCCGAAGCCGAATCCCCAGTTGCCATTTTCATCCTTGAACCAGCAGGAAACGAAGAAAATGAAATCCCTCTCCATTCCATTTTCGGGAACTGGAAGGTTAGTTGTTGAAAATTGAAGAGATACTTCGTCGCCTTGTTTTCCAATTACGAATTTATCATCTTCTGCAGTCACCAAATCGGTTACGTCGCCGTATTTCGTGAAGTTTCCTGAAGCGGTAGAACCAGTTGTGACAACTTGGTGAAGATTGGCAACTGGATCAATCTTGTGAATTGTCACGCTCTTCTGAGGGGTTGTATCTATTCCGATGTAGTCAAAAGTAACGTTCCAGAAATTGCTGATTCTGAGCGAATAGTCGGTAGTTGGGAAAAGCCCCGTTAAGTCGACAACGAAGGTTCTCGGAACGAGGTCGGGCGGTATGGGAATTTGCCTGCTTTGTGGTACGCGTATCCAGCTACCGTTTGATGCTTTGACTTCCATGAATGGGGGTGGCGTGACTTCCGCGCCATTAGGCACAGCGGGGTCGTAGAACTTTCCCAGCCAGACTCCATAGTCATCAGGTGACCCCCAATCAACCACTGCTCTTAGTACTAGTTTGATTTGACTTGCTTTTGACAAGTCGCCTAGATTAAGGGTTAACGTGTTCCATTGAATGTTATCCCATGATGGACTGGTGATTCCGTTCGTTCCAGTTGTGAAAACGTTGTCAACTTTGGATATCTGTGGAAGAACATTTTGCCCCTTCTCATTAAAAGCGGAGATCGGTGTCAGAGGATTTGTTCCCACAGTGTATATTTGACCGACGTAGTTTGGATCGAGGTATTCTTCAACCATGGTTGAGTAAATGTCCACGTCCGAGGGATGGTCAACAGCAATTAGGTAGGCTTGGTCGAGGTAGAAGATTTCGTTCCATTTTTGAGTGAGCGTTAACCTGTAGGAGTTGTCATCTAAGGCGAGCTGGCTCTTGTTGAGTGGAATGTAATCCCAGGGATTGTTCTTGTAGAAAATGAAAGGTACGTCTTCGCCTTTTGAAGAATCTTTTGATTTAATGTAGCCGAGCCAACCGTGGTTTGAGATCTCTGAAACATATACGTATTCTTTTCCATTCCACATGAACAATGAGGGACATGAAGTTCCTCCGCTGAATGAGCCCTTGACGGTGGTTCTTGTAGTTAAGGTCACTTGTCTGCTGGGGTTCTTTGAACCATCATCTGGCAAAGCTGGCGACGACGGCTCCCATTGCAAGAAACCGAATTTACCGGTTGGGTCTGCGGCTGGGAACGCGACGATGTGTGGTTCCCCAACTGTCAGAAGTTCCGTGTGAGGGGTTTTGAAGTCCTTTCCATCTATCTTAACGTCTAAGCCTTGTTTGGGAGCAGAAACCACAAGCAGGCTGTGCATACCGGTGGGAACGATCACGAACCCTGTTGCCAAGTTGCCTATCTTGACGTTGTAGATTCCTTCGGCTGTTGCGTTGTACTTGAATTCTACGGTTGTAGTCTGTCCAGGTTCAAGTTCTATGCGTTTGGTCTCCGTAAACGTGCTTTGCGTTTCTTTGTGAGTAACCGACAGTTTTACCCCTACGGTGTCTGTGGCTGAACTGGGGTTAGTGGCCAGCACTTTGATGATTATGGGTTCGCTCATCCAACCTTCGTATGGAAGGGCACTTATCTTGGAAAAGACTATGTTGCTAGTTACTGGCGGTGCCGGTTTTATGTTAAACGAACCTGTTAAGTCACCAATCTGAGCTGTGTAGTTTCCCTCAACGGTTTCCACATCAGTGAAATTTAAGATAATGGATTCTGACGGCGCCAAGGTCAATGTCTGATTTTCCTTGGTAGAATTGTTTATTGCAAGAAAGGCTGTGTAGTTACCATCCGTTTCGCCCACATTTGTCAAGTTGAAAAAGATGATGACTGCTTCGCCGGCTTCCGCTTCTGGCGGGTCAATCGTGAGATCGGTTAATTTGAATTCTGCTGGTCTGGGACCAGAAGTTATTAGACCTTGGCTTGTAAGGTAGAGGTAACTCCCAGCGGCAGCAGCAACAATAATCAAGTCGATTATGAAGATTGCTTTGAGTTTTATGATTGCCCTTCGATTGAACAACTAATCGCCAACTTTGTACAGCATCAACAGTATATATTTATTACTAGAAAAAAGTGGGCTCCAAAAGCAACCCGTAAAAGTGCAGGAAAAGCACTCAAATCAAAAAATCCAAAGGAAAGAAAGGGCGTACAATATTCGAGTAACACGCCCTCTTATACGTAATATCAGCGAGGCATAAAAGAACGCAACCTTTCTTGCTTGCTGAACCGATCCGTTAAGTTATGCTCACGTTCTGGATGTTGAAATAGCGTTTCGCCAGAAGTCTTAGGCGTTCCGCGTTCTTGCCGTTCTTGCCAATCGCTACGCCCTTATCCTTCGGGCTAACAGTCACGACCGCAATCTTCTTGCCATCAGTTCTCTCTGTTACTCTAACTTCCTTAACCGTCGCGGGCTTCAAAGCGTTCTTTATGAACTGTGCGGGGTCTTCTGAGTACTCAATTATCTCGTGCTTCTTCCCCGTCATGTTCTCCAGCTGGTGAATGTTTCTTCCGCCCCTTCCGATGGCGACGCCTACTTGTCCAGGGTTGACGATGAAGATAGCACGACCTTGCTCCTCGTCTATAATGCAGTCTTTGACGCTTGCACCGCTTACGCTTTCAAACAATGCAATGTAGCGCATTTCGTCCGCCGTGATTTTTATGCCAGTAGCCATTCAACGCCCTCAGTGTTATTCTTGTATTTCACCAGTTTCGGCTGCCTTCAGGATTTCGGAGTCGCCCGTTTCTCTTATGGTTAAGGCGGAGATAATGAAGGGTTTCTTGCAGACTTCGGCTAAATCCATCGAAGCACCTTTGTAAGTAATCACTGGGATTCCTGAGAGTTTAGAATAGTGTTCGATATCTTCTTTTATGTCTTTTGGACAATTAGAGGCTAGAATGAACATCTTAGCCTTTCCAGTCATGGCGCTTTGAACGGCTGCGTTGGTTCCAAATGATACCTTCCCAGTCTTCACTACCGCCCAGATGGCTTTATCAATGTCTATCATGCTTCGGTTTTTCCTCCTTCTTTCACTTGTTTTTCAAACGTTGACATGTACAGCTCCACTAAACCCGTGCCTATCGGTATTGACTGACCGACGATGACGTTTTCGGTAACTCCCGCTAATGGATCGCTCTCGCCCTTCACTGCTGCCTCGACGATGTTTGGCACCGTGATCTCAAAGGCCGCTCTTGCCAGAACGCTTGCTTTCTTGCCGCTGATGCCATGCCTGCCGATTTGCTGCACCTCACCGGTCGAAGTCATCATGTCCGCCACGAGCATTACGTGACGCACGTCAACGTCTAAGCCTTGATCTTCCAACACGCCTTTCGCTTCGTTAATCAAAGCATTTCTTGAGGCTTCCACTCCGAGGGTCTTGGCGATTTCGTGAATGTTGTTCGTTGTCGTTCGCGAAGTGTCGACGCCTGGAATCTCTAGCACTTTGGATAAGTTGGAGCCGTCGGTTCTTATGACCCATTCTCCGCTTTCCTCAGTGACCAATACACGTTTTATGTCCGCTACTCCTTTCACGTGGAACGCTGGAATCTTGACGAGCATGCGTTTGAGCTGCTCCACTTTCTTAGGCTTAATGAAAACCGAATCGTCTTTAACTCTTACAGTGGCGTTCTGTAACACAATTCTGTCCTTCAAATCGTCCATCGTGATGGCCCTATCGTCCATCATCGTCTTGTTGAGTTCAACCACGATTTCCTCCTTTAATTGGTCCTCGTAGATGGCTGAAGCCAGAGTCTCAAGCGACGTGTAAATCATGTCCCTGGCGATTTCAACAGCACCCTCTCTGCTCTTCTTATGTTCGCCCAGCAGGTAAATCGTCATAATTGGAGTCGATGGAATTCTCCTGGCATCAACAATCTCGATTAGACGAGGCAGGCCCAAGGTGACGTTTTGTTCTTTGACTCCAGCGTAGTGGAACGTTCTTAGCGTCATCTGCGTTCCCGGCTCGCCTATGGATTGAGCGGCAACGATGCCTACTGCTTCACCTGGCTCCATCAAAGCGCGTTTGTACTGTTCCGCCGTTGAACCAATTGCTTTTTCCACGCTTTTCTTTGTGAGTTTAGCTTTTGCCAAGTCCTGCTTGAGCTGATTCATTAGTATTGGGGTAAGTTGTCCCTCAACCTTTTCCAGCTGCTTCTTAATGTATTCTGTTTGGGCGGCTTCGCCTTTCTCTTGACCGATTTTCACCTGTTCGATGAGGCGGCTGACGTTAACGGCTTTCCCGTGGTCGCTCTTGGCAGGGTCCACGCCGTCTTCTCCGTACTGGAATTGAATAATGTCTCCTGCAGAATCGCGAACGGTTGAATCGTACTCCAGGCGGATGTGTTCCAAGGCGTTGATTAATCGGCGCTGCATGTAACCACTCTGCTGCGTGCGAACGGCAGTGTCCACCAAGCCTTCCCTGCCACCCATAGCGTGGAAGAAAAACTCGATGGCATTCAAGCCGCTTTGGTAAGAGTTATAAACGAAGCCCCTTGCTGTGGGTCGTGCATCGTCTTCCGTGAAATGTGGTAACGCTCGTCCTGCGTATCCTCTCATTATGCGTTTGCCTCGGACAGATTGTTGTCCAACACAAGCTGCCATTTGACCGATGTTGAGGCTGGAGCCTCTGGCGCCCGTCCGTGTCATGACGATGCCAGCGTTCTCAAGGGTGAAGTCTTGGTCAGCAATCTTGCCTGCTTCGTCTCTGGCAGTGGCTAACTCGTGCATGACGTAGATTTCGAAGGATTCCTCAAGCGTTTGCCCAGGTAATCGCGCCAAAGTGCCGCTACGTTTGCTTTCGATGAGTTCCTCTATCTTCTTCTGCATGCTTTCCATCTTCTTTTGCATTCGCGACCGCGCCTTCGACGACAAGACAAGCTGTTCGTATGTGTAGCTGAAGCCCCGCATGGATATGTAGAGCTTCAACAGCCGAGTTATCTTGTTAAGAAATTCCCGTCCCGCCTGTGTACCGTAATCCTTGATTATCCTGTGGAGAAGGCTTTCAGACTGCTCGGAACCTATGGAGCGTCGGTCAATTATTCCAGAGATTAGCTCGCCATTCTTTATGACGACGTAAGCATCGTGTTTGCAGAGTTCTTCTTCGCATTTGGTGCAGCTTTGACATATGTTCGCTTTCAGTGCGTAGTTCAGCGTTTTCGGAAGATACAGGCTGAAGATTTGTTTGCCTGACCACATCGGCTGAGGCTCTTTTATTTCTGGTTCCGGCCGTTTCCCCTCGTATCCCGTTGCCATCATCAACTTGTTGACTTCGCCCTCTTTCAAGTAGCTACCTTTTCGCGTTAAATAGTAAGCGCTAGTTATGAAGTCTCGAATGGCACCGATTATTGGACCTCCGAACCTGGGTGAAAGAATCTGGTCTTGAACTTGCATGAGCAACAAAGCTTCAGTTCGAGCTTCCTCGCTCTGAGGAACGTGCAAGTTCATTTCATCGCCGTCGAAGTCAGCGTTGTAAGGTGGACAAACGCAAAGGTGGAGACGGAAAGTCTTGTAGGGCAACACACGAACATAATGCGCCATTATTGACATGCGGTGAAGCGACGGTTGACGATTAAAGATTGCGATATCACCATTCTTAAGATGCCTCTCCACGACGAAGCCTAACTCAATGGCTTCGGCGATTTTCTCGCGATCTACAACGAACTCAAGCCGAATGCGTTTGCCGTCAGGTCTGATTATGTAGAGTGCTCCAGGATACTTTTCAGGACCGTTAATGACGAACTTCTTCATTTCCTCGATATTCCAAGCAGTCACTTTCTCAGGAACGGATAACCGCATCGCTACTTCCTCTGGAACCCCTACCTCGTTGATGTCAAGGTTCGGGTCTGGAGAAATGACGGTGCGTGCGGAAAAGTCAACTCGTTTTCCTGAAAGGTTGCTTCTGAACCTACCTTCTTTTCCTTTCAGCCTCTGTGACAATGTCTTCAATGCTCGTCCTGATCGGTGTCTTGCCGGAGGAATGCCCGATGCTTCGTTGTTGAAATACGTTGTAACGTGATACTGCAACAGTTCGGACAAGTCCTGAATTATAAGTGTGGGAGCGCCTGCTTCCATGTTTTCCTTCAGTCTCTGGTTAATTCGGATAATATCAACCAGCTTGTGAGTCAAGTCGTCCTCGGACCTGATCCCCGACTCCAAAGTGATTGAAGGACGGACGTAGACTGGAGGCACGGGCAAGACTTGAAGAACCATCCATTCTGGTCTCGCCACCTTCGGGTTGAAGCCTAAGACTTCCAAATCCTCATCTGAGACGCGTTCAAGTCTTTCACGTATCATGCTCGGGGTTAATGGTTCTGAGCCTGCTTCGGTCGCCTCGATGAATTTTGTAGGCTTCTCAAATGTTATTTTAAACTGAGCTGCCGCACAGTGCGGACATTGCTTCATCTTTATCTCTTGAATTATTGTCTTGAAAACTTCATCTGGGACAACGCCCAAGAGCACGTTGTACCTCTCAATCCTACCTCTAACCTTTTTTGCACCCTCGTCTGAAAGCAAGACTCTCCCGCAATTTCGACATGTAGATCGCAGAAGGTCAAAGATAATCTTTGTAAATTCAATGTGGACTATGGGAACTGCCAGCTCGATGTGTCCGAAGTGCCCCGGGCAGCGGATTGCCGTGTTTCCACATGTTTTGCACCTTTGCCTAGGCTCTAGAGTGCCGAGCCTTCCGTCCATTAGCCCAGTCGTGATAGGTGCACCATCTTCATCGTAAGTGTCTGGAGTTTGGATTTCAACAACTGACTGTTTCCGAAGGTCTTTGGGTGAGATTAAGCCAAAGGAGATTTCATCAACAATTTTACGAACTATTTCTTCTTGAGACATGTCTATGCCTTTTCCTTAAGTTTTAACTTTGGCGTAATGCACAAGCTCTGAAGCTCCTGTAACAAAAGCTTGAACGCGTACGAAACAGTAACAGGCGAAATCTTTGCTTTTTCATCGCAGACCCTGCAGACGTACCTGCGTTGTTTCATGTCGAAAAATCCAATCTGGCCGCAGTTCTCGCAGATATACAACGTGTACTTGTCAGACTCCTCCAGTAATCTGTCCCTGAGGAGCATTGCAGCGCCATGTCCGATAAGGCAGTCGCGTTCCATTTCTCCGAACCTCAAGCCACCACCTCTAGCTCTTCCTTCTGTCGGTTGACGAGTGAGCATCTGCACCTGACCGCGGGCTCTTGCGTGTATCTTGTCAGCGACCATGTGGTGAAGTTTCTGGTAGTAAACGACCCCGACGAATATATCGGCAACGAATTTCTCGCCAGTCATTCCATTGTAAAATACTTCGCCGCCTGTATGACTGAACCCAAGTTTCACAAGGCTTTTCCTGATCTCGTCTGGTCCCTCGTTAGCGAATGGTGTTCCATTGGCAGGTCTTCCTCTCGCTGCAGCAGCTTTCCCAGCCAGCGATTCGATGAACTGCCCTATGGTCATTCTCGACGGGATAGCGTGAGGGTTAATGATTATGTCTGGGACTATGCCTTCGTCGGTGAATGGCATGTTCTCTTGCGGAACAATTAAGCCAATGACGCCTTTCTGCCCGTGTCGAGAAGCGAACTTATCACCTAACTCTGGAACACGTTGATCGCGAACTCTGACCTTGACGAGCTTGCTCCCCTCGCCCGATTCAGTTATGAAGATTCCGTCAACAACACCTGTCTCAGAAGGGCGCATGTCCACTGAGGTGTCCCGCATAGAGGGTCCTTTCACCTCAAATTCTTTGTATTCCTCAAGAAATCGTGGCGGGCTTATTCTCCCAATGAGGACATCGCCACCGACTACGGCGGATTCCAAGCTGATTATGCCGTCAGGTTCGAGAAGTCTATAGTATTGTTCGCCTCGGTAGCCGCGTGTGCCTGGCTCTGGAACTGTGAATTTGTCCTTTAATCCGCCCAAGTATTGTCGGCATTCAGCTTCATATATCCTGTAGAAGCTAGAGCGGGCTAAGCCTCTTTCAATCGAGGCTTTGTTGAATATCAAAGCGTCTTCCATATTGTAGCCTTCGAAACTCAGGACGGCCACGACGCAATTCTGTCCGGTGGGGCGTTGTTTGTACCCCATGACTTCCATCAGTTCTGTTTCCACGAGTGGTGCTTGAGGATAATGCAGTATGTGCGAACGCGAATCCACGCGATGATGGAAATTGGTCCCGTAAACCCCGAGTGCTTGCTTCGCCATCGCGGCCTGGTATGAGTTACGAGGCGACTGGTTGTGCTCTGGATAAGGTATGGTTGAAGCGCAAATTCCCAGAATTGTGAACGTTGCTATCTCTGCATGAGTCTTACCAGGAGTAACCTCTGCCAGGGAGAGGGCTATGTGCGCATTCTCTTCTTCTTCGGCATCAAGGTACTCGATTAAACCATTCTTCACGAGGTCCTCCCAGGTCCATTCGCCTAAACCGATCTTCTCGAAGTGTTTGGGCTGCAGCTTGGGCAAGCCGTTTTCTACGATTATCAACGGTCGCCTTACCCTGCCCTCGTCACAGTTGGCGTGAACTTCCTCGTTCTCAGCTTGCGCTTTCGAGAAGTATGTTATGTTGACTTCAGTCGAGATTTCGCCCTCGCGTCTCTTCTGTCTAAAGGTATTCACCAATTCTGCAGCCCCGTTGCAATACCCGATAATATTACCGTCAACGAAGACTTTAGCACCTGAAATCTTCAGGCTCTCTACGGCTTCGTACGCTGGAACTGTGCCCATTTCAAATAGAAGTTGCTTAATTTTCTCTGGATTGATACCGACCGAGATTGACGCTGACAGCGATAGGTTCTTGACTAGGCCACAGTTTGAACCTTCAGGCGTCTCGTTCGGACATAGCCGACCCCAATGAGTAGGATGCAAATCCCTTGCTTCGAAGTTCGGCTGGCTTCTGCTCAAAGGCGACTGCAGCCTTCGTAAATGACTGAGTGTGGAGATGTAGTTTGTCCTGTCCAGTAATTGCGTAATGCCGACTCTGCCTCTTCCCCAGTTACCCGTTGCCAACGCATGCTGGAAACGCTCAGTAATTATTCCAGGGCGGACAGCCGCGGACACGTTGATTAATGGTCCCTTAACGCCTATGCGTTCAAGTTGATACTTGATATCCCGCGTTAAGTTTCTGAAAGCAACACGGAAAAGATCCGCCAGCAACGGTCCACCGAGCCGCAACCGCTTGTTCTTGAAATGGTCTTTGTCGTCTTGTTGCCTTTTTCCCAGTTTTAGTTGGACCACTCGGATTGCCATCTCGCCCAAGAAAATGGCTTTGTCCCGTCGGTTCTTGTCGCTTCTGCCCAAATGCGGCAAGAAGTTTTTGTCCAAAGCGGTCTCAGCTTTCTGAAGTCGATATTCCTCAACCTGACCATGAGCTACACGGTTTCCGATGAATAGGATAGCGTCACTGGGTTTATCCACACCTATGGCCTTTTCGAAAGAAGGTCCAAGCTCAGCTTGAACTTCCTTGTCAAGCGAAACTGCCTCAGCAATGTCCTTATCCTTCTCCAAACTCAGCGCACGCATTATGACAACGAAGGGGATTTCTGTTGGTACGCCAGGCATGGAAACGTATATGGCATCATCCGACTTCAGCTTCAGTTCAATTCTGGCTCTAAAGCCAACGGTTGTGGAAAAAATCTTGGCTTGATAAACTGGCGAAGTACCCTTCTCATCTATGTCAACTATCACGCGATTGGGAGCTAAGTCTTCCATGGCAACGATAACGCGTTCCGAGCCGTTCACAACAAAATAGCCGCCTGGCTCATCTGGATCTTCCCCTGCGGCGATAAGTTCTTCTCTTGAGAGCTGTGACAAGAAACATAGTTTCGACTTAAGCATAACTGGAATATTTCCGATGTACACCAGCTCGGTATCTTGTTCCCTTCCATCGATGATGGGTGTCATTTCAAGGGCGATTGGAGCGGCATAAGCTAGGTTGCGAAGCCTCCCTTCCATTGGGTAGATTTCGTGTTTGGTTCCGTCCACTTCTGTTGCATAAGGTCCAGTAATTCTCGATTGCGGGTCGATAACCCAGATTTGACCTAATTTAACCTTGTATGGGCTTTCTGGAACTTCGATTGGGATTTCACCGACTTCATCCACGACTTCCTGCAAGCCATGGTCGACGAACTCATTGTAGGAATCAAGGTGCTGTCTGACTAAGCCTTTCTCGTTGAAGAAAGTCTTGAGCAAAATGTGCGTATCTTCTTTTGAGATTTCAGTCAATTTTATCATTCTCCCGCAAGTCTAAATTCTATCACGGAGTGGGATTGAGTTCTTATGCGGGTTTTTTCCAAAGATTCGATTCCCTCCGATGTTGGAATAGAGTTCCAACTCGAAAAAGGATATCCTTTTCTAAAGAGCACACACACAAGCTACCCAGCATACTAATAAACTTTTTTATCTAGTTTTTTCCGTTTTTGCCCTTTAAAATAGCCCCTCTGAATTTTTGAAGAGGTGATGGCAAATAAATTTTAGTCAATTGTGGATAGACTCCGGATGAGGACAATTCTTAAAGTAAGAGTTCTGTTTGGAATAGTTGCCATGATTCAATCACGTTTTCCAATTGGGAGCCGAATTCTTTCTTAAGACCAAAACCTGAAAGTATCCCACGAATATTACGCCAATCCAAAGGACGGAGTAGAAGAAGTAGTAAACGAAAACCTCGTGTATCTTCATCTCGAATCCCAGTTTCTTAGAGAACCTGTAGAAAAGAAGGGCAGTAACAGCGAAACTGGAAAAAGCAATCAACAAACTTTTCAAGATGTCAACGGTGGGGAGAGAGACCAAGAAAATCGGCAGCACTGTGCTGAACCTGGTTGACACGAACCACGAGAACAGCGTGAGCAAATCATACATCCATGCGCTTGGCAACAAAAAGCTCAAAGAGAAAGAAATTAGCGGGGGGTATAAAAAGAACAAGGCGGGAAGGAAAATTTGCGGTTTTCCAGCGCACTTCCTGAAAAGCCCTTTGTAATATTCTTTGAGCCATAGAGCTTGACCGACAGCCCATCTTTCCCTCTGAGTGAACCAGCTCTTCCAGCTTGAGTGAACTATATTCTTCACCTCGATATCCGCCGTGTAAGCAAAAGAATGCCCGTTCAGAAACGACCTAGTTGCTATGTCAATGTCTTCTGCCACGACTTTTCTGAAGCCGCCAACCTCGTCAAACGTTGCTCTCTTAATCGCAAATGCCGCCCCGTTTGCGGCTGGGCATTTTCGCAGATATCTCGAAGCTAACCAAGAACTTATGTTAAACGTGAAGTACTCATAGTACGCCATTTTTGAAAGAAAAGAGTTGCGTTCTACCTTTTTCTTGATGTCAAGGACGTCTGCGTTAGTCATTTTCTCCAGAATTTTCGTTAGGAACGCCGTGTCGTTGGACAATTCTATGTCTGAGTCTAGAAAAAGTAGCACTTTTCCTGATGATTTTTTGACTGATTGGTTGAGAGCGTTTGCTTTTCCGACTCTTGTTTCGTTTATTATAAATTGTACGTTTGTGAAAGAATTCATTTCTCTGAGGAACGCTTGCGTGGGTTCATCTACTGTTACTATGATTTCTTTAGAAGCAGTTTGCTCGCTTAGTCTGTTGAGTAAGTTTGGTAATTGCTTGGATTCTTTGAAGACCGGAATGAAGACACTGACGTCCGTCAAACTTCGTCCCATGCACCCGTTTTGCATTCCCTATTTTTATCTTTTTGTATTTATTAATTTTCTGTAGAAAAGGCGTGTTTTAGGCTGCTGTTGTGACGAGAATCACTCCGAAAACCGTTAGGATTATGCTCGCGACTAATTTGATAGACACGTGTTCTGTTCCTCGCAGGTATAAATAGGCTAGAAGCACCACGAATATTGGCTCGACAGAGAGCAACGGCGTTATTACGGAGACTTTCTCGATGCTAAGTGCGTAGAATGAGAAAATCCATGAAAGGGCTTGTCCAACCCCTGCAACCCAGAATAGACGCAGGTCTTGTCGGAGCGTTAAGTCTTTTCTCGTTGACTTTGAACCTGCAAGCATAAAGGCATAAACTAGAAGGGAGAAAGTGTATGCGATGGCTACGCCGAGAATTGGCGCGTTGAAAGTGTCAAGAGCGGTTTTTCTAATAATGGCAGATATGCCGAGTGTTAATCCTCCGAGAATCGGGAACGTAAGGCTTTTTCTCATGGATTTTCTGCCTTTGTTTGTTTTTCTTGAGGTGAATTCGACGAAGATGACGCCGGAAACTATGGATATTACACCAATCCAGTTTTGTGGCGTGAGGATTTCGTTTAGAAATAGCATGGCTAGAAGCGCGCTGTAGAGTGGGTAAATAGAAAATACTGATGAGTTGACTGATGCTCCGAGTTTGGTTAGCCCGTTGTAGTAAAAAAGTCTGACTAACCCGGGTGTGAGCAGGCCTCCCAAAGCGAAAAGGGCCATTCCTTCTAAGTTGGTTGCTGTGAAATCTGTTAGGGCGAACGCTAATGGCCAGAGAATTATGAGTCCGATAGCGGAGATTAAGACGCTGACGTTGAAGGGGTTTGATTTGTTTGAGTGTCTGCCTACTATAACGACGGAGAAGCCTGAGGCTGCGGCTGAAAGCAACGCTAGAGCGACACCTATCATAGCCTTGCAAGAGGTTCTGCTGGGTATTAAAGCAAACTCGTTTGACTTCGTTTTCGTTTGAAGAAGCGACTGATTTCAGGTCTTGACGGATAAATGCTTAATTAAGGCGCGATTAAGTTTACTGAAATCATGACAAGGATCAAGGCTTTGGCTCTGCTATCAGGCGGATTAGACAGCATCCTTGCCACAAAACTGATAGTTGATCAAGGAATCGACGTTGTAGCTTTCAACGTAACAAGTCCATTCTGTCTCTGCAAAAAAGGCGGATGTGGAGCGGTTGAAGCGGCAAAACAGCTAGGCGTGGAACTTAAGATCGATTACGCGGGTTTGGAGTACTTGAAGATAGTGCGAAATCCAAAGCACGGTTATGGCAGAAACATGAACCCATGTATAGACTGCAGAATCTTCTTGTTAAGAAAAGCTAAGAAAATCGCTAAAGAACTTGGAGCTTCATTCATTTTCACTGGCGAAGTTCTTGATGAGAGACCGATGTCTCAGCATTATCCAGCATTGAAGCTCATCGAAGAAGAAGCAGGTTTGAAAGGCAAAATATTGCGGCCATTATCAGCCAGGTTGCTGCCTGAAACGGAGATTGAGAAAAGAGGCTTGGTTGATCGAGCGAAACTACTAGAAATTCGTGGTAGATCGCGGAAACCGCAGATTAAGCTTGCTGCGGAATTCAACATTAAGGATTATCCATGTCCAGCGGGCGGATGCTTGCTAACGGACAAAGAGTTCGCCATCAGGATTCGTGACCTATTTGGGCATAGGAAGCGGTTTGGCCTCGGGGAAGTGAATTTGCTGAAGTTGGGGAGACATTTCAGACTTGGAGAGAACAAGATTATTGTTGGGAGAAACGAGACGGAAAACAAAAAGATGGCTGTTGGGAAATCGAGATATGATTACTTCTTTGAGGTTCCTGTGATTGCTGGTCCGATTACGGTTCTTCAAGGAAGAAAAACGAGGAAAGCAATTGCGATTGCGGCCGCGCTGACAGCGTTCTATTCTGATGCAAAGAACGACAAGGTGACGATTAACTTTGGCAGAGAACGACTGGACAGGTCGATAACCGTGCAGGTTCCAACTCGAGAAGAAGTAGAAAAACTCAGGGTTTGATTATCCGTCTGTGTTTTCGTGAAAGCTATAGCCCCACTGAAAGGGAATCTTGGGTTGTTTTGTTAAGAAACTTTGACAAACAGTGTCTTTTTTTAGGCAAGAAATTTCTACTTTAATATTGGAATTTGAAGTTCTATTTTTTGCATTGTCTCATTTCTTGGAGCTCGGCAAATGTTTTGTTCAGCATGACGAAGTCCCCGATTTCCTTCACCGTGGAGACTGGCAGGCAAATGAATATTTTTCCAAAGTACGGCCTGTCGAAACCCAGTTTTGTGGATGCTTCATCGTTTAGGCTTACATAGAAACTTGTAACCTGCCAAGTGACTGTGTCTAGTTCTGCGCTTTCTGCTTCGCCGATTATGAGGTCGTCTGCAGTTGTGACTTTTTTCCAGAATATTCGTCCGATTTCAACCATCTAAAATCACCAGCCATACCTCACGGCAACGTGACTTTTATAGGTTTTTGGGCCCTGATATATTAGGGTGAAAGACCTCGGAAATAAGAAACAGCGCACTAACTTTCTGCTCCTTTAAGTTGTTTTTCAACCGCAAAAAGTTATATGACTGGGAAAATACTGTTTCAAAAAGGATTTGGTGATTCCAACGGCTTCGTCAGACGCTGAAAAAAACGAGATGATTGTCACCCCTTGGGAAGTCAGGGGCAAAGTCGATTACGAACGACTCGTACGCGATTTCGGAACGCAGCCTCTCACAGACGAACTCTTGGCAAGATTGACGATGCACACGGACAAGCTTCATCTCCAGCTTCAACGTCGCATTTTCTTCAGCCATCGGGGCCTAGACACGGTTCTCGACATCTACGAAAAGGGGATAAAGTTCGTCTTATACACAGGCAGGGGACCCTCGGGACCAGTACACATAGGGCATTTAGTTCCTTGGATTTTCACGCATCACCTGCAGGAAAAGTTTGGCGTAAGACTTTACTTCCAGTTAACTGATGATGAGAAATACCTCATCGACGACGAAGCCACGCTACAAAAAACCCGAAAGTACGCCTATGAGAACGCCCTGGATTTGGTCGCGTTAGGCTTTGAGCCTGAAAACACCTTCATAATTTATGATTCCCAAGATATAGACTTACTTTACGATGTCACGCTCGAGGTGGCTAAGCGTATCACTTACTCCACGGCACGCGCTTCGTTCGGGTTCCAGGACAGCACGAACATCGGCTGGGTGTTCTGGCCAGCCATTCAAGCCGCACCCTGCTTCATACACAAAAAACTCACCGGCGAAAATGTACCTGCACTCATCCCCGCAGCCATAGACCAAGACCCATACTGGCGAGTCACAAGAGATGTTGCGGAAAAGCTAGGTTACTACAAGCCAGCTCAGATTCACTGTCGCTTCTTACCAGGCTTAGGCGCAGGCGGAAAAATGAGCGCATCTGAACCGGAAACCAGCATATTCACCATGGATTCGCCTGAGGTCGTGAAAAAGAAGATCTGGAACGCGTTCACAGGCGGCAAAAGCACCGCTGCGGAACAGCGAAAATCGGGAGCTGACCCAACGGTCTGCAGCATATTCCAGTACTACTTCTTCCTGTTCGAGGAAGACGATAAGAAACTTAACGAGAAAAGCCGCAGGTGCCAGGCGGGCGAGATTCTCTGTGGCGAATGCAAAGCTGACATCGCTGCAAAATTGAACAGGTTTCTCGATGAGCATCAGCGGAGACGGGAAAAGGCAAAAGACGTTATTGACCAATACCACATTAAACGATGAATGGCAATTGGGTGCGGTGAGATACCTATAGTTGAAAAGAGAAATGTTTGAGAAGTTGAGGAGAAATGTCTGGAAAAATAGAAGTCAACTCTGTCTACTCTTACAGGCTTCTTCATCCAATGCACACCGTTCTAGTATCATGCGTTGGAAAGGATGGCAAGCCTAACGTCATTACACTTGCCTGGGCAATGCCAACCTCGATTGAGCCGCCGCTTCTCGCAATCAGCGTTTCTCCAAAACGGCACTCGCACAAACTAATCGAAGACGCACAGGAATTCACGGTAAACATTCCAACGTTGGATATTCTTCAAGCTGTTTATGCATGTGGCTCGTTGACAGGCCGAAGTTTCGATAAATTCAAGAAGGCAGGCTTAACGCCGATTCCGGGGAAGAAAGTGAAAGCCCCAGCAATCAGGGAATGCGTTGCTCATATAGAATGTGTGGTAAATGAGAAGTTTAGCACAGGTGACCACACGGTCTTCGTCGGCAAAATCGTTAGCACCTACGCCGATGTTGGCGTGTTCACTGAGAGTTATGACTTGAAAAGAGCACGGTTGTTGTTCCATGCTGGAGGGAACAACTTTGCAGTTCTCGACCCTAAGATCTACAAACCATAAACTCGTTGAAGTTAAACTGAACTGGAAGAAAGATCATACATTAAGCATAAATGCAGCAGAAGAAGCATAAATTGTCCATGCACTTAAAGAAGTGAAACTACCATGCTTCGATACGATAAAGAAGCTCTTGAGAAATTCCGTTTATCAGGCAAGATACTCCGGGAAACGCGGGAAGAGATGAAATTGTTCGTCCGCGAAAAAATGCCGATAATTCAGGTCTGCGAGAAAGCCGAGAGCCTCATCGCCGCAAAGGGAGGCAAACCAGCGTTTCCATGCAATGTCTCGATAAATGAGGTAGCAGCTCATTATACATCGCCGCCTAGCGACGAACGAACAATACCTGAGCGAGCTGTCGTTAAGGTTGACATTGGAGTTCACGTGGACGGCTATGTTACTGATACAGCGTTCACAGCGTGCTTTAACCCTGATCATAAGCGTATGGCTGACACAGCTGAGCACGCGTTAAAAACAGCCGTGGAGAGCATTCACGGAGAGATGCCGGTATCGCGAATCGGTGGCTTAATCGAAAACGCGATAAGAAACCGAGGGTTCAAGCCCATATCAAACCTGACGGGGCATTCGGTAGGCAGGTATTTGATACACGCGGGAACCTCCATACCTAACGTGTCGCAGCTTTCCTTGACAAAAGTCAAGGCTGGCGAGGTTTATGCTATTGAGCCCTTCGTTACATTGCCCGACGCAGCAGGTCATGTTGAGGATGGGGCTGAGAAGACAATTTTCCGCTTCGTGAAACCTAAACCCTTGCGAAACGCTTACGCCAAGCAGTTATCCAAGTTCATCGAAGCCAAATTCAAGACGTTACCGTTCTCCGAACGTTGGCTGAAAGGCGCAGTGGCAAAAGATAAACACAGAGAAGCCTTCAGAGAAATGCTCACATCCAAGGCGCTCATGGCATACCCCGTTTTCGTCGAGGAAAGCAGCAACCCAGTCACACAAGCCGAGCATACGGTACTCATTACGGAAGACGGCTGTGAAGTCTTGACTTAAGAAAGTTTTTCTTGCCCGCATTCTCAGAGATTGTACCTTATCTCTAACGTGAAGCGTCAAGAGGGGAGAGACAGACCGGTTTTCGGTTTCTGTGTTTAAGAAAAATGGCAGCGTTCTGACTTAGAAGTTGTAGGTTTTCTCTTTCTCTTTAACTTCCTTATAGATTGCCGTGATGATCATCTTGTCGTCGGGGCATTTTTGGCAGGCTTCCAACTCCTTGTAAACATAGTCACCGCGCTGGAAATCCCTAACGCTCTTGACGCTGCATTTTCTGCATTCAACAGTCGTTGTCACTTTCGGAGGCGCCAATTTCATCGTTACAGCCGTTCGCCTAGACTGCAAGAGCATGTAAGTTGACAAAGTGAGGGAAATGACACCTGTCGTTGCCAGAAATATTGCGTAGAGCTCATTGCCTTCGATGTACGCCCACGCTGCTAGTCCAAAGGCAACGATAGATAAAGCCATCACGGCTACCATTATCATAAATGCGAAGGACGAAATCCTATTTGTTGTTTGTGACGAATTCGATTTTGTGTTCACGTTTTCTCCTCCTATTGTCCTATTCCGATGGTGTTGCCAACGCCGACGATGATTATCTTGTCGCCTTCCTTTGTTCGTTCAAGGGTGACGGACTTTACTCTCTCAAGGACTTTTTCGACTGAATCGGATATTTCCTTGCGCATCACGGAAACGGCGTCACCGATGTCTTCCTTCACTATTACCGCGTAGATGGGAATGTGGTATTCAGCGATGGATTCTTCAATTTTGAACTGGTCCACTCCTGGTCCGCCAATAGCCGCGCCAACTCCTTCGGCAACCTCGCCAACGTGTTCGCCTTCAAGCTTTAAGCCTGCGTCAATCATTATTACAGAAGCGATTTTGCCCTCGTTCTCGTCGATAGCAGCTTTAACAGCATCGCCTGGCTTCCCAACGTTTCCGCCAGGACCCTTAGCTTTTATGACGAGAGCAGTTCTTCCTTCAAACGGAACCGATGCGACCACACAGTCCTTGGGCAGCTCCCTTGTTTCAAACCCATGCATAAGTTTGGCTGCCACCAATGGTCCTGCCCCATCGCCTATTGGTTGACCATCAGCAAACGCCTTCAATGCGTTTGCATAGGCTTCAGCCTCCTTCATGACCATTGGCAGTATCATCTGTAACTGCAACATTACGTAGAAACTCAACGTTTTCTTTCCCTGTATGTAGAAGTGTCTGACGACTTTGTAGATGAAATTGAGCGCCATTGCAGCTTCCAACGTGTTCTCCAAGTTGAAGACTTGCGCTTCGTCCGTGGCATGGTGCCATCAACTTCACTTCATCCTTCAGACGAGCATCCCTAACGTCGAGTATGTGGTCGAGTTTGTTAACGATTCCAGCGGGGTCCATTCCCTGCGGACCAATTGTGAAGTACTCCAGGTATCGGTCAACTCTCGAGGTTGGATCTGCTGCGGGTTTTCCGATTTCTTTTATGGTTTCTATAGCCGTTTTCCTTGCCTCGTCCCGCATGTACTTTAGCTTGTAAAGAGAACCCTCAACTTCTCTGATTGCAGCGTACATCTGGATTCTTTGTCCATAGAAGATGAAAACCACGAAGAAGAGAATGTAAACAATACTGAGAATCTGCGATACAACATCGCCGGCTCCCCCAAACTGGCTCGTTAATGCCAACATCGCCAACACGTTCATCGTAACACCACGTTTCCCACAACAATCAGCGCTTAGTTATAAAGTTTAGGTAAATACCTCTAACTTGTAAGATGGCAAAGTGGGCTGCCAGCTTTCCCAGGTTCACGTGGCCGAAGACCACACTACAGCGGGGAACGGAACGCGGTTTAACTTCTGAGTTCGGAATGGGATCAGGTGGAACCCGCGCCCTCTGACCGGCAAACCCAGCATTAAACCTGAGACTTCCTTCATTAACCTTTCGCTTGGCAACAAAAATACATAGTTCGCGTTATTCGCCCTTACGTAGTATGGCTTCCCATATCCCGAAACCGCCAACAGTCTCAGGACGTTCGACATGGCAGTACCATTGCTTTTTCGTGCCAACTTTCGCGCGCATCTTCCAACCAAACGATTTCGGCTCAGCCTCTATCTTATTGACGAGGGTGCCGATTTTCAAGTTGATGTCGTTTCGCTCCTTTTCAGGGATTGCCTGTGGCGCGATTTTGGCTTCAGGACCAAGCTTGTCCAGCTCTGAGACAAACCGCTTAATGTTCTGTAGGTTGGTCATAGCAGTGTACCAGAATCCCCAATCCTCAGCCAACAACTTCGCCATGTAACAAGCGTTTATGGCCTCTTTGTCAGTGTCCTCTTTGACTTCGTGTGCTACCAGAAGCAGCAAACAATCTTTCAAATCCTTTACTCCGAACGCTTCCCACATCTGCACCTTTTCCAGAAGCATATCGGTCGCTGTTATTGTCGGGTAATCCAACTCAAGCCTACCGCGAAAATCAATAGGATGATTCGCCACCAGCAACTGGTCAAAAAACACGTCAACGTAGAACCAGCCTTTCGGATGGTAGTATATTTGCCGTTCAGACGCGGCGGAAGAAAGCGTCGCCCGTCTCTTCACGTACCCGATCTTGTTGAAGAATTCTTTGACTTTGTCTCTGTTTTTGCGGTAAGCGATGAAGTCTATGTCGCTGTACTCCTGACCCGCGACGACGCCAGTTCCCGTTCGGTTCAGCTTCTTTGCGAAGTCGACCTGGTTTTGACAATGCATCATGATGGAGAGCCCACCGAGGATTCGCAGAGGCACGCCCTGCTTTTTGGCTTCGTCAACTATGCGTTCAGACTCGCGGATGAAGACTTCAGTTGGAACGATGCCGTTCCATTCTTCGGGCAGTTCTTGAACAACTTCCTTCTCCAAAAGCCACGACACACAGATTCGCCTACCCTTCGATTCTTTGAAGTTTCCCAATCTTATTGCCCGTGAACTCTATCAAGAATGCTCGCAGTATTCCTTCCGCGTACTCGCTTCCCGGGTTACAACAGTGAGTTCGCCCTATCTTCAAGGAACCAGCGCTCTCATGAATATGGCCATGAAGCGCTAAGAAAGGCTGGTATTTCTCAATCGTTTTTCGTACGGCTTTTGAACCTACAGGCACCATTACGGTGGTTCCATTGTGAAGAACTGGGTCTAAGTTCTGATTAAGTAAAGGTGCCTCGTCTAGTTTGGTCTGGAATGGTGGTGCGTGAAAGTTGAAAATGGAATTCTCTTTGTTTTTTACTTGAGAAATGTACCTTTCCAACCTTTCTTCAAGCTTATCTTCCTCTTCTTCTCGAGCAGTTTTCCAAGGACTCGGGTTAACCCACCCGCAGCTTATCATCTCATGAGACTCGTCAACCTCTATCACTTTTCCTTCACCGTTGATGACAGACCCGTGGTTGTTAACGAGGTCGTCCACGTTCTGGCGGTCATCGTTTCCTGGGCAAACGATTACTTTGATTTCGGGTGGAACCTTCTGAGGGATTAGGTCAAGCCAGCTTTTCAGAGTAGAGACCATCAGTTCCTGGAAAACTTGGTCAACTTTTTTCGGATCTTTAGTCATGTCTTCGTATTGTTGCGCGTTGGTTTGGTAAGGGTAATAGCCTATTCCACGAATTCTTTTAAAAGCAGCTTCCAACTCTGCTTTTTCTGCTATGTGATTCTGTCCCATAAAGTAGTAAGCGAATGTGTTATCTGCCTGCTCCACGACAGGCACAATCATCTTGCCCGTTAAGTCTCCGCCACAAATTGCCACGTTGACCTTGAGGATGGAGGAAGCGTTTAGGAATTTTCTCCAGACGCCTTCGGAGCCGTGCATGTCGGTGGAGAAGAGTATTCTCGTGGTCTGTTCTCTTTTCTTTCTTAGAAACGACAAATTAGATCATTTCCCAGGCGTTTTATCATGTTTTATCATTGATTTGTATATTTAAGTCTAGGCTTGATGGAAAGTTTTAAATGGTGTAGACCCTAAAACTGGTAGTTCAGGGTGCTTGATAAAAATGGGTTCAAGTAAACCTGGACTATTCGCAAGAGAAGCTACTGGACTAGTTAGAGAAATCGGCTTTTCGTTGGGTGTCATCATCATCCTATCGCACGTAATCGGCTTAGGCTGGCAAAAGAGAGTATTCCAATTCACAGGCGCGGCTCCGATGCCAACAGACTCGATGCCACTTGGTCTTCCAGCAATGTTCTGGGCGTTTCTGGTCGTGGGACTAGTTGTGCTCGTTACAGGTTACGCGGCAGGCTACGTCACGGCTGCGATGCCAAGGTCTGGAGGCGGCTACGTCACCATCTCCAGAATAATCCACCCAAGCGTGGGGTATCTTTCGGCGTGGGTAATGTTCTTGGCTGAGGCATTTTCATACGGACTCATCGGTGTAGCAGTGTTCGAGGGAGTTTCGATATTCTTCAACATTGCCTTAGCAGCGCCTGGCGTTACACCTCCTGGATGGCTTACCGCATTGGGCGATCCTGCGACGATCTTCGTTGGCGGTCTACTATTGGTCTGGATATTCGCAATAGTCGCATTGTTAGGCACGAAACTCTATGGACGCTTGATGCAAGTGCTGTTCTATATTCCCGCAGCGCTCACCGTTGCATTCTTTGCAATGTGGATCGCAGGCGCATTAGACCCAAACGTGGTTATAACGGGAGTTACAAACGTCATGGGTGCCACGCCACAGCAGATGGTTGATCTCGCTGTAAGCACTGGAATGACAGACAATCCTGCAGGTTTCTTTGACGCGTTCTCGTTTGCTCTCGGAGGTGCATTCTGGGCGTACATGGGATGGTACGCGACCACCTTCCTAGCAGGCGAAGTCAAAGAAGCAAACAAGAAGCTACCCAAAGTACTTCTGATTTCAGGCTTGATAGTCATGCTGGTCTATCTGTCGTCTTCAGCTATCTCTGCCTATTCGGTAATGAACGTCGCTAAGATTACTGACGCTAACGGACACACGTGGAGCTTCTTCCAATCTTACGCTTGGCTAAGCTACGGTGGAGTAGACAAAGCAGCAATCTCGGCGGTCGTTCCTAATTTCCAGAGTGCATGGAGTACGGGAATAGCTTCAATCATTGCCCAAGGGGCAGGCGTTGGCTGGCTTTCCATTATCATCGCTGTCGCGGCTGTCATCTGGGTCATGAAGGACATTCCGCCGTTCCTGCTCGTTGCTTCGAGAACGTTCTTTGCCATGTCATTCGACAGAATGATGCCGGAAAAATTCAGCTATGTTAGTGAACGTTGGCACGCTCCAGTTTGGGCTCTGATAATCACCGCTGTCTTCGCGATTCCAGCCTGCATGGCAGAAGCCAATTTCCCGGTAGGCGCTGCCACCTACTTGGGTTTTGCAGGCGTGGTCGGAACAGACATTTTCGACGCAGCCTTCCTGCTCATGTTCTGCGTATCCTGCATGTTGCTACCGCTTGAAAGACGAGACATCTATGACAGAGCCGCCGTCAAACATTCGGTTGGTTTCGTAGTCACGCTGGGCTTAATCGCCACACTAGGCGCATCTTTCTGCCTGTACATATTCATCCAGCAATCGCCATGGGTATTCGCACTGTTCACGTCAAACGCTGCCACCGCAGACATCGCAAGCGCTATCGGGTTCATCGGATGCATCGTTTCGGGGATAGTCTTGTACATCTATCACATGTACAAGAATTCGACCCGAGGCGTGGACATGCGCACTCTCTACATAGCCATTCCGCCAGAGTAGCTTAAACTTAAATACCCACCTCTTTTTTATTGTTAAAACCACAAGTGGAAAGAGTCGAACATGTACGAGCTAACTTTCATCACAAACTTAATCGAGGAACAACTGGTCAAAGGGCAGTTCAGATGGCTCGCAAACTTCAGCGAGGTCCAAAGAGACTTCGTTGTTGAGGACATGATTTTCCCAGTCTACGCTCTGGGCGGCTTACGAGAGAAAGGCTTCTTCCTCTCCAAAATCTACTCGAACCTCGTAACCCCCGGATACAAAACTCATTTTCTGCTTTACTCTTCACCTGAACTAGATAGCGCTACTATGAGGAAATTGATTCTGGGTTTGAAACGGAAGTTGGGCTCCGACGATTGGATATTCTTGGTTTTGGTCCAGGGGCAACCACTAGGCAAAGCGTTGCGGGAGAGCATCGAGAAAGTCGATGATAAGAACGTGGGAGTGTGCGGTTATGGGGTGGGAGAAAAAACCTTAGCGGTCTCCAACAACGTTTTGGGAAGGGGTTTGTCCAAGCAGTTGAAACTAAACGAAGTGAAGTTCGAGAACTTCGATTTGCCCAATTACCTGAAGAGTTTCACGATAACCTTTGCGTTAGGAGTCGGACTACTTGTTTTTCTTGCGTTATCAGGTTTTCCGCAGGCAATATCCCCAATAACACTTATGATTTTAGCGGTCATATCTGTCGCCTTAGGTCAAGTAGTCTATAAATCGCGTTATCACACGTCCCTCACGATAGACAGCAAAGGTTTCCAACTCAAAGAAGGCACCAAAATTAAAGAACGAAAATGGATAGAATACCAAGACTTATCCACATTCGTTTCTTCGAACCTTGAGACGTTCCTCAGGCTAAAATCCAAGGACGAAACGCTCGACTTGCCAATATCCCGCACAGGAATGCCCAGAAGGGAAACATACAACATAGTCAAACAATTGATGAAAAGAAAATAGAGTTATGCTATCACGGGTGTTTCGACTTCAGTGTCCCACCAAGGCTTATCCCACTTCTTATCAACCTTAGGTATCTCCTTGAAGAGCGATTCAATCCTGCTCGTCACGGTTGCGATTTCATTCTTCGAGAGCCATTTCGCGAGTATTTCTGGTCTATCCGCGAGGTTCCTTATGTTTAACGTGACTGATAATGCGAGTCTGTTGTCTCTCTCAAACGCTTTCCGCATAAACTGTGCATTGATGTTTTCGCTTCCTTGACCGACTTCATGGTCTAAGAATATAGCCGCCACATCTTTCAGGTCTTTTTCTTCCATGCCGACGATTATGCGGTCTTTGGCGAGGTACGGGTATTTAAGAATTCTGTGTGCTTGGTTCTTCAATTTCAGATCTTCCTCAGTCTGTTTGGGCATGTCGAAGATAAATTGCCCTTTCGATAGTAACAACCCTTCCAAACCAACCGTATAATGATTCTCTTTGTACCGTTCGAACAAACCAATGTCCTTGATTTCCACCCTATGTCGCAGGTTTATGCGGTCGCAGAACAAATCCAAAACAGTTATCATCGGCTCGCCTTCGGCAGTGATGCCGTTAATTGTCGTTAGCCTGTAGCGTTCCCCGTAACGCCACGTGTTGAAGCGTCTGTCATTTGCTGTAGCAAAAGATGTGTACATCGTTCCAAATGCTTTGCCCATTCCTAGGAGCAGCTTGTAGAAGTTGATTCCCTGCTTCTTCGGAACGATGAAGTCCGTGTCTTTTATGGCACGTGCGAGCGGACCCTTGCCGTTGCTACTCTGACAATGAATCTTTATTGCAGCGCCGCCGAAGAGCAAAGCAGGAATGGGTTTGTCGCTGACTTTCTTCTCGAACGCACTAGGGTAGAGTCCATGGAGTTTTGGCGCGTTCACAGACGCCCATAGCGTAACCATCGCACTATTCATCGGAAAATAATCCAAATCAACATAACTTGGGACACCCAAGTTTTCCCTGAACATGACAGGGTCAACATTAGAAGTCAGAGGCAAGTCAACGTCGTAAACTTTGCCATCCATGTCCTCATAGAGAACGAACCTTTTTTCCGTGACAAGCCTCTCCATGAAAGAATAATATGGTTATTCGCCAGTCTGGGAATAAAAGCTTTGAGCAAACCGCCCTCACATGACAAATAACATTTCTATTTTTGTAGGCTAACCGAAGTAATGTTCGCAAACACCCACCAGAAAAATCATCGAGAAAGACGACCCAAACATTGTGATTGAAACAGCTTATAGCCTCGAAAAGTTCGAGAAAGTACAGAGTAAGTGAGAAGAGCCAGGTAAAACCTTCTAGAAAAAACGTAACAAGCTGGTGGGGTCGGCAGGAATTGAACCTGCGGCCTTTACCCAAGAATGGCGCAGAGCCATCCTTTACGGGTTTCTTCAAGTGACCGCTCCAGAATTTCGTCATTCCCCGAAGGGTCAAGCAAATAAATGCTTTCTGGAGCCCGTCGTCATGCCTGGCTTGACTACGACCCCTACATTTTTAGTAGTTTTAACACGCGGTTATTTATACATTATAGAAAGAGCGATTCACATCTGCAAAAAACCAATTTTCATCAGACAGCTCTTGTGACTTTTTCCGATTTTGCTTTCCTCTTGTACCAAAAACGTAAATTGGTTGATTGACAATACTGATGGAGCTGTGGGGGTTCGCAGAATATGTCACGAAATCCAGCTTCGACCTTCGGTCAAGAAAACGGGGATTCCAAGGTTTTACAGTACATCGAAGAATGGAAATCCCGGCTCATCGACCTCTCCCACCGAAACAGACTTCTGTATTTTAAACAAACTCGGTATGGAAATCTCTCGGTTTCATCCCCATCCACGGAAACGGTGTTTGGCAGGCTGGTCAACAGAAAACGAAGTTTAGATTTTTGGCTTCCTCCCGACGAACAGGTCAACATCCAAGCAAAAGATGAAAACCCGGGCATCGACCTCCCTGAGCAACCTTCGAAACCCACGCCAAGTCAACTGGTTTGTGAAGGCGTCACCAGGAAGGAGCTAGAGAGGATGTTGAAGAAGCTGCATAGGCGTTCACTATCTGACTACCGAGAACGCGGCGTCCGCATACTCCATGCTGCCTTCGGAATGTTAGTTTGGAAGGAGATTGATAACAACGAGGAGATACGCAGCCCTCTGGTTATTGTGCCGATCGAGCTGTCCAGAAAGTCCGTGTGGGAGCCTTTCATCATTTCATCCCCACCCGTGGAAGAGACTGCCATCATAAACCCTGCCCTTCAAGTGAAGCTGAAGGTTGATTACAAGATTGAACTTCCCCCTTTCCTGAAAACGGCGAAAACCGCAGCATCACCGACTACTTCACTTCAGTCTGCGCAGATCGTCGAGAGATTCGGGTGGAAGGTTGAACCAACATTGGACATCGGACTCTTCTCGTTCCACAAACTAGTAATCTACAAAGACCTGGAGGCAAACGCGGAGACCATCATGCGGCATCCAATAATCCGCGCGATTGCAGGCGTGAAGGACGCCCCTATAGTGTTGAATTCGCTGCCTGAAGAAAAAGACGTTGATTTGATAGAGAATCCTGAAAAGACTTTTCGGGTTCTTGACGCCGACAGCAGCCAACGAATATCAATCGATTACGCGCTGCAGGGACAGAGCTTCGTGATGCAGGGACCACCCGGAACTGGGAAAAGCCAAACAATTGCAAACATAATCTCGGAGTGTATAGCACGAGGAAAATCCGTGCTGTTTGTCAGCGAAAAAATGGCTGCCCTGGAAGTGGTTTACAAGAGGCTCAACGACGTTGGATTGGCACCTTTTTGTTTGGAACTTCACAGTAGCAAAGCCAACAAACAAGAAGTCGTCGCAGAACTCATGCGGTGCCTTAACGAACAGCTTATTCCGCGTAAGCTTCCTTCGGCAAATGAATTCGAAAAACTAAACGACCTGCAAACTGGTCTCAACGGCTACGTTTCGTCTCTCCACGCAAAACACCCGAGCCTTCAGATGAGCCCGTACGATGTGTTATGTGAACTGTCAAGATTGGAAACCGTTCCATCAATCCCCGTGGGATTAGCAAACGTGGAAAGCTTAACTCCTCAGAGAATGCGAGAATTGGAGAATTTAGTTTCCGAGTTAAGTGGAGTTTGGCAAGTGACGGAAGAAAAAGACTTCCCCTGGCGAGGATACCGAGGAAATAGTTACACATTGGAAGTTCGCTCTGAAGTTTCAATATTCCTCGAAAACCTTATCTCACAACTGAATTCACTCGTGGCAAGAAGCAGCCGAATTCTCCAAGAAACTCGGCTTACCTGAACCATCAACATTTGCTCAAGTGCAGTGGCTTATCGAACTCAGCCGCCTCTTGAAGGAGAGTCCTAGACCCGAAGCCAACTGGGTGACACATCCAGATGTTTTCGAGCTAATCAGCGAGGCACAAGCCTATCAAAGCATGTTTGAATGGCGTGAAACGATAAGAACTCGTTTAGCCGAAAGTTATAACGAGTCCGTTTTCCGTCTGAGCCTTAACAAATCCGCGGAAATTGAGCGTGCCCTGAAACCGATGAACGAAATTCTTTTGCCATCGAGCATTGAAGTAGGGGAACTCCTAAAGAAAAGACAGGAACTCTGGCAATTTGTCACCAGCATTAATGAACTCAATAAGAAGTGGACAAACCTCTCGAAAGAGTTGGCTCAACAATTTGGGTTATCGGCGGATAACCTGACGGTTGAACGCGTCGGACAATTGGCTCGCATTGCCATTCTCTGTTCCTCAGGGAACAAGCCAGAAGCTGAATGGTTCGACCCGGTTCACTTCCGACAGGTGCAAGAAATCGTGCCTAAAGCAAAGAGGGACTTTCAAGAATACAGCTCACTTCGAAACAAGATTGAGAAGACTTACAATGACAAGATTTACGAACTGGACCTCGACGAGCTCGTAAAGCGGTATCGCGGACCTAATCAGGGGTTCCTGCGGTGGTTCCGCGCGAGTTATTATCGTGACAGAGACCAGATTGCTCGGGCTACCCATGAAGGTGAAGTTCCAAAGACTGTTCTCCAGGATTTGATCGATGCTCGCAGGGTAAAAACGTTGCAAGCCGAGATTGACGGTTACAGCGAAGTCCTACAGAGTTTGCTAGGCCACTTTTACGAAGGACCAAATACAGATTTTGTAAAAATCGAAGAAGCTGTCGAGTCAACGAAAGAAATCCTCCAGCTGGCAGGCTCAGTAAAGATTTCTGACAATTTGGCAAAGCTGGCTTCACATGGGACAAGTTCCCCGCAACAAGTCCGCTGGAATGGCATCGAACTGCGAGATTCAGTTGATGAATGGTGCCAACAAATGGAAAAACTAAGCTCCGTCATCCCAACGACTTCTCTGCCCAACTCCAAACTTCCTATCTACAACACACCTTTAGCAGAGCTTCAGGAATGGGCAGACAAAACCGAAAAGCAATTTGTATTTCTATTCACCGCAACAAACGAAGTAGCCGAGACATTCAAACAGGAACCCTCGAACTACAGGCAGTTAGCAAATGACCTGAAAGACGCTGAAAGCGTGAGGAAAAAGGAAACCGAATTTCTAGCGGAAACAACTATCCTTAAAGGCAAGTTTGGCTCGCGGTTCAGAGAATTCAATACCGACTGGAAAGAAATCCTGTCCGTGCTCGAATGGACCAAGAAGATTCACGTTTTGTTCGGTTCAATCAAGATTCCAGAGCTCTTCGCAATCGCAGTTTCTGATGGCGCTGAAAAGGCACCCTCAAACGACAACTTATACACCATTCTCAATTCGACTCTGGATTCCCTGTCCGCTCTTGAATCACGCTTCGAAACAGAAACAACTTATCAAGAGCACAAAATTCAACAGGCAACCATGGAATCCACCCTTAACAAAGCGTTAGCTCTTCGAAATCGCGTTGACGACCTGCGTTTCTGGATCGACTTCAAAGACGTGAAGGACCGTTTTTCCCTGACTGGAATGGCCCCTTTCTTCACCAGACTCACAGAAAAGCCACTTCCCGCCGCCCAACTCGTCAATGTCTTCCGCAAAGGCGCATACCAAGAATGGATTAACAACTTGTACATCGAAGACGATCGTTTGGGACAATTCAGACGTGAAAATCATGAGAAAAAGATAGCTGATTTCGGAAAAATCGACCGGGAGCTAATCCGCTTATCTTCAAACCGAGCCATCGATGCCGCTAACAGTAGGAAACCGCAGGACATACTGATTCAGGCTGAAGATTCGGAGATAGGCGTGCTACTCAAGGAGTCAGCAAAGAAAAGGCGACTAATGCCCATTAGAAGCCTTCTCCAGAGGATACCAAATTTGCTCCCCAGGCTTAAGCCGTGCATGCTTATGAGCCCCATTTCGGTTAGCCAGTTTCTCGAGCCAGAGATTATGAAGTTCGATCTTATTCTGTACGATGAGGCATCTCAAATAGTTCCAGAAGATGCTGTTGGCTCAATATACAGAGGAAAGACAATAGTGGTCGCAGGAGACAACAAACAGTTGCCGCCTACGTCCTTCTTCCAAAAATCTCTGATAGAAGACTTGGATTGGGACGAAATAAGTGAAGGAGACATTGAAGTTTTCGACAGCATCCTGGACGAGTGCTTGGGAATCGGGTTGCCCGTAAAGACTCTTCGATGGCATTACCGCAGCCGACACGAGGAGCTCATAGCGTTTTCCAACGATCGTTTCTACAATGGTGCGCTCATTACTTTTCCAGCCGCAAAGGCTGAGAACAAAGATCTTGGCGTTAAACTACTTCATGTTAAGGATGCCGTTTATGACAGAGGCGGACTCAGAGACAACCCGAAAGAGGCAGAAGCAGTCGCTAAACTGGTTTTTGAGCATTTCAGCGAACATCCAGATAAGACTCTTGGAGTCGTGACTTTCAGCATTGCCCAGATGGAAACCGTCGAAGAAGCGATTGAACGCCGTCTGAGGGAGCAGCCGGAATATGAGCATTTCTTCAGGGAGGACCGGCTGGAAGGTTTCTTCGTAAAGAACCTCGAGAATGTTCAGGGCGACGAACGCGATGTAATGATATTTAGCGTAGGCTACGGTCGAGACAAACAGGGAACGATGACTCTGAATTTTGGACCGTTGAATAAGGCGGGTGGGGAAAGACGTTTGAATGTTGCCGTTACGCGTGCTCGAGAAAAAGTCATCCTCGTAACTTCCATCACAGCCTCAGACATTAGCATTAGCCCTTCGAGTCCCATGGGAGTGCAGGCTTTGCGTGGCTACTTGGAGTACGCCGAAAAAACTTACGCGTCTTCAAAATCGCCAGAACAGCCGGGAGAGTTTGATTCATTCATGGAGGAAGCTGTGGCCGAGGAAATTCGTCGTATGGATTATGTTGTCATCCCAAAGGTGGGTTTTAGCGTTTACCCGATTGACATGGGCATCGTTGACCCTGCTAACCCTGGTTGCTATCTTTTGGGGATCGAGTGTGATGGCGCCACTTACCGCGCCAGTAACAGCGCAAGAGATAGAGACAGACTGAGAGAACAGGTGTTGAGGCAATTGGGCTGGAGAATTCACAGACTCTGGTCGCCAGATTGGGTTGCCAGACGGGATTCAGAAATCTTGCGATTGAGGGATGCTCTTAGAGAAGCATGCCAAATGCAGCCAGAGGAAAGGATTTCACAGGCTATTGAAACCGAGGATCTGCAAGATTATCTGCCTCAAAAAGTCGAAGTGAAGCAAGTCCAGTTCGGAGGCGTTGAGCGAATCGGTGTCCCCTATAGAGTCCACGTCCTGAAAGCCATTTTCAACCCGTACGTGAGAATCCCAATTTCAAAATATCCTTACAGCGCCGTGCAGAAGAACGAGCTCCACTTTCCAGAGAACCGCGTGTTGCAGAGCCGCCTGTTAGAAGAGCTTGTAAGGGAAGAAGGGCCAATCCATTTTGACTATGCGGTTCAAAGACTGGCAACGGCATGGGAAGTGACGAGGATAAGCCCGAAGGTTGTGCATGCAGTGAAAGAAGCGATAGATCTCTTAATCAAAGATCACAGGTTAACGGTCAAAGAAGAGTTCCTCTGGCCAAAGGACCTTCTGGAAGTCAGCGTGCGCGTTCCAGTTCCAGGCGTACCCGAATCGAACAGACCGCCGGAGCAGATTCCGCCCGAAGAAATCGAAACTGCCTTGAAAATAATAGTTCAGTATGCGTTGAGCATCAGCGCTGAATCGCTCATCGCTGAAACGGGAAGGATCTTTGGTTTCACCCATCCGAGCGAAAAGACTAAAACCAGAATTCGTAACGTCTACAACAAACTAGTGAGGGAAAGAAAACTCATCACCACAGATGGTATGGTAACGCTTCCGTAAACAGAGATTCACCAACAGCGCAAAAGCTGTCGTTGGGAAGAAACGTAATTGATTTTCCCTTCAAACAGCTCAATCTCGTCAAGACTTAGGGGTGTTTTTAGTACCGAGCGATAAACGAGAGCATTGGAATCATCGAGACATAGCATTGCTCAATCTGAGATTGGCTAATCTAACGACCCAAGTTGTGATTCCGTTTCAGGTACAGCATTGAAATATTAATGTCTCTCTTGATCTCTTTAACGAGATCGAAGCCTGACCTTGAAAATTTCTCCATTATTGCATTTCTTATTGCTGGCGTGTGAACCTCAATCATGTACAGTTCCAACATCCTAAGTATTTCCTCTGGAACGTTGACAAGGCTTTCTTCCGCTCCTTCGCAGTCAAACTTGGCAACGTCCGCGCCACTTTCTTTTGTGACTTTGGAAACATCTTTGATTTTGATCTCAAGTTGATTACTCCCTTTGTCGAGAACGCCGAAACCCAAGCTAGCCTCGTCATATTGAATCTTCATTGTCCCGTCGCTATGGCCTACGCCCTCTATGTGGAATTCGGCGTTTACGTTATTCGCGGAAAGGTTTTTGCTGATGAATTCAAGGTGACTTGGGACTGGCTCGTAAACAATAACCTTCGAAGCTCCCAAGGACGAGAAGAAAACTGCTGATTCACCTTGAAACCCGCCGATGTCAAGAACTATTTTGCCACTGCAATCACAATTATAAATTCCACTCTCTAGTTCCCAGATTGAAACCAAGATTCCTGATGTGCCAGTGAAATCGAACTTTTCGTTTCTTATTCTAAATAGGTTCTCTTGTGTTTGCTCAACCGTGTACTTCTGCAACAGTTCGCTGATAGTGGTTATGGTGATTAGAGAACCAACATAGACATGAATGCCATGGGTCATTTTGAAACGGTCGTCTGCCAACTGCTCGACAGCGAAGTTCCTCACAAAAACATAGCTATCACGTAGCGTTCTGAACTGCGGCCATGTAAGGCGGAAACGGAAACCGTTCCTGAACGTGATGGATCTTCTTTGTTTCTTGAGTCTCATCAACAAAATACTAGTGAAGTCTCGTGTTGCAGCGAGCGTTCTCTTAATCCCGATTAGTGTTGCCATCAAGTCTCTCTTCCAAACTTGCGATTTATAAAAGTTTAGCATTATATAGAAGAAGTGTCACGCATTATTGCTTCTTCTTCTTTCAAAAACCCAGGTCGAGTCATCTTCGGGTACACTGTGTGTCTCGAATCTATGAAACAGGGAAATTAGGTTTCTTGTTGCACAACAGAGCTATTGCTGCATCAACATGCTTTTATTGACGACGAAAGACTTAGATTAACAAATTCGCGTGTCGCCTTTGATGAGGGTTTAGGTAAAGTGGTTGAGCTGAGAGCGCAGGAGCAGAGAATTCTTGAAACATTGGAAAAGCTCCAAGGCAAAGCGTCAGTGGAACAGTTGATGAGTAATAGTGAACTTTCTGATGCTGCTGTCATGCGCTCTGCGTTAACGTTACAAGAGAAAGACCTCGTCAAGATACATGCGGAACTGCAAACAATCATCAAACTTACCCCCGAAGGCATAACCCATGCCAAGAACGGCGTACCCGAAAGACGTTTAGTGAATGCGGTCATGTCGTTAAGCGGAAAAACCACGTTGGACAAAGCTGCTGAAAAAGCTAGCTTGGAAAAACGGTTTGTACAGATTGCTTTAGGTTGGACTCAGCGCAAAAAATGGCTGCAATACGACTCGAAAACGAGCATGCTCAGCTCTGATTTTGAGCCGGCTGAAGGCACGGACGAGAAAATCCTTCAACGATTAGGCAATCAAATCGGGAAACAATTGTCAATTAATCAACTGAATGAAGAAGAAAAAGCAGCTGTTCAAACCCTCAAGAAACGTCAACTCCTAAACACAGCAGACAAGACCACAAGAATTCTCGAACTCACAGACCAAGGCAAAACAGCACTCCAGCAGAACACAAAAACAGCTGAAGAAGTCACACAACTAACGCCAGAGATCATCATCACTGGAAGATGGCAAACCATCAAACTCCAAAAATACAACATAGAAGCACCAGTAGCAAGAACCTGGCCAGGAAAAAAACACCCCTACCTCAATTTCCTCGAAGAAGTCCGAGCAAAACTCATAGAGCTCGGCTTCCAAGAAATGACTGGGACCGCTGTGGAGACCAGCTTCTTCAATTTCGATGCACTCTACACACCACAAGACCATCCAGCAAGAGAAGCATCAGGAATATACTATGTCAAGCAACCCGAATATGGCGACACGAACAAATACAAAGAAGCAGTAGAAAACGTAAAAGCGACACATGAAAACGGCTGGAAAACAGGGTCCACAGGGTGGAAATACAAATATTCCACACAGGAGGCCAAGCGTCTTATACTGCGAGGACACGGCACATGCCTAAGCGCACGAACACTCCTGAGCAAAAACCTGCAAATCCCGAGCAAACACTTCTCCATAGCTCGAGTTTACCGTCCGGAAGTTATCGATAAAACACACTTAAGCGAATTCAACCAGGTCGAAGGCATAGTCATCGACGAAAAGCTGAACCTCAAAGACCTACTAGGCGTGCTCGGAAAATTCGCTATGGAAATCGCGGGAGCCGACAAAGTCCGCTTTAAACCCGACTACTTCCCGTTCACGGAGCCAAGCGTTGAACTGAGCGCGTACAAAGAAGGATATGGCTGGGTTGAATTCGGGGGTTCAGGAATTTTCAGACCAGAAGTTACCTTGCCATTGGGCATAAAAGTGCCTGTTATCGCTTGGGGTTTAGGCGTTGACCGCTTGTTCATGATGAAGGCAGGAGAAGAAGACATTCGCAGCATATTTAGTCAAGATTTGGATTGGCTTAGGAGGAAGCAAGTGACCTAATATGCCAACAATCGACATTGAAAGCGCAGAACTTGAACGGTTACTCGGCTTAAACCTGCACAATGACATGGCTAAACTAGACGAAATGCTTGCGTTGGTGAAGGGCGAAATAAAACTTGTTGACGAACAAAAAGGCATCGTCAGTGTTGAGATGAAGGACACTAATCGACCAGATCTTTGGAGTGTTGAAGGCTTAGCTAGAGCATTGAAAGGCTTCCAAAACATCAAAAAAGGTTTGCAGGTATATACCGTTGGCAAGACCAATCGTTGACATCCAAGTTAGCCCGAGAGTTCGAAACATCAGACCGTTCATCGGCTGCTGCATCATAAAAAACGCGAAACTCACGGATGCGACAATTCGTGGGCTCATGCACCTGCAAGATAAGCTGGATCAGACGAACGGGCAGAAACAGGCAAAAAACTTCAATCGGACTGTATGATTTCGACTTGATTACGCCGCCATTAAGGTACACTGCCGTTAAGCCAAATGAAGTCAGTTTTGTGCCTTTGGGTTTCACGGAAAATATGAGCTTGGGGGAAATCTTGGATCGACACCCGAAAGGCATAGAATACGGACATATCGTCAAAAAGCATGACTTTTATCCGATTTTGTTGGACTCGGAAAACAAGGTGCTTTCTTTCCCGCCTATAATCAACTCGAACGACTTGGGCAAAGTGACCGAGGAAACTCGAAACCTGCTCGTGGAAGTCACGGGAACAGCTTTCGAGACCGTGTTGAACACTGTGAAGCTAATGTCCTTGGCGCTGATTGACCATGACGGCAAAGCTTACTCTGCGAACGTTCATTACGAGCATGATGATTCACGGGTTGTTACTCCAAGCTTCGCCAGTACACTTTTGAGTCTAAGCGTTGAGTACACGAATAGAATTCTTGGATTAGAACTGAAGAGCAGGCGAATAAGTGAACTGCTTCGTGTCGCAGGTTTCGACATTGAAAACCTCAGCGAGAAAAAGATAACAGTGTCGGTCCCGTGTTACCGCACAGACGTGATGCATCAAGTCGACCTCATAGAAGACGTTGCAATCGCTTACGGCTACAACAACATTGAACCAGTTTGGCGAGATTTGCCCACAACAGGCCATGTTGGACCTGACCAGCGGTTACTGGATAAGGCTAGAGAACTGATGGTTGGTTCGGGTTTTCAGGAGATTCTGACTTACACAATGACAAATTTGGACAACCTGTTCTCAAAAATGAGCGTTGATGATAAGTCAGTTAATCTTGGCCGATTGGTGGAGATAGCTAACCCGAAAGTGGTCACCATGACTTGCTTACGAAACTGGCTCTTGCCAAGCATAATGGAGTTCATTAGCAACAACAAGTCTGTTGAGTTCCCTCAAAGAATCTTCGAATTGGGCAAAATCACGGTGGTGGATGAAACGCAGGAGACCCGAACACGTGACGAAAATTGGCTGGCTGCAGCGATCTCCCACTCAAGTGCCAACTTCAGCGAAATCAAGTCCGTTCTAGACTCTTTCTTCATGAATCTGGGCATGGAATGGAAGATTAGAGCGGTGAATCACCCGAGCTTCATCGACG
>CAVVMH010000004.1:0-30817 GCA_963749465.1 Candidatus Bathyarchaeota archaeon | reverse complement strand
GAAAAACAACCAGAAAACAAAGTGAAATGCTGCCTTTGCGCGAGGCGTTGCCTCATCAGCGACGGCGCCAGCGGCTTCTGCCTCGTCCGAAAAAATGAAGGTGGAACACTTTATTCGCTTAATTATGGGAAAGCGGTATCCGCGGGCGTTGACCCCATAAGCAAAAAACCCCTCTCTCACTTCAACCCGGGAGCCATGGTTATGTCCATCGCTGCTGCGGGGTGCAACTTCCGTTGCCAATTCTGCGACAACTGGATGATAAGCCAGGACAAGGAAGTAGCGGGAAGGAACTTTCCGCCAGGCGATGTCGTGAAAGCGGCGCGGGAGAAAAACTGCCAGGGCATCAGCTACACATACACTGAACCGACCATTTACATGGAGTACGCATATGAAACGGCAAAAATCGCGCGTCAAGTCGGCTTCTTCAACACGTTCGTGACGAACGGGTACATGACTCCCGAGGCTGTGAAGACGATTGCACCCGTCTTGGATGCGGCGACGGTTGACTTCAAGGGAGGTGGAGACCCGGAATTCTACAAATCCGTTTCAGCGGTGCCGAGCGTTGAGCCGATTTACGAGGCGCTGAAGGAGTTGAAAATAAACGGGGTTCACATCGAAATCACGAACCTGATTGTTCCAAAGATCGGAGATTCTATGGAGAAGATCAAGGATATGGCGACGTGGATACGTAATTACCTGGGCAAAGATACGGTGTTCCACCTGCTGCGTTTCCATCCCGATTACAAGATGACCACGATTCCTGCCACGTCGATGGAGACGATGGAGAAGGCGTACATGACGGCGAAAGAAGCGGGGCTGCCCTACACCTATCTGGGTAATTCTCCAGGGCACCCAGGCGAAAACACGTATTGTCCCAACTGCGGCGAGGCAGTCATCAAAAGGTACAGCTTCGAAATCACCAAGTGGAACCTGACGAAGGACATGCACTGCCCCGTTTGCGCAACCGCCATACCAATAAAAGGGAGGCTTCACCAGTCGGGATCGTCATTCCCATACGCGATCTTCTAGTACCCTGCATCAACGCTGTTACATTTGCTCAAAACTGAAAATTGCCTTGCGAACAACTGCCTTCTTCACAGCATGGAGGGACACAATTTCCGAGCAGTCACCTTATTCATTTTCAGATAAGCAGAAATGCATGTCATCCTGAATTATCGACTTATGCCCAAGTATCAAGCGCTGGCGCTAACTACCAAGTTCTGGAAGCCGAACGAGGATTACCTAAACGAAATTATAACCTCTGTCAAGACGAAAGTGCATGACGATGATTTCGTAGTAGTTTCTGAAAAAGCGCTTTCAACCGCTCTGGGCAGAATCGTGGACGAAAGCAAAGTAAAACCTAGCCTTGACGCAAAAATCTTGTCGGGGTTTTGGATGCGCATCGTGTGGGGCTATTTTCTCGGTGTTACTTGCCGTTTTGGGCAACGATTAATCTTTAGGCTGAGACATTACCCGGTTGAAGACGGAAGCCGACACAAGCAAGTCACACTTCAGCATGCAGGTCTCCTACAAGCTTTGATGTTCGGTTCCGAAGGTGGAATCGACGGGTCAAACTTGCCATACTGCTACGTGAGCATGCCCCTTGAAAACGCAGATGAGCTGGCAGACGATATTCGCGAAGACATCCGCCTCAAACTGGGCAGACAGGTCGTTGTCATCATAATGGACACAGATAAGACTTACTCGTTCAAGAATTTTCATTTTACTCCTCGCCCAAAACCCTTCAAAGGCATCCACTCCCGTGGAGGCGTGTTCGCTTATGTTGTTGGCCGAATGCTCCAGCTCAGAAGAAGGTCAACCCCGATAGCCATCTCTGGCCTCAGATTGCAGGCTGAAGAAGCATTGAAAATCAGCAACATCGCCGACAGAGCTCGTGGTCCAGGTTCAGGAGCCACAGTTTGGGATATGGCTGCAAGGTTCGGAGTAGGCTTCACAAGCGTAAGCTGGGGCATGCTCGCAAAACTCAAGCACAAGCCAATCGTCATCGTCAGAAAAAAAACGGCCTAAACAAAAACCGTAACCGTGACCAAGTCGTCGTCTCGAAGTCGAAGCTTTTGCTTCAAGTTCACGGAAGCCACGACCTCTAACACGTCATCAGGGTAATCCTCAACTTGGGGAATTACCACGCCACACGCCATGCCATCCAGGGCCGCTTTGAACAGTAGGCCAGTGCAATATCCTTGCGAATGACATAAACGCAACTCAGCACCACTCTCCAGCAAGACTCTGTGCTTCACGTCCTTCTCATTAAGCCGCAGGTTCAACGTTCCAGGATACGGGTCGAAACCCAACTTTTCTTTCACTTGTTGTTTGACCCATTCGAGTTCAACATATTTTCTTCCTTCTCCTCGCCCAGTGAAAATTCTTCCTTCAACTTCAATCTTCAATGTTTGCGGCCTCAATGTGGGAAATTGAATCGGTGAAATTAGGAGCCTTTTTCAAACAGCAAATAATGATTGATAGCGGTCGTGTCGCCCGCAGCTTGATAAGAGTGAAGCCGCCAGCCTTTCCTCTGCCGCTCTTCGATTGTTGCTGCAACATCTTTATGGTGTCGAACTTGGACACACTCATACTCTTTCATAACATAGTTCCTCTCCAAGAACCAGAAAGACGGAAGCTAATTAAATTTTCCAAGAAACCTGAAAACGAAAAGATAGTTGGTTATTTCTGCTCTTTAAGCCAAAGTGCAACCGACTTCAGAATGGTATCAGCAGAAATGTCCACGACTGGCACGATCATCTTCTCCTTCGTCTCAATCGTCGGCTCATACTTCGGCATGAGTGCATAACCAACGAAAGTCCAATAAACCCTGTTACTCTCCAAGAGCGCTCTCGCAACTGCTCCATTAGAGGCGGGAAGCGGAAAATACAAGAAAACCACGCCATCAACCCAGTACAACCCGGCCAGTTTGCCCCCAGCGATAACGGAAGTGAAACGAGCTATCTCCTCGGCAGTCGCAAACCTCGTCTTCTCCATGATCACGATTTCTTTGAAGGGCTCGTACTTAACAGTAACTTCGTTTTTGCTCATTCAACCCTCGCCAAGCCTAATCTGTCGTGAGTTCCCTTTTAACCTTGCCATGCTAGAAAAAGTTATTAGAGCAAACACACGTTAAGCCTTCCACACAAGAGGTCCCACGATTTGCCAGAAATCCGCGTAGCCCTCGTAGGCGTCGGCAACAGCGCGTCCGCACTAATCCAAGGAACCCAATACTACAAAAACGCTAAACCAGATACCACTGTACCCGGCTTGATGCACGTAAACTACGGTGGCTACCACATCCGAGACATCCGATTCGTCGCCGCATTCGAAGTCAACAAAGCCAAAATCGGCAAAGACCTCTCCGAAGCCATTTTCACCAAACCTAACGTGTGCGTAAAATTCGCTGATGTACCGAATTTAGGCGTAAAAGTTTCTCCAGCCCCAATCCTAGATGGCGTTGCCCCACACATGCGAGAAACTTTCAACGTCTACGACGACACAAAAACAGACAAAGCAAGTATCGCCAAAATTCTCAAGGAAACCAAAACTCAGGTTCTTGTTAACTACTTGCCTGTAGGCAGTCACGACGCCGTTCGCTTCTACGCGCAGTGCGCCATTGATGCTGGGTGCGCGTTCGTGAACTGCATGCCTGAATTCATAGGCTCAGACCCTGAAGAAAGCATAAAATTCGAGAAGGCAGGGTTACCAGTCTTGGGCGACGACATCAAAAGCCAAGTGGGCGCCACCATACTGCACCGCAACCTCGTGCGCCTCTGCCTCGACCGCGGCGTCATCGTGGATGAGACTTACCAACTCAACTTGGGCGGTGACACGGATTTCCAGAACATGACCGTGGAAAGCCGCCTTAAATCGAAACGAATCAGCAAGACCGAAGCCGTCACAAGCATGGTGCCCTACGCTCTACCCACAAGGATTGGTCCCTCGGACTATGTGCCGTTTCTCAAAAACAAGAAAATCTGCTACATCTCACTAAAAGCAAGAAAATTCGGCGACCGGCCAATCAACATAAGCGTCAAACTTGAGGTGGAGGATTCACCGAATAGTGCCGGCGTCGTCATTGACCTGATTCGAGCTGCGAAAATCGCTCTGGACCGCAAAATCTCAGGCGCCCTAATCAGCATGCCCGCTTACGCATTCAAACATCCACCCGTTCAAGTGCCTGATCCTCAAGCACGACAATGGACAGAAGACTGGATAGCAGGCAAAAGAGAACGCTAAGTCCTCTTTGTCATCTTGACGTGTTCGTGAAAACTTTTAAGCTTCCACCACAATCAGAGTATCTAACTGTTTAGAGGTGCAATGTGAGATGGTTAAGGTTGAAGGGTACGAAGTGCCCGAGGGGCTCTATTATTCGAAGGATTTTGCGTGGATAAAGATCGAAGGTGACAGAGTCCGCATGGGAATAACGGACTACGCGCAGAAATCGCTGCGGGAAATCGTCTACGCCGAGTTACCAGCCTCCGGGTCGACGGTCAAGCAGGGCGAACCATACGGAACATTGGAGTCGGTGAAGGCCGTCAGTGATTTAGTTGCCGGCATAAGCGGAACCGTAGAGGAAGTCAACACCGAAGTCCAATCGAAACCTGAAACGCTAAACGAAGACCCGTACACAAAAGGCTGGCTCCTCGTAGTGAAACCCGCAAACCTGCAGGCGGAACTACTTAACCTGATGGATTTCAATGCGGCAGTCGACTGGCACAAGGCGCAAGCTCAGGCGAAATAAATGCCAAGACGCATAATCGTTGTCGGCGCTAACGCTTCCGGCGTTGAAGCCGCGTCAGCTGCTCGGAAGAAAGACCGAACCGCCGAGATAACGCTCTTGACCCTGGAAAAAAACGCTGGCTATTCACGTTGCGGCTTACCCTTCGTCATCGGCGGTGTAATCCCAGCTTTCAGGGATTTGATCGTTTATCCACCTGCATACTTCCAGATGCTTAAACTGAACTTGCGAACAGAGACGAAAGTCGCCGCGGTTGACACAAAAGAGAAGACGGTTTCAGTCGTCAACAAAGACGGCGCAGCAGAAACCTTGCAGTACGACAGCCTAGTGATTGCCACGGGCGCCGACGCGTTCATGCCCCCCATCAAAGGAAGAGAAAAACAGGGAATCCTATCGCTCCGCGGCTTGGAAGATGGCGAACGGATCGACGCGGCAGTTAAAGCTGGCGCGAAATCTGCGATTATAATGGGTGCGGGCTTGATCGGGCTGGAAACTGGCGTGGCGTTGATCGAGCGTGGTTTGAAGGTTACAATTGTGGAGATGTTACCCCAGATTTTGCCTCAGATGCTCGACGCGGATATGGCAAAGATAGTTCAGGAGCATCTTGAAGCGAAGGGCATGTTAATTCTTACGGGTAAGACTGTTGAGGAGTTTCTGGGCGACGAGAAGGTTGCAGCAATTCTGGCTGGCGGAGAACGAATCGAGGCAGATTTATTCATCAGCGCCTTCGGCGTTCGTGCCAACACGAAACTCGCAGTCGACGCTGGCCTACCATTGGGCGAAACAAGAGCGATTAAGACGAATGCAAGGATGGAAACGGACGTGAAAGACGTCTACGCCGTTGGCGATTGCGCGGAATCTCCCAACATGATAACTCACAAACCAATGTGTGCGCAGTTGGGAACCATCGCGGTGAGGCAGGGCAAAGTTGCTGGAGCCAACGCGGCAGGAGACTACGCCTTGTTCACAGGCATATTAGCATCTGCGGTAACTCGGCTTTTTGAGGTTGAGGCTGGAGTGACAGGTTTGACGGAAAATGCTGCAGCGAGAAACAGAATCGAAGTTATCACCGGAGCAATCAGCAGCAAGACAAAAGCCGACTACTATCCCACGGCTAAACCCATAAAAGTAAAACTCGTCGTCGAAAAAGAATCCCAACGAATAATTGGTGCTCAAATAATTGGTGGGGAAGAGGTAACGCAGCGGGTTAACGCTTTGTCGTTTGCGATTCAGAAACAAATGACGGTTCGGGAGTTGGCGAAGGCGGACACGGCTTATGCGCCGCCGTTGTGCGAGACTTGGGAACCCATGGTCTTGGCGGCTGAAATGGTTCTCATGAGGCTTCGCTGAGACTTAACCCTTCTTTTCCTTTTTCAACTCTAACGCACTTTTTGCGCGTTTTTTCGTTTTGGAACGAAGGTTTTTCTACTCTTATGCACAATAGTATTCTAGGGAATGCAAGAGTGACTGATTCAGGAGAGACAATATATTCAACAATGTTCAGTTCTTTGAAGCATCCCGCGCGCCGAAAGATTCTTCGCATGCTTTCTGAGAAAGCTCTTGTCATTTTCGGAGTTGCTTGAAGCAATTGAGGTTTCCAGTTCCCACTTGACATATCATCTTGAGAGTCTCGGCGAACTAATATCCAAGACGCAGGTTGGGGAGTACAAGCTGTCGACTTTTGGCGAAGCCGCGGTCAACACGATGAGGATTGTTGAGGATGCACCAGGGGTCCAATCAAGGAACGGAAAATTTACGTCAAAAAGATGGAAACCCATTCTTGCAGGCCTTATTATTGGGATTGTTCTACTGGCAAGCTTCTCTTTCATTCAGTATAACGCTCTTAACAGTCTATCCAGAGAGCGTGACGATCTACAAGCAAAGTATGATGAGGCCGTCAGGTCTGGCACAGACAAAGCAATCAGTTTCCTTCGAGATGTGATTGAGCTAGACCTAGCCAAATACGAACAGAATCTCTTGAGTAATACCGTTGACACCCCCTCAGAGTTGGGCGGTATGTCAGAGCAGATTCAGCACTATTTGCTTGTCGGCACTGGCAGTAGACTTGAAGTGACCTTCATATTCAGGGACAACATGCTTTCGAAGTATCAATTATCCGTGCTTGAGGGTTCACCGATTTATGACGAAGCACAACCTTTCACCGCATTAGACTCAGCGAAGTGGCTACTTCACCTCCTAAGTTCTTACGAAAATGCACCGTATCTCGAAGAGATGAATAGCACACTATACCAATTCACTGAGGCAGACAGCATCCAACTAACAGAGGGCAACATGAAGTTCAACCTATCAGTGATAGGTTCCAACACCGAAATGAAATGGTACTACACGGAGAATGGTGTCGACTTCGCACAAAAAGGTCTTAGTCTCACATACAACGGCGAAGTCTTGAAGGAGCTTGATGATGGTTACTTCCTTTACAAGATCGGCAACGCCCAACTCAATGTGGACCAAGCAGGAGCAATTCAAGCTGCGAGAAACGCCGTTAAAGGTTACTCGTGGACCACGGGCGGTTCAGTCATCAGCTACTCAGTTCTTGACCAACCCGTGTCAGCTATTTTCAACCCTGCTCCCCGAGAAGACTCACTAACGCTCATTCCCCGCTGGTACGTTACGCTCTATCTTGACAACTTACCAACCACAACAAACGTCAACCGCTTGGCTGTCAGTATCTGGGCAGACACTGGAAAAATCGAAGGAATCGCTCCCTTAAGCGGCTAACAAGACTTTCTTCGCTCAGCGTAACAACTCTACAACTTTAACTAAGTCATCAAAATGCAACGGTTGTTACCCACGAATTCAGCCGTTTCACCGCCTAAGATTTGCGAAGAGTTCATTCTGAAGCTGGGAAAGGTTTGATTAGCCCGAAGTACACATACCTCTTGAGGATGTGCATAAAGAATGAGTTTGTCCCCTTTGAAATGCAAACTTCTGGAACACATGTTGCTTAACGACAAACCCACAAAAGCCACGCAAATAGCCAAAGAATCAGGAAACGACTTCAAACCAGTAATGATGCACTTAATCGGGCTTACTCGCATGGGATACACAGACTCTCCCGAGAAAGGACAATACGTGATAAACCCCAAAGGCAAGAACGCGCTAGGCGTGCCGGAAACCAGCAAGGAATGTGCCAAAGCAATCTTGGCGCAAACGCCGCGTGAAAAAGCCTTCCATTTCTACGCCGACTTGGAAAAACCCTTAAACCTCTATGCCAACGGTTTGCCTGATTTCTCTAACAAAATATCCCAAGTCGATGCTAGCGTTCTGGATTTTCACGTTTGCCGCGGCGACTTCGAGAACTGGTTCGCTAGTCTTGGTGACGTTGAACTGACGAAAAAGATGGCTTTGTTGAAAGGAACGGGAATCCGCGGCGAACAGTTGCGAACTAGACTCTGCGAGATTGTTGAGAATCGTTGCATGGTGTTATCTGGACTTACCTAGGTGGAGTTCTCTTCGGTTATTAGGGAACCGGGCTGACGGGTTTGAAGCGGGCTTCAAGCTTGTCTAGAACCTGACTAATCGTCATGTACTCCATCTCTTCTTCGTTTAACCGAGGAGGTTCAAACCCGCCCATACGTCTCAGCATGACAACGTTGTCCATGGCTTCGCGTCGTGTCCAGCTGAAAGTAGAATAATTGACTAAATCTGCGGTCACTGGCTTTCCGTTTTCATCGCATGAAATCCCACCGTTTGCCACTTGAAAGCCCAAGGCAACGATTCTTGGAGGACGATCGAAAGCCGTACATTTTGCGTCGCATAACCAAGCCAGACTTCAGAAACCATGAAATAATAAGACTGCAATAGTCAACCATCTGAGGGACATTGGGTTGAGTGATGTTCGTGTAATTTCAGTGAAAGTTCCAGAAGAAGTCTACAGTGAGATGATGTTACGCATCCCAGAAGGCGACAGAAGCGGTTTTATCCGCCAAGCCATCGTCGAAAAACTCCAGAACACGCCTCGCGCGGACAAACTTCTCGAGTTGCAAGAGAGAATGAGCAAGATTGAACACGAGTTAGCTGATGTTAGGAAGTACCTTGCGGACTTGGAGTTGCTCACTTACCAGCGGGGGGAGATAAACCCGCACACGTTCTGCATCGACGAGTCCGACCACAAGATAGTCGACTACCTTCTACATTACAAAGGAGGAACAACGCCTGAAATCGCAGAATTCCTGAAAACGAATAGATGGCTCGTGCTGAATCGACTGAAACGAATCCAAAGAAACTCGAAAAAACAAATCGGCCAATCCTTGATCAACTACTACGCCGGAGAAAAATCTGGAAAGAAAAAAACTTGGTGGATAAACGAGGACCTGATTAAGGAATAACCGTAAACAGTTAAAAACCCCACCTCATATTTCTGAAGCAAGGGCTCGTAGCCGAGTACGGATTAAGGCGTCGGCCTCCGGGCGCTTAATCGCGGAAGATAGCCGAAGAACAGGGGTTCAAATCCCCTCGGGCCCGCTTTCTCAAGTGAGAAAAAGTACTGCTTTTTTTCTGTTATTTTTTAGGAATAGTTTTTCTCGCTTTCTTAGTCGATTTTTTAAAAATGCGACCTGCTTCTGCTGTTTGGGCATTAGAAACCACAGGCTTACCACAGAGACACGCACAGCAAACAACACATTACAACACACTGAATTCTCACGGCAAAGTCATCCGATATTAGCGTCTCTATACATGTGGCTCAGTTTTTCTCGAAGTAGAACCTCAAAGATTTGCAGGCTTAACAAACGGCAGACGAGTAACGACGAAAAATAATCTCTATCTGCCTCCAACCGGAATGTTCGTCTAGTGGTCAATCGATGACCCTAACTATTTTTCACAATTCTGGCAAAGACTTAAGAAAGGCTCCGTGGAAGGTACCCATAAGGCGAAAAACCCTTAATAGGTGAGCCTATGAAGAAATGGTTTCTTCCTACATTATTGGTCATTGTCATAATCGGGTTAGCATGGACCGCTGAACTAAGCACAGCCTTAAGCGTTCCGCTCTCTCCAGAGACAGGCAACTATGAAACCAGTTATACCTTCACGGTTCAAAACGGATATTACCGATCTGATTACACCTTGTTTGAATCTTTGCCGCCTTCCCTCAGAGACTATTACCACAGCAAGACACATACCGTAAACAATGAAAAAGATTATGCAAAATTCGTTACACCCAGCGCCGTCCAATCAATCGCGGACAACATTCGAAACATCACGCAAAACACACCTTATAACGACGAAGAGTTTGCAAACGCCGTCTTAATGCTTGTTCGCGGAATTACATATATCCGAAGCGGCGCAAAATACCCCATCGAAACAATCGTTGACAACTTTGCAGACTGTGACGGTCTCTCGATTCTCGCAGCCTCAATAATGAAAGCTGGGGGATTAGACGTAGTCCTGTTACTCTACAAAGGAATAACCCCCACTCATATGAACGTCGGCGTTTCCCTAGAGCAAATGCCCGTTTCCCATCCATGGTGGATAATTCCTTCTGGCATAGAATACGGTAACAAAACATACTGGATAGCTGAAAGCACTTCTCTCGCAGGTTGGGCTGTCGGCGACCGACCCGAACTCCTCGCTCGCGACAAGCCTTTAGTCATCTCGCTTGAGAAGTCTGAAATAGAATCGCCTGCCTCGATCTCATCAAGTTTGAACAGTCAATTGGAGCCGTCTGCGATTTCCATTAACCTATCCTTTGTGACCCCAAACGCCAGTAGCAATGAGCGTTTTCTCCAAGTCTCAGGGGCAATCTCACCAGCTTTTGTTGATAAGCCCGTCGTCGTTTACATAAATCAACCCGGGTATCCCCCCGTCCCTTACTTTACTTTGACCGATCAGTTCGGCAACTACACGTTCCTTTGGAACGTTACATTGCCCGGAACGTACAATATTAGGACAAGCTGGAGTGGCTCCTTTAATTGTTCTGGTTCGGATAGTGAAACCCTCACCGTCTTTTTAGACTCCAAACAACCTCAAATCGCGGCGTTGCCCAGCTATTTCTGGAGTGGTGGTCCTGGTGAAGTCCAGTCGCGAGCATCCTCTGGGTACCTTTCTCTGTTTAATCAGGGCGCAAAAGAATTCCTGAAGAGCAACTTGACCGGAACCGACGTGGTGCTGAGCGGCGAGTTTATCGTCCTCAGCGACGGAGAGGATGTCACCCCTAACATGACAACTGTCACGATACCTTCCTATAAGAAGACGTTTAGGCTACCGCGGAGTAGGCAAATAGTGACGATACAAATACCTGAGGAAACGATAACAGTTCCAGAGTTCGAAGTGATTAACAGCCAATTTGGCTTCATCCTGGAACAGACTGAAGAGAACAGCTACACGGCGACTGTGAAATTGCTAACGGATAATGATGTATCCCAGATACCGCAAAGCCTAGATGAAAGCAGAGTAATGTTCATGAATGCATCCACGATTGCCCTAAAAAACGCGTGGCACAAAGCCGTAGCACGAGTGTCTAGCAGCGAAGCGGCAGTGGAAATCTACAATGATAATGGGAAACTGTTAGAAAACATGACGAAAAGCGCACCTAACTCAGGCTTCGGCGAACTCGAAATTCTCATGAACTATAGACCAGGCCAGATTGTAGTTTTCAAGAACCTGAAAGTCGAGACTGTCAGTCAAACCCCAAAGGCAACCAGTAATGTTCCGGTTCAAGAGGAAAGTATCGACTTCCTATATCCATACATAAGAATAGCGTTGTTGCTAGCCGGAAGTGTTCTGGCGGTCGTTTACTTGAAAGGAAGAAAAAAGAATACTAGACGTCCCGACGGATTAAACACATCTTCTCCAAACGGTGATTAGGCAAACCTTACGTTCCGCGTATGTATTTCATGACGATTTTTGGTTGACCTAGTGCAGTTCGGATTGTTTTTTGTGGGTTCTTGATGTAGTTAATTAACGATATTCTCCTGTACCTTTTCATCGCCATTGCTGCTATATCCTTAACTTCGGCAGGCGTGAAATCTTCTGTTTCTATCAGAGGGTTCCCACGGGTTTGTCGTACCTCTGCGAAAGCGCGTGGCGTCAAATTCTCCTGAATGTACCCCTTCTTTTTGCATTCATAGTAGAGTCGGGTGCCGCATGAGGGTGTGGCAACGTGAAGCAGCATGCCAACATCAAATTCCTTCTTGAGCCTGAGGGCGAACTCCACCGTTTTCTGCATATCCTCTTTCCTTTCGCCTGGGAACCCGATGATGTAGAACGCCGCAGTGTTTAGTCCTATTTGTTTGCACATCTTTGCAACATTCATAACTGCCTTCAAGTCAAGGCTTTTGCTAATTATATCGTCCAAAACATGTTGGTCACCCGATTCGACTCCGAAGAAGACGCTTTGGCATCCTGACCGTTTCATCTTCTTGAGAAGGTTTAATGTCAAGTAGTCGGCTCGTATGCCGTTCGGCGTTTCCCACTTGAACCCGATTTTTCTCTCGAGCAATCTGTCGCATATTGCTTCGAACCTCTTCAGGTCGAACGTGAGGTTGTCGTCTTCAAAGAAAATAGTCTTGACCCTGTACTTGTTCACGACGTGCTCAATATGATTAACGACGTAGTCCACCGAGTGAGCTCTGAATGCTTTTCCCATGTGCAGGTGGACCGAGCAGAAAACGCAGTTGAAGGGGCAGCCTCTGCTGGTTATCATGGAGATTGACCTGTCTTTGAAGCTTCGGTACTCGATCTTTTCGGGGTTAAGGTAGTGCTCCATATCCACCAGATGATACGCGGGATAGGGAAGTTCGTCTAAGTTTTTGATTAGTGGACGTGGCGGAGTCTGAACTACTTTTCCGTCTTTGCGGTAAACGATTCCCTGAATTTCTTCGATCTTCTTTTGTCCCTCGTGCATTTTGACGATGTCAAGCATAGCGTATTCTCCTTCGCCCGCCACCCCGATGTCGACGTTCTCGGCACCGTTCAAGAACTCCTCGGGCACCGCGCTAACATGAGGACCACCAACAACGGTTAACACGTCTGGGTCCAATTTCCTTAACGATGTTTGCAACTCGATTGGCGTGTTCAACTTGGCACGTGAAAGGGTTCGCTATGCCAACGATGTCCGGTTTTCTTCTTCGCACTTCCTCAGTTATTCTTTCATACGGCATGCCAATTTCCGAGGTGTCTCCGATTCTTCGGATAGCAACGTCGGTCATGAATGCATCAAGAATTTCCACGCTGCTCCCAGCTTTTTCCAAAACAGCAGCTATATACATTAAGCCCAGCGGCAAGTTGCCAGCAGGCGAATCGGAGCCAGGATAAGAACGTCTGCGGAGGATTAACGAGAAGCACTTTCATTGTGTTAACCTTCAATGCATACTTGTGACGGAATATATTAAATTAGTTTGCATGAAAATCTCGGTTTCGACGGTCTTTTTCGTGCGCTATTCGAGACAGATGGTCTGCTTTTATTAAAGGGAGGAGTGGCGTTTCGAGAGCAGAAAGATGTTCACGTTTGCTTCCTAAGCCTGTATCTGTCGCAGTAATCTTCGGCAGTGGGGAAAACTTCTTTGACTCGTTGGAAGCGTTTCTTCGTGTTAATGCTGTGTTCCAGCTTTATTGTTTCTTTTGGTTTGCTGAACTTCTCTGATTTGCCGTCTTCGCGTTTCCTCTCCACTTTTATGCAGTCATCGACCATGCAGCTTAATACACAGGCGCTGCAGTAGATGCACAAGTCTTCGGTGATTCCTATTTCGCCAGCCTTCCAGTACAGCGCGTTTGTTGGGCATGCTTTTATGCAGAGTTTGCATTCTTGCCCATAGCAGGTGTGCTTGTTGATTTTGATTTTTCCTTCTGGAAAGAACTCTTTAACACCTGACGCAGCCAAGAGTTCTTCTCGTTGTTTCTTCTTCTGCGCCTTCTCTTCGTTACCCGACAACAAGCCGAAGATGTCAACCTTGGAAGAACTTTCTTGAGGCATCAGCATCCAACTAGCCAATTTCGATTTGAAGCTATAAGAAGTATGAATTATAATTATCTATCCTCCGCATTCTGCACTTATACACCATAAGAGGGGAACTTTTGGGAGCCGAAACAGCATCCGCTTTTTTCTATACTATTTTCAAACTCTGCAGTTAGTCTGCCTTGAGTTGAAAAGAAGAAGAATCTCGGTGCAGTGTTTTCTTCTTACAGAACACGGGTCTTGTTCTTTCAAAGCAGCGAAAAATCCAACTTGACCAAGGTGAAAAGAGAACAAACCGTTGAATTCACCCATGTTGTTGTTTATTTAGTCGAACAAGCGTTGATAGTAGTCGTCGGTGCTAAAAAAAAGCATTGGGACGACTACTTCTCGATACCCAAGTAAATTCAACTAATAGCTGGCGCCGATTAATTCTTTGGTTTTTAGAGTTTGAAGAACATGTTATTTGGTCAGGTAGTAATTGCCGAGAGCCAGCCCATCAAGTTGAGAGTTTTCAAAAGTCCACAAGGCTTGTTTAGGTGTGCAGACTATCGGATAACCATGGAGGTTGAAAGAAGTATTTAGTATTCCTCCAATCCCTGTCCTCTCTTGGAAAGCGGAAAGAACATGATAGTACTCCGGGTTCCAGTCTTCATTCAGAGTCTGAGGTCTGCACGTTTTATCGGTTGGGTGAATTCCGGCAAGGATGTCCTCACGTTTATCAGTTGTGTCAAAAGCCATAATCATGTAAGGCGCAGGCTCAGCGTTGACGAGATAGTCCTCCATCTGGTTCTCAATTATTGTGGGCGCAAAGGGCATCCAAAAATCACGATGTTTTATAGCAAAATTGATTTTACCTATAACCTTTAAGTTCCTCGCGTCAGCAAGGATTGACCTGTTCCCCAAACCTCGGGGACCAAACTCGAGTCTCCCATTAAAGCGAGCAACAATTCGTCCATCCGCTACGTGCTCGCCCACGAGCGAATCTATTTCCTTATGGTATTGTGCCTTCTTTGTCCAGCCTGTTTCTTTTAACGCCTGCAGAACTTGTTCATCAGAGAAGCTTGGACCAAAATAGAGGTCAGTAATCGGAACTTTTTCAGGTTGAACACCTTCACGCTTGCAGTATTTGAAGTATGCCTGAAGCCCAGCGCCAATAGCAGTCCCATCGTCTCCCGCAGCTGGGTAGACGAAAAAGTCTTCCACTTCAGGCATCTCCATTATCTTTTTGTTAGCTTTGACGTTTAAGAATACGCCGCCCGAGCAGACTACTCGATGAATATCAAACATCGTGATGGCATTTCTAACCCAGGTGACCAGTAAGTCTTCGAGATGTTGCTGTGCTGCGGCGGCAATATTGTCGAACCTTTGTCTGTTTAACATCGTTTGGAGTTTTGTTTGGATAAAAGGGCTTATCTTGTTTTCAAATTCCAGGGGTGCATTTGGGTTCAGTCTGATAATTCGTCTCATAGCCATTAAGCATGTTTTAGGGTTGCCGTAAGGCGCTAAACCCATTGTTTTGTACTCGTCCTGCCACGGTTTCAACCCTAAATGAACCGTTATGGCACCATAGAATGCGTTTCCCAGCGAATCATAGCTTGGGGAGCTAGCTATCCTACGGATTTCTCCTTTGTCAGTAACGCTAACGGTGCTGCTTAATCCATCTCCGGCGCCGTCAGCCGTAAACACAAGAGTTGGCTCTTCATAAGACCACGAGCATGAACGGTAAGCCGCTGAGGCATGAGCCAAATGATGTTCAATAAAAACGGTTTCCTTAGCCAAAAGATCAAGATCGTATAAGACTTTCTTGATTTGTCGCATTTCTCTGAACTTATGCAAAACTTTCACGTATAGGTTAGCAAATGTGTGGCTTGAGACGAAGGGCACGTAGCCAATCAGATGGAATGCCAGCCAGATTCTGGAACTTGTTCGACTTTCTTGAGGCATTCCTTGCGTGGGCTTGGACTTATGTGAAGATGGAGCGTGAACCCGAACTAGATTTGTGATTGCTATGAGGTCGACCTCGGAGGGGTGAACGTTCGCAATTTTGAACACTTCTTTCATGGAAAATTCAGGTGTTCCATCGTAGTGCTTAATGTTCAATGGCCTTTCTTCTTGAAGAGCCGCTAAAACTTTTCCATCTCTTATCAAAGCTGCACCTGCATCATGACCATCTGAAAAACTAAGCACAGTCACAGGTTTCTTAGGCATATATTCTTCATCAAGTGATTTTACACAACCAATATAAAAGTATAACAAAACACTTACACCAGCCGTGTAAGGGGCATTGCGAGACTAGGATGACATGATTCAACTTTTCACGAAGTTCAACGCCGCAACGTCAAGAACTGCTGAATGCTTTCCAAGAAAGCAGCGAATACTTCCCGTAGACATTGACCCTTTCTATTCGAGGTATTGTCGATCTTTTAGAGAACGATAGGAGTCGGTTAAGGCGAATGCTATCATCACATAGTTCAAAACGGCTTTTCAATGGAGCACGAACAGCCTTGTTGTGTGCAGGTTTTTTCATGCTGAACTCGCCCGATATGATAACCGTGGGTTCTGCATCCAGTTTCAGTGAGTCTTGCTTCAGCATCATGCAAATCACTGACACTCAATACATCAGTTGGTTAGCCCCACACCTATTTTATGATCAAACAAGTTGGATAGTCAATAATTCTCAGGATTACAATCTGAAAATGGTTGTTCACACGGGTGATCTTGTAGACACGCCAACCCACACTTCAGAATGGGAAGTTGCGAACGCGGCAATGATGACGTTGTTCAATAACGGAATAACGTATTGCTGGGATGCAGGAAACCATGATCAGCTGCCTCCTAACTCGTCTGCCAATCTGTGGTTGGGTGATCCCAACACGGGCTGGCTGGGCAGTCAATATCCAGCCTTCAACAAAACAATCATGAGGCAAAAACCCTACTGGGTGAGTGATATTTATGATGGAAAAAACACCGCAGTTGCCTTCAACTACCTAAACTATCGCTTCTTGATTGTAAACCTTGAGTTCCTCGCTAACTCGAGCACTATTGATTGGATGCAGGCACTCATTCGAGGTAACCCAACCGCTAACGTGATTGTTGCGACTCATGATTACTTGAACCGTACAGGTGGATATGGCACTCGTAGCACATCAAACTCTGGCGTTCTGGATTATGTGTGGGGAAATGATTTCAAAGCTCAACTGGATCAGCATCCTAACGTGTTCATGACGTTGAGTGGTCACATCCAGTCAAGAACAATCGGAGCTTACAACCAACGAGTTGGAAGCCGAGAGGAAATTTTCTTTAACCGCCAAGAACTAAACAACAGAACCGGATCAGCCTCAGTCAGAATCTACACCTTTAACATGACAAGCATGCAGGTGAGCGTTTCAACTTACGCCCTTGACACTCAAACGTGGCTAACTGATAACTTTAACAAGTTCAGCTTTCCCATAAACCTGCAGGTTTCTTCACCTTCAACAGACCTGGGGGGCTTGGTGGAGGCTAACTCGCTAATCATTATAGGGGTAATCGCAGTCGCCACACTCGCCATCACTTTTGCAGTAAGACGCAGAACAACCAGGTCAAGAGGTGGCGGACACGACTAAACTCCAGACAACCGTTAATGCAAGGGTCAAAGACTTAATCGTTTCATTCATTGAAATTGCCTCGCAATGTGGAAGTGCAATGTCAATTGACGAAGTCGCCTTGCTGCTTCCCCATGAATTGGAGCTTAAGGATGTTCGAGAAATAGTTCAGAGCAGCCCACTTATTTCCGTGTCTTCTGGTGCTGAGGAGGAACTCGTGGTGCAGAAGGGGTATGAGCATCTGTTCTCAGAGAGACCTTACAGAAACGATGTGTCAAGGAGATACTTGGAGACGGCTAAGATGTTTATTGATGAGTTGGCTCGCAGAAGTCCGCAGGCGAAGTTAATTGGAGTCTGCGGATCTGTTGCCTACGGAAGCGCTACTGCATCTGACGACATTGACATTTTCTTTGTGACGAAAAAGCACCGCCTTTGGCCTTCCTTCACCAAAGCTCTTCTGTTGGCAAGAGTCTTCAGCATCAAGACGTTAATTAAGGGAGGAAAAGCCGATTTCTGTTTCAGTTACGTACAGGATGAGGAACATCTTGAAGAGGAAATCAAGTATCGTCAAACTCCCTTGTTCGCGCGTGAATTTCTGTCAATCCGTGTACGTACTGGAATTGACTATTACACCGCACTCCTGAATGGAGCGAAATGGATGTGTAAAATGTTTCCAAGACTCTGCAATGCGAAGTTAACTGAGGGGGTTGGCAGAAAGATGTCTCAACCTAAATACGAGTCTCGTCAAGTTGGAATCTTAAACGCAGTAAATTTATTCATGTACGTGGTCGTGAAAAACTATTTGCTGCTCAAAGCTTTTTCGCTTAATCTAAAATATCGCAAACAACGCAGAGTGGAAGATACGTTCGAAGTGATAATTACTAAGGGTTCCTGCGTTTACAATTCTTCAAGGTACCGTGAATTAGAAAAGATGTATAAGCTGAAGCCGGCATCTGGGTGATGAGCGCATTGTTCAAACTAGAGCCAGAAGAAGAAATAATCAAGATAACAAAGCCGCATTCAGCTTCATTCTTAGGCAGCCCAATGTTCCTAGTCGGAGGTTTGCTCCTATTCCTTGGAGCTCCACGATGGTTGCTGGCAACCCATGTTTTCATCAGAATTCTGTTTGTTGGAGTAGGCTTACTGCTTATCGGGATTAGCTACCTTAGACGAGTTTCAGCTTATACATTCACCTTCACTAACCGCAGAGTCGTTTCACGTTACTCGTTTATCAGGAAAGCGTACCGCGAGATATGGTATGACAAAATAATGGAGGTCAAGGTTCTGCAAGACATTTTCGGAAAAGCCTGCGGGTATGCTGACGTGTGGATGTACGGCTACCAAAACGGTTGGGTGGTTGGTAGAATGCGAGGGGTCCGCTTAGGCGACAGCTACATAATTGTAAACAAGGCTTGGAAAAAACAAAGCTAGAAATATGCGAAACCCGTTCACGTGTTTATAGATTGGTGGCAAAGTGAAAATCCTGCTGCTAAACCCTCCAATGCACTACGGAGCTTACAACGAAGCAGGCAGGCTCTACGTTGACAAGTCATATCCTCCCTTAGGCTTAGGGTATATAGCCGCGGTTTTAGAAAAAGAAGGGTACAACGTTAACCTCCTCGATCTGGTTGACACAGCCTTCGAAGATATAGAAATAATTCTGAAGAGCGAAAAACCTGATGTTGTTGGAATCAGCTGCAACCTCACGGACTTCAGATGGGGCGCTTTCAAGCTTGCTCAGATCGCCAAACGCGTCAACCCAAACGTTGTAGTGGCCATGGGAGGCTCTCATGCTACTCACATGTATAAGCAGATACTCGAGAATTTTCCAGTTGACTTCATTGTCCGATTCGAAGGCGAATTAACCATACTAGAATTAGTCAGAGCCTTGGAGTCTAATTCTGATTTAAGAGGCGTTAAGGGAATAGCATACAAGAGCGAAAACAATGTAGTTAGAAACGAGGATAGACCGCCGATAGCAGACCTGGATTTGCTCCCCTTCCCTGCCTACCGCTTTTTCCATCTTGAGAAGTACGTACATTATTCTTCGCCGGTTAGGTTCAAAGGAAAAAACGTAAGTGAGTTAGCAAGCAGCAACATGATGACGAGCAGAGGATGCCCGTACAACTGCCAATACTGCTCAATCGCAACATTCTGGCGCAAATGCAGCTTCAGAAGCGTGCCTAACGTTGTTGACGAAATAGAAACGTTATTCAAAGAGTACGGAATAACGCACTTCAACTTTTTCGACGACGTTTTCACATTAGACAAAGAAAGAGTTATAGAAATATGCAGAGAGATTATACGAAGAAAGTTAGACATATGCTGGGAATGCGTGACAAGAGTAGACTTCGTTTCGACAAGCATGCTGGAATGGATGAAAAAAGCAGGTTGCCTCAGCATAAGTTACGGAGTTGAATCCGGTTCCCCAACCGTGTTACTGGCAGTCAACAAGAGGCAAACGATTGCTCAAATAGTCAATGCGTTCAAGTTGACACACGAGGCGGGCATGAAGGCTTACATTCTGTTGATGATTGGGAACCCAAATGAGACTGATCAGTCAATTAACGAGACCGCAGAGTTGCTGCGTTTAATCAAGCCTGACAAAATACGCGCAACCATTACTATGGTTTATCCAGCAACGGAATTGTACGAAAAGGTCAAGCGGAAGGGGTTGATTAGTGACGATTATTGGTTGACGGAAAAGGCAGCTCCGATATACACGGCAGAAAACGACGTGAAACAACTTAAAAAGTGGGAGAACAAAATCATTTTTTCTTACTATCTCCAACAAGGAAAAGCCTTCAAGTTGTTCCAGATTGTCTTTTACAGAGTAATTTTCAAGAATTTCCGTGAAGCAATCCGTCATCTCGGACCGAGAATAGATGAGAAAATTGAAAAGATTGACCATATGCTCCACAGCGCGTAAGGCAAACGTCTTTGTCACGCCTGAACAAATTTTCTCGGGATTCAAGACATTCTTTTCGTACCTCTTGTCCTTTTCAAGACTTAAGCTCTGCGATTAATTGACTTTGACCGGAGTCGCAATCGCTCTTGTGATTTCTCCAAAATCTCGGGTCTCAATAACAGCACAAGAAAAATCAAAAGGGATACGCTTATCACCAAACCCATCGTGCCTCTCATCGTGTGAGCAAGGGGGCCATTCTCCAAATGAAAACTGTTAAGGTCTGCCAGAAGCTGAGGTGAGAAGCGTTCAAGGAGTGGTGTAAAAACGAAAAGGCTCTGGTTTGCGACGGAGAAAATGTAAACGAACCCCTGAATTGCAACGAGTCCGCACAAGTAAGCTCGTTTTGGTTGAAAGGCGAGAATGAATAGGAAAATGAAGGGCAACGGGTCGATGAACGTCTGTTCGGAAATCCATCCATAGCTGAACATGAAAAGAATGTAGAAAGAAATTATCGAAAGGACAAAGTCCTTTTCATCAAGCTTGGGCTTTCTGATCCAGAAGACCGTGCAAGCTGCTAGGAGAGGAATCCAAAGCAGACGTAACTGCCAAAGCGGCACTAAATCAATTCCCTGCAATGCGATAAAGCTCCAAAAGTTCATGGCTCCTATATTTTGCAGAAGCGGGTTAGACTCAAAGACTGGGGTCGAATAGAAGATGGTTCGAAGGAAATATGTTATATCCCATTGGAAGATCGCGAAAACCGCAAGTGTAAACAACAAAGGCACCACGATTGCAAGAATGGTGAATTTCCCCGCCTCCCTCTTGCCTTTATTCTTAAAGACGAACACAAAGAAAGCTGGCAACGTAACTATTGGATAGGTTTTCAAAGCAATCGCCAATCCCAGAAGAACAGCCCCAGGTGTACCTCTATCGCTAGTTACGGCGTAAAATGCCGCGAAAGTCAACATTGCACTCAACGCATTTATTTGCCCCCATATTGCTCCAACGTAAATGAAGAAACTCCAGCCAAGAATAATCCAAAAAACCTTTCTTGCTGTCCTTACACCGAATCGGGGTTCAACGAATTTTCCTGCAAAGAACGCTAAGGCAATTTGCGCCAGTATGATTGGCAGTTTGACGGTGAATCGCCAAAGTTCTATGTTGTTTCCAAAAAAACCGTAAGCATCATAGGCTAGAGCGCACCAAAAAGCCCAAAGCGGAGGATACCCGAGATGATTAGGAGGGGCATAGATGTTTATTCCCTGATTCATCCAAACGCCAGTTTGAAACCAGACTTTCATGTCATACGGCTGTCCAGTCCACAACGATAGCACTGATTGGATGATGAACAAGCACACGATTGACGCGATGTAAATTTTCCTATTCTCAAACAACATTTTCAAAGTCATGTGCGTTCCCGAGGTTTCTTCTGTGGCGTTCCTTGATGTTTGTTAGAGTAGATTCTTCCCTCAATTGCAAATAAAGATTCTTGCCGAATTGCTTTCTCTGCCCGAAAAAGTAAGTTCGTGTTTAGATGATAACGGTGAGCACACTAATTCCGATTGTGCCAATTCCTGCCAAGGCAATTAAACCCGAAAATAGCAGTGCCTTAGAGGCAAGCTGGATGAAGTACACGCTGACGAGCATTAGCAAGCCTAGCGAAAAGATTGCTGCACTGTAAACCGTCATGTTGCCGAATTTGTCGCCTATTACTGTACCTACCAGATAAATGATGGCGGCGACAAATAGAAGCGAGCCAGAAATGGTTTTATTTCCGTAGCGCATGCTTTATTATCGGTCTGTTACGTATATAATGCTTCCGAACATCGCGCCTTTTTTGCAATTGCTTTTTCTCCCAGAAACGAAAGTTCGCGTTCAGATGATAACATCGTACTGATGTATTCTGACGATTTTCGGCGGCGGGTACCTCAGGTCAAGAAAATGTTTTATAACAGCAAGGCGGCATGTAAAACTGGAAAGTCAGATTTTGTCTGGCAAGGTCACTGTTGGAATCTGCGCCTACAATGAAGGCATGAACATAGGGAAACTACTTAACAACATTCTCAAAGAGCAAGAACTACCTGCAAATTCTGAAGTGGTAGTCGTATGCTCAGGCTGCACAGATAATACGGTTCAGGTAGTTGACGAATATGCAGAAAAGGATGCCAGAGTGCAGCTTTGTCTCGAAAGCGAGAGAAAAGGAAAAGCATCAGCCATCAATCACATACTGTCTAACGCAAAAGGCGACACCATTCTATTCATCTCCGCAGACACGTTGCCAAACAAAGGCTGTTTCTCGAGATTAGCCTCAAAGATACAACTTTCAAACGTTGGTATCGTTTGCGGTCACCCTATGCCAACAAACAGCTCAGATTCATTGGTTGGGAGACTTGTTCAACTTCTATGGCGTTTTCATAGCCACGTTTTTACGGAACTGAACGACGCAGGACTTGCCAGACACGCAACTGAAATCTTCATCATCCGCAAGGGCATCGTTAACAAGATACCGCCTGAAACCGTCAACGACGATGCGTATATTGCTTTAACCGCCAAGAAGAAAGGCTGGTTAATAAAATACGAAACAGAATCCCGTGTTTCAATATGCGGACCTAAAACCTTCATAGAGTACTTTCAACAAAGACGGAGAATAATTTACGGACATCACCAAGTAAAAAAGTTGGCAGGAGAATCCCCTCAGCATCTAATGCATTTGATGCCAAATCAACCATTTAGAGTTCTGAAATTGGGATTATGGCTCTTTAGAAATCAAGATACTCCCACTTTGCTGGTTTTCTTAATTACGGAGTTGATGGCAAACATCGCTGCATTTAGTGACATTCTCCTGAGAAAGCCACATCTTATATGGAGCGTTCTGCCTTCAACGAAAGTCTATAAAACCTGACCTCAAATAGAAAAGATGACGAGTTAATTATGAAGATGCCAACATTCGACAAAGATGGGTTCTGTCTTGTTTTCGGAGCGACAATGCTTATTCTCCTGCCTGATCGCCCAAACGTCAATCTTTGTCCGAGCGGAGGCAAATCCCATTAAGCACGTAGTCGTGATAATTCAAGAGAACCACACTTTTGACAACTACTTTGGGACATACCCAGGCGCAAATGGACTCCAGAGCTCGATTGCGCTGCCGACTGCGCCTAATTCAAGCGACCTAGTATCTCCATTTCACCTTTCCAGCGCCGCGCCTCCCATTGACCTGCCTCATTTTCGCGGGGCCGCGCTTGAAGCGTATAACAACGGAAAAATGGACGGGTTTGTATATGCCGAGCAATCGAACCTCACTATGGGCTACTTTGACCACCATGAAATACCCTACTATTGGGATTACGCGTCACAATTTGTGCTGGCAGACAACTTCTTTACTTCGGTGATGGGACCAAGTTTGCCAAATCACATTTATCTTTTTGCAGGACAATCAGGAGGGGTTGTCGAAAACATTGATAATGTCACTCTTGAGTTTCCATGCATAATGGATGAATTCGACAGAAAGGGAATTTCTTGGAAATATTATGGGGTAAACAACATATTCCATGCTGCAAACCCGCTTCCAGCTTTCGAATCCTTCAAGAACAATCAATCAAGGTTCGCAAATTGTCTCCCCACAGAACAGTTTTTCTCAGACATTTCTGAAGGAAAACTAGCAGATGTTGTATGGATTCGAAACGAATCATACTCAGAGCACCCTCCTCAGAACATAACCATGGGTCAGAACTTCGTCGTCTCTTTGGTTAACTCCATCATGGAGAGCCCCTTCTGGGATTCAACTGCGATACTCGTTACATGGGACGATTATGGAGGCTGGTACGATCACGTAACACCGCCTCAAGTCGACCAAGCGGGATACGGCTTCAGAGTACCGTTGCTCATAATATCTCCCTACGCAAAAACAGGAATGTTAGACCACAACCTCAACGATCTTACCTCCATACTGAAATTCATAGAAACAACCTTCTCGCTGAAGCCTTTGGCGACTGCAGATGAAAAAGCAAACAATCTGATGGAAGCATTTGATTTCAGTCAGCCTCCAAGGGAACCGCTTGTTTTGCCGGGTCAGTACGTTCCGGATTCCTACCCTCTCCGTCTTCAGTCTGATGAAAAGGCTGCCCTCAGCTGGCTCAGTAAGGTGCAATATATACTCCTTGGGATAGTAATAGTTTTGTTAATTTCGTTATTCGTAGGGTTATACATTAGTAAACATAAAAAACGCGAAACTGTCAGCCTTAAGAAGCTCTCTCCTTTTAGACGAAATTCTTGCTTAACCTGAGCTTAAACAAGAGGGCTATGTACTTGAGTGTCTCAGTTGGGCCCAGCTTACTTGTGCCCTTCTCTCGAATCGCGAAAACATAAGGCACTTCTGCCATGTTGTTAACATTTCCTTCTTCGATGATTTCAAGAAGAATTTTGTAACCGATGAGGCTGAATCTGGCGTTTTTTAAAACACTTTTTCTAAACATGAAGAAACCCGAAACCACATCTTCAACCGCTCTGGTTTTTGGCAACAAAAGATGCACAAGAACTACGGCTACCTTAGACATGGCTTTTCTCAGCAAATTCGAGTGCTCACCTGTCCCGCCTTTAAGGTACCTCGATGCTATGATCAAGTCATTTCCTTGTCTTATTTTTCCGAGCATTTGGGGTAAAAGCTCTGGGGGGTGTTGTAGGTCTCCGTCCATCACCGCCACGACATCTCCCTTTGCAATTCTTACGCCGTCCATGACGGCTGAGGATAGGCCGCCTCTGAACTTTCTTCGAAGAACATGAAAATCCCCGTGACCCTTTCCAAACCACTCAACCGCCATGGCTGTTCCGTCTGGGCTTCCATCATCAACAAATATGGCCTCGAAATCTACGTTTCTCAAGGATGCAGCTGTTCTCTTTATTAGCTCCTCGACGTTTTCAGCTTCATTGTATGTGGGTATTACTAAGGAAAGTTCTCGGGGCATGCGTACTCATTGAGCGCGTGAAGTATTTAAGAAATATTCATCGCAATTGATTGCGGTTGGTAGTTGGTGCTTTTGAGTACTTATGGCGGTGAAAACGAGTTGCTTCATGCTTCTGAAGCTCTGACAAGCCCAGTTCAGTTCCTGAAATACGTTAACCTGAACAACTCTTAAATTCTAACAGGTCATTTCAGCTTGTTAATAGAAGTGACCGATTGAAAACTGGTAAAACAGGTCGATGCACCTATCTCTCCGTACCTAGACAATCCGAAAAGTTGACTAATTGAGGAAATCTCTTTGAAAGTTTTGCTTTGCCAGTCGTATCTCGGGGTTAGAAGTGGAGAACCGCTTGTTTTTCCGTTAGGTCTGTCGTATCTTGCTTCACTGGTGAAAGAAAAGCATGAACTGCACTGTTGGGACCCTAATGTTTCGGAAAATCCTATGAGAGAATTGCCCGGAATTATTACCAAAATCAACCCTGACGTCGTGGGAATATCATTAAGAAATATTGACAGCGTATTTTCTTTCAACAAGCGATCATACTACTCACCCTTTGTCTCCATGATAAGGATAATTCGAGAGAATGCTCCTTCGTGCAAGCTGGTTGTTGGTGGTACTGGTTTCTCGATTTTTGCTGAGGAAATAATGAACAAGAATCCTGACGTAGATTTAGGAATAGTTTCTGAAGGTGAGTGTTCCTTTGCCGAGTTGTTGGAAAATCTCGATCATCCAGAACGCGTTAAGAAATCTCTTCGTAAGAAAAGAGGGTAGGCTGCTATTTACTGGAAAACGAGAATGGGCAAGTTTCGATCGTTTGCCTTTTCCTTCAGGAATCTTTTCGATTTAGAGAAGTACAAGAAGCATCCTTATTCAGTTGGTGTGCAATCTAAGAGAGGCTGTGTTTTTGGCTGCGTCTTCTGTTCAAGTAGACTCATCTGGGGGTGCTCTCTGCGTTTACGACCACCTGAGAAGGTGGTTGATGAAATCGAAATGTTGGCTAACGATTTTGGCTTTCAAACTTTCTCGTTTGCTGAGTCTGTCTTCAATTCTCCTTTGTCTTACAGTCGTGAATTGTGCAGGGAACTCGTTAGGCGAAAACTGGACATTAAGTGGGCAGCAGCATTCAATCCAGCTTTCATAAACCAACCCTTCGTGGAGGAAGCAGTTAAGGCAGGCTGCGATTTGTTCAGTTTCTCTCCTGATGGAGCCTCGAATAATTCCATGCGTCTTCTGGGCAAGGGTTTTAGCGTGGCTTCTGTTGAGAAGACCATCGCGTTAGCCAGGCAGATAGATGGGTTCAATGTGGGTTATTCTTTTCTTTACGATTTGCCAGATTATAATGGCGAACACATACTGGGCCTTTTCCGTTTAGTGTCAAATATGACAGCGTCACTTGGTTCAAAGCTGCGGTTCTTATCATTCTCGAAATTGCGAATATTTCCTCGCACGCCATTGTACGAGACAGCCTTGAATCATGGAAAAATCGAAAAAAGCACCGATTTGCTTTTTCCCACCTATTATGAGTCTGGTTCACCAATAAACCCAGCTAGCTTACTGCCAAACGTTCTGCGTGGCTCCTTAATCATTTTTGACAAGGTTCGAAGGAAGCTGATAGGCGATTCAGCATTCAAATTTTGTAGCTGACGGCCAACAAGTGAAGGGCGGTGAAGTGAAAAGACGAACCACTTCGGCTGTTCAAGCTCTCATTTTTATTCATCGTAATTGTCTCCTATCGAGTTGTGCGTGCCAGCTAGCGTGTGGTTTCCAGCAAGATTCTGGAAGAAGTTATTGTGGAAGACTTGGACATAATCACTGTTCTGCAAAGAGCGGATTCCATACGTTTGGGTTGGAGTTGCTCCGGCTATGTTGCCTAAGAAACAATTTGTGATTTTGATGTATTTGCAGTTTCCGCCTTTCGTTGCGTCGTTGCTGATGAAAACGCCGTCCCATATGTTAGGTTGATTGAGATTTCCTCGTGCTCCAGTTCCCGAGAGTATTATATTGCAGTCTTGAATGCTAACTTGAGTTATCGACATGTTATACTTTGCCCAGATTCTTATCCCGTTCTGGTTGTTGCTTTTTATCGTACAACCATTGATCAGGATTTCGCTCTGCGTCATGTTTAGGCCGTATGAATTGATCAATATGCCGTTGCCCACATTTCCGATAACCAAAGTGTTTGCTACGTTAATTCGGAAACTGTCGACAATTACTATTCCGTCCTCGTTGCTTCCTTCAACCAGTGAATCTGACAACACTATTCCATCAGCTCGAGAAATTAGAATCCCAAACCGCTGACTTAAAGTTGCTTCGCATTGAGTTAAGAAAATACTTCTGGGCATGTCGCCCTTTTCCGAAGTGGAGTCAATTCGGAAGCCATCATAATCTGTATCACTGTAGCAATTGCGGAAGTAACAATCTTTGCTGCCTTTAAGCCAAATTCCTGCGCCAGTTAAAGGTTCTGATCCGCCGTATTCCGTGCCGCTGCCACCTTCCACGTAAACGTTGTCAAGTTGCACGTCTGCGCTGTCTTCAATGAGTATCCCGGAGTTGTTGGCGTTAAAAATCATTACGTCTTTAACGTCGACGCCGAACCAGTTCTTGATGTATATGCCGTTGTTAATGAATCTGCCCACACGGGTAGGTGCAGATGTTAAAACAAGGTCTTTGATTGTGACATGATATGGGCCACCGTAGCCAAAAGCTTGGCTCCCAAGGATGCGTATGCCGTCACTGTTTTGGCTGATTATGAATTGAGATGATGATCCAAATCCGGAGATTTCCAGCCGCCCGTTGCTGGCTCCATTCTGAATGATTAAGGGTCCGTCGAGATTTATTGCGCCTGCGAAAACGATCTTTCCACCTGAACTAGACAACGCGGTTATACAGTTTTGCCCAACCTGGGTTCCGCTACCTCCAGAAAAATCAATAACTCCCGTTGCCCCATTTTCGGCGAAGTAGTTTCCTCTCCCATCAGAAAAGACAAGGTAATTGTAAGCCTCGATAGTTCGAATTGTCTGATAATCAGCAACAAACTTGGCATAGCTGCCCTGCAAACTGGAATACTGGGATTGAATCGTGTTGTATTGGGACTGAAGTGCACTGTGATTCGAGTTAAGAGTGTTGTACTCTGTCTGTAAACTATTGTAAAGAGATTGCAAATTAGAGAATTGAGATTGAAGATCGACAACTTCAGTTTGAGTTTCGTTATTGTTGGTTCGGGACTCGTTCAATTCTGCTTGAAGACCAGCCATGAGAGAACTTAATTCGCTAAACTCAGCCTGAAGAGCGCTTTGATCAAGCTGAAGTTTCGCTAAGTTTGAATAGCCCAAGTAACCGACGATTGCTGCCACTGTCAGAAATGCTATGAGTACTACTCCCAAGATTCTAGTGCTTCCAGATTTTCCAGCTTTTTCCTGTCTAACTGACAAGTAACCACCTGTTGCTCAGTAGTGAGTGATTGTCTAAATAAGTGAGCTAAAAACCTTCCCTAATTCAACCACTTTCGACCTTTCATCTCAGAAGCATCACCCGCATCCTGTAGAACATCTGTATCACCCAAGTTTTGGAAGATTATCTTCTCAACAAAAAGGAAAAAGGGAGCTGCAAGCAAAATCTCATTTTCGGCAATGTTTAAATATCCTTTTTGCGGGGTAATTGTCGGTGACTTCTTGGCTATACTACCATTGCCTTTTGACATATCAGACCTATACGGCATTCTACTGCTGTTACTGCTGCTAGTCGTCGGCATCGTCATAATCATCCTGATCGCCAAAGTCCTCCTGTTCATCCTGCCTGCAGGAATCATCGCGCTTGTCGTGTGGTTCCTGACGGGAAGTTTGTTCTGGGCAGGTGTGGCTTTTCTGGTGGTAGCGTTCATATCACTGGTTAGAAGATGACGAAATCAGCTGCAAACTTCGCATAAGACAATCATCAGCAACGGTTTAGAGTTGCCTCTTTCTGACTTTTGGAAAAATCTTTTTTCACGGCTGAGCCGAATTTCATGAAGCGAACCGTCGGCTTGCAGGATTGTTTTGTTAAGGAAGGTTTTGCGGTGAGTTTTCTATTCGGTGTCAAGTTTAAGCTGCGTGAACGGTTTAGTCATACCGACAAGCAGTTTCGAAACTTTGTCCAGATGTTTCTCCTCGTTGACTAAGACGTCTTCGAGTGTTCTGCGCGGGTCGAATTCTCCTTCTTTCGCTTGCCATCTGCGTAGCCTGCTTTAACAGGTCGATTGCTTCTTCTTCGTACTGGATGTTCTTCTTTCAGCATGTCGTCTAAGCCGTGTGCAACGTGAACTGCGTCAAAATTGACTGGTAGCACGCCTGCTAAGTAGACTAGTCTTCTCCTAGAACTTCAGCGTTCTCTGCTGCTTTGGTGGCCATTTGCCTGAAAATGTTTTCTACTGCTGCGCCTTCGACGCCTTTCACCGTGAGCTGTTGCCATTTGTATTGGATGGAGAATTGGATTTCGCGGGCTACTATTTTGTTTAACATTTACAGAAGTTCTTTAGTCGCCGTAAAATTCACCTGTTTCTGATTATGTTTCTCTTTGTCTCTTATTTAAGATAATCCATGTTAAATCTTGTGGCTTGGGTATGCAACTTTTTTCGGTGTACACCAGCGTTTTTTTGTCTATTCCCCCTTATTTAAAGCAGTGAAACAAAGCGAGAGTAGACCCCCTCTCTGGTTTCTGAATTCTATTTCTAATACACTCCAAATAGACTCGTGCTGCTTTTTCAATATGCATTGGTTGTGTTTTTCTCCAATAGTGACCTACCCCCATCGTAGAAAACCAATTCATAACAATTCAGGACCAGCAAAGCCCTTATTACAAACGGGACGACTACTCAAAACCAGTGAAACCGTATGTGTGAATTCAACGTAATCCTCAACGGGAACACCCAGTTCAAAGACGCCGTCTACGCAAAAGTTGAAAAAAACAACGTCACCGTCAAGAACATCATGGGCGAAATGAAAGAGTTCAAGAACTGTAAAATCGTCGAAGTCGATGTCAACGCAACCCGCCTTGTACTGGCTCTGCTCTAGCTTCAGTAGTTTTCAATTTTTGAAGAGGCACGTATACGTACAAAACGTTAGAGGCATTAGGTCCAGAACACGAATTCTCCCTCGTCGATGAACAACTGAAACCTCTGCCCATCGCTGACAAAGTCATCAAGGATTACTACGGAAAAATCGTTAACTTCGTGGAACAAGAAGGTTTCACTTTCGGCAAAGAACTCCAGTTGCACGTTATGGAATTGAAGGCGAACTCGCCGTTCAAGTCGCCCCAGCTTTTCGAGGAAACCATGCAGAACGGCGTGAAGACGCTTTCGGGCATTCTTGAGAAGCACAATGCCTTCCTTCTGGGAACAGGATCGCACCCTCTACTTCGTCTGACAATACAATATTGGCCGCATCGTCACAGAAAGATCTCCGAAGAATACAGCAAAATCTACAACCTAAACCAACATGGGTGGCTTAACATTCAAGCTTCCGCCTGAACCTTCCATACTCAAACAAAGAGGACGGAGTTCTGCTTCACGATACTTTGCGGGTGTGTGCGCTTATCTGCCCGCTATTTCCGCCTCATCACCTATTTACGAGGGAAAAACGGGTCAATCTCGTGACAACCGGCTCTGGTTTTACAAGACTAATCAAGTTGAAGTTCCATCCGTCGTCGGAGACGTGGTTCCAGAGTACACAACGT
>CAVVMH010000003.1:0-8568 GCA_963749465.1 Candidatus Bathyarchaeota archaeon | reverse complement strand
CTTAAGCGCCGTGACCTCGGGAAATTTCTTTATTTTCAGGAGCTATAACTTCGATGAGGACGAGGCCAAACGACTAAACCGTCATGAATGAAAAGCAAATAAGGAACAACGCGAAAAGGTAGTGCGGTGAAGCCAATATGACTATATGGTTTTACGTCAAAACGGCAGATGCCCCGAAAACCGTCGCAGAAGTCGTCTGCAATTTCAACTTTTACCAGGGTGAACATCCTGAAGACAAATACTCTTGGGTCACCGAGTATAGAAAAACTGGCGAAGATGAATACTGGGAGATTAAAGGCAAGTATGATCCTCTGAAAGATCTTACGTTGATCGGCTTGGCGTACAGGACTGGGGACGCGGTGGTTCTTGGCGAGGTGGACGATGATTTGGCAGAGAATTTCTTAGACCCGCTCCTGGAGAAGTACGGCTTTGACAACGTCAAGTGGATTGTTGTTAATCCCAAGAGCTGAATCGAGGGGCAGTTTGTTAAGAGGCGTTTAGCGGGCAAAGACGCGATGCCCTTGAAACGCTTAGAATCCAGCGTTTAAAACTTTTTTCCAACCGCATTGATGACACGTGAAAGTTCGCTTCTTCAAATCAACGCTGAGTCTTGTTTCGCATGAAGGACAACGCACTTCTATTCACCTATGAGCTCGACGATTCTCTCGAAGATTGGAATTTGCTTCAGGGGAGATTACGGTGAGTTTTTCGGTGCAGAGGGTTTCGGTCACTCAGTTCAACTCGATTTAGGGCTTAAACGGTTTGAACGTAATATCGCTTATGGATTCTGAGTTCACGTTGTTTTTAGGGAGTTGCTGGTTAACTACTGAACCGTCTCTTTAAAGAAACTAACAAGTGAGTAAACAAACGCCACAATATATTACTATATAGATTATGGAGAATATGCGTAAAAGCAACTATCATCCTATATAGTACTTGAAAAGAGAACATGAGGTGAAAAAAGAAGAATGTTATCAAGAGACTGCGACGGCTGCTCACAAATGAAAGCCTGCATCCAACGCTACCGCAAAGTCAACAAAGGCGGAAAAGTCTACTGCCCAGACGGCACAACCCACCTAGTAGACGAAAACCTAACATGCCAAATAATAGACACGAATGAACAAGTAATTATGGCCGTCCACTAAACGAGTCAAGATGCAAACCCCTCTTTGTTGCAACAAGTTTTCTGCTTTAAATAAGGAGGGGTATAGACTGTCTACGAGCAACAGTTTTGAGCGGTCAGATTTCGAACTTGTCTATTATTCTTGTCTCTTTTTCGCCAGTTATCTCTGCTACAACGTGGAAGTATTGTTGAAGTCCTGAAATCTCAATCCTCGGCTTCAGCAGTTCGTCAATCTGGAAAACCCCAGCCGAATTAGACATCTTAATCATGATTGTTATGGGTTTTTTTCCGCCTTCCACAACCTCCACCTTCTCGATGGACAATGCTGAAACCGCGTGAATGTCTATCTTCCCAGCTTCGAATGGAATTCTTGCTCGTCCAGACTCCATGTCCAAAGCGTCAGCAATCCCGACGATTCCAGCTTCAACAGTCAACGGCAAGTTCGGACGTTCATGAGCCACGATAGCATGCAACACCTCAGAACAAATCACTGCTCGTTCCTCCTCAGAATAAACCTGTGCACAGCATCTTTCGATGAATTCACGAGCCATCATGGCACTGTACATTTCGTGATGATGCCGAATCACCACCATGCCTAAATCGTGAAGAATCGACCCTAAGACAACCACCACTTCCGCATCGTCATTTGCCATGCCGTAATTCTTCACCACGCTAGGTTGCACTTGTTTATCCACCAAAATACGCAACAGCTTCAACGACAAATTAGCCACAATCTTGACGTGAGTTGGACCATGATCAGTATAACCCATACGATCAATCGCCATTACGTTCGAGCACCTCCAAAAAGCACGAAGCCGGACGTCCGCCTTCACATTCTCCATCACACGCTCCAGCTTGACGTTGCCATGAAAAGGAATGTTAAAAACGTAAGCCAACTTCACAAACCCTCCAACAACACAATCTCTCAGCGAAAATTTAAGGTTACCCCACCGCAAACTCCCGTATATGGATGAACACGCTTTTAAGGAACTATTGCCATTTCACTAAACCAGCAACCTCGGGGTCTACGTTTGGGCAAGAAAAAAGTGCTAAGCGAAGGCGCACTTCACGAAATGATCTACCCTAGCCAAGGCGAAGTTCTAGGCGTAGTCACAAAACTTCTCGGTTTCGATCGCATAATGGTTAAATGCCAAGACGGGCAAGAACGGCTTTGCCGCATAAGAGGTAAGATGAAACGCCGAGTTTGGATACGTGAAGGCGACATCGTTATCGTTTCACCCTGGGAATTCCAAACCGATAAACGCGGTGACGTTGTTTGGCGTTACACTCATGCGCAGGCGGACACGTTGCGCAGGAAAGGCTACCTAACCATTTAGCATTTTGTGTTTCCTATTCGCAATCTTCCCAATACCATTATTCTTGTTGTCTCAAGCGTTTCGCATTGAACCTCTAGCAGAATGGACAACAAATAAAGACTTCTTTTCCCATAGTTCTTCTGTGCATGATTTTGCGTAACGATAATTCACCAAGTAATATGAGCACGAAAATCGGATTGACAACTGCGTTCGTGGCACTTCTCATCCTCCTAGCGTCCTTTGGAAGAGGCACGAACGTTTCAAACGCTCAAGAATCACTCATGCTTACCATGCCTGAAGAATACATCAACTACAATATTACTCGCGTCGACGGCGTTTTATGGGCAAAGATTGACGGAACATACCCAATACTCTACAGAGGAGGTGAAGGATCAATCCCCATGGTTTATCCAACACCTCCAGGAACCACAAACATCTCAGTGACTTTAGACAATATTGAGCTTGACTGGAACAACTTTACCGAAGTTTTCCCTGATAGTTTGCATCACACGGCGATTGGAGATTGGCAGATGATTTCCACGGTTCTTGAGCCTTCGGGTAATTTTGTTTTGAGAATCCATTACGAGCATCCTGTTCAAGTGATAAACGGCAGCTACGTGTTCCTCTACGACTTGAACATAAAAGAGTACTTGTCAAATTCTGCGAACAAATCCGTGGCTCACTTCACAATACGCATGGAAACCGAATACACAGACCTCAAAGTTAACACTGTATTCGGAGAGGAGGAAACGCTGATGCCGATTGAATTCACTGTTTCAGACGAAAAACCTGTGGAAATCCGAGTTAATGAAGTCTCAGAGTTCGGCAAACCACTTCCTGGAGACTTGCTCGTTTCTTTCAAAGAAGCGAACGCACCGGAACCGCTAAGCGTTGCGTGGGCTGTTGTTTGGGTATTCGTCGGGTTTGTTTTTGCGGGTTTAACTTATTATGGTTTCAAAAGGCGCAAAAATATGAGACGCGCAAATGCGAACTCTTAAATGGTTTTAAATATTCTCATATTGTTGTGCTTGGTGAAGGCGCATGTCTCAGAAAGCCCGCGAAAGAATTGATCACACTGAGAAAAGGGTTGAGAAAAGAGACAGGATGCTGGATCACAATTTCACCGCTGAAAGAGCCACATTAGAAGAGGTTTTCGATCAGGCAACGCGCATGGTTGTTTATCGGTTCATGACTGAAGGCATTTTAGACGAGGTCAATGGAGTCGTTAGTGCCGGAAAAGAAGCCAGAGTTTACTGGGGCAAGAACAAGGAAGGAAAGGATTTGGCAGTGAAGATTTACCTGACGAGTTCTGCAGAGTTCAAGAAGGGCATGTTCAAGTACATTGAAGGTGACTACAGGTTCAAGGGCGTTAAGCACGATACGCGATCGTTGATTTTTGCTTGGGCGCAGAAGGAGTATAGAAACTTGGAGCAAGCTTTTCGGGCGAAGGTTAACGTACCTAAGCCTGTTGCTGTGAAGAATAATGTTTTGGTGATGGAGTTTATTGGCAAGGATGGTGTGAGTGCGCCTTCTTTGAAGGAGCGGTTGCCTGTTAATCCTGAGAAGGCTTACAAGACGGTGTTGACTTATATGACGCGTCTTTATCGGAAGGCTGATCTCGTTCATGGCGACTTGAGTGAGTACAATATTATGTTGTGGAAGAGTAAGCCTGTTTTGTTTGATATGTCGCAGTCTGTGCCTTCGTCGCATCCGTTGGCGCAGTCTCTTTTGGAGAGGGATTTGGTGAACGTGAATAAGTTCTTTAGTCGGTTAGGCGTCAAAGTTTTGGCAGCTGATGTTGCTTACAGGAAGGTTGTTGGGTAGAAATGTCAAGGCAGAGCGGGTTTGTTCGGATTCCAAAGGAGCGTGTTGGCGTTCTTGTTGGTCCTGACGGAAGAGTGAAGCGGCATATTCAAGAGAAGCTGAATGTCTCGTTAGAGATAGATAGCGAAGCGGGTGACGTGACGATTCTGCTTGGCGAAAAACCTGAGGATCCTTCGGTGCTTTTCAGGGCTAGGGACGTTGTCACGGCCATCGGCAGGGGTTTTGCTCCTGAATGCGCATTTCGGTTGATTCGCGATGAGGATGCGGTGCTTGATGTTGTTGATTTGCGCGAAATCTTTGGGAGGTCTGAAAATGACATCAAGCGTGTGAAGGGCCGAATCATCGGAATGGAAGGCAAGACAAGAAAGCTAATTGAGGAATTGTCGGGTGCGGACATGGTGGTTTATGGCCATACAGTTGGCATTATCGGCACGTTTGAGCAAGCTAACATCGCAAGGACAGCAGTCCAAATGATAATCGACGGATGCCAACATCACTCAGTTTACAAGTACTTGGCGAAAAAACGTCACGAAATGAAGAAAGAGAGGCTGGAACTCTGGGAGAAAAAGCCCGAAGAAAAGTAACTCTAATGAGGTTTTTGCTTTCCATCTCTCTCAGACAGTTTGGGCATTGATGAACTCTGGTCTCGAAAATTATCTATTACCCCTTATTTAAATAGAAATGTTGAGAAAAGGCTTCTTTTCGACATATCCTCGATAAGTGTTTGCCTGAGGTTGAGAAAGCGTTATAATCGCGTTTGAAGTAACCTCGACAATCAGACAGATCAGAGCAGTCGCTGAGATGAAGCTGAAGTGGAAAGCATTCGTAGAATCGTTGCAAACCTTGGTTTCTTCCTGCAGATAACGGGGCTACTCCTAATCTTGCCAATAGCCATCGGGCTCCAGAACGCTGAGCTTCAGGCAGTTACAAGTCTAATCGCCACATGCTTCTTATCTTTCGGTGTCGGCTTCGTGTCCAACTCCCTTTGCGAACGAAAGGCGTTAGATGATAAGACGTCTCTTTGGCTAATGCTTGCCACCTTTATCTTTCTCCCGCTTCTGCTCATGATCCCGTTCGTCTGGAACTGGAGTAACGTTTTCGGCGGGGGAAGCCCATTCGATATCTTCACCAACTCTTATTTCGAAACAGTAAGCGGCTTCACGACAACGGGTTTCACCTTCGTACCGCATCCTGAGCTTTTACCCTTGTCGCTCCTGTTCTATCGCAGTCTAGTCGAGTTCATCGGCGGCGTCGGCTTCATCTACATTCTCGCAGCGTTCCTATACCCTAAGGACAGCCTTGAAGATTACGCTGAAACCTTTGGTATTGCCAAGCTCGGCTCTAATCTCAGGAAGGTGTTCCTGTCAATTATGTTGATCTACACGGTTTTCGTCGCGATATTCACGGTTATCTTCTATTTCACGTATTACCCAAGTCTCATCGTCGCGAGTTGCGCAGCCATCGATGTCTTAACGGGCGGTTACCAGCCAAACGTCACAGCTGGCATAGGCATTTTCCAAATCAGCGCACTCGTCTTGATGCTGCTTGGTTCGTTAAACTTCCAATTCCACTACAACCTCTTCCGTCTTAAGTTACGCGAACTCTTGACGCCAGAAATCAAGCTGTACCTCGAAATTCTCGTTGCCTCAGCACTAATTATCTGCGTCTTGGCATGGGTGAACCCTTTTGAATCATTGTTTAACGTTGTGAGCATGGCGTCATCGACGGGTATCGATTCGTTTGGAATATCCTCCGCACCTCTTCCAGCCAAAATCTTCTTCATCATCATTGGTTTAGTGGGCGGCTGCGCCTTCAGCATGGCAGGTGGAATAAGAATTGCGCGCATACAAACCTTAATCAACGCTGTGCGCAAGAAGCGTGATCAACCAACCCGCGAAGAATTTATCGCAACGCTGAATAACGTATTAAGCTTCCTCGCAATCCTAATTGTCCTCAGCTTGGTTTTCTCAACAATTGGCATAAGTATGCTCGACTCGTTTTTCGAGATCGGTTCAGCCTTAACGACCAACGGAATCAGCATGGGTGCCACGATAGTCACCATGCCATTGGGCTATAAGTGGCTCATAGTTTTTGCCATGATAATTGGCAGAATTGAAATCGTTAGTATTTTCGCGGCTGTGAGGAGTCTTCCTTTGTTGCAGATAATTAGGCGTTTTGGCGGATTTTTGAGGAAGGCAATACGGCGATAAACTATGTTAAGCTGACTCGTTCCAGTAGTAAACTCGCTTATACCTTCCTGACGCTGGGAAAGCGGGGTCGTCGTACACGATGTCCAATTTCAAGCCGTATTCTGAAAGGAGTTTACGGGAAGTTTCCCAGATTTGATCCGACTTGTCGTCAGGTCCCCATATTCCCCAAATCTTATCATCAGGGCTTCTCATTCCCCAACCGTAATTCCTCGGCAAAACCAAAACCGCTTCAGAACTGCTTGATTCCCGAGCGTGCCCAACATTTGGCTCGACGACTACATTCCAGAACTGTTCCAAAGCGTCAAAATGCTCGTCTTGCATTATGCCGTACTTGTTTCCATCTAGTTTTGGATAGTTGAAAATGGTGATGTAGCTTGCTCCTGCCTGATATGCCTGCACCATCTGTTTGTAGATTTCTTCTCCGGTGTCAAGGTACGGTGGCTTGTCGTACTTCCAAGTTAAAATGGCACCCCACTGCTTGTTCTGCAATCGAGCAGCTCCCTTCACGAGCGCTATGTCCTGCACGATGCTGTGATTCCATCCGAACTGCGCAAGCATTGTATCATAGCCGCCCAGATAGTCAAACCAGTATAGCCCATAATCAGACGTGAACGTTACGCCTCCAGCTGATCTTGGGCCATGGTAAAAAGCTGACCTGAGAACACTCTCGTAGTATTCAGCTTCCAAATCATAGTTACTGGGAGGTATCCCTGAAGTTTGGGCCTGAATAAACTTGGCATAGATCCGATGCAAGGTAGAATTAGATGGTTGTGAGAGGTAGCTCGAATAATTCGCGAAGAACTGAATCCAATCGAAGTCAAGAGTGGTTCCTCCAGGTTCATCATCATAATAAACGCCCAAAAACCGATTGCCGTATTTTTGTTCGGCTGCTACAACCCAAGAGTGTTGCCATGACCACGTTCGAAATGCTTCTTCAGGAGAGGTAGGGTTCTGAGTATAATACCCGAAGTTTACGATTATGTTCAATCCATTGCTGATTGCGTAGTCACAGACCTCGTTTGTGGTAGTTTCATTCTTGCTAACTGGTGTCGTTCCGACCACGAAGAGGTTTGAGTAGTTCTTGACTCTATCTATTAGTAGCTTGGCTTCAGCAACAGTCTCACCCTCGAACGTGACGCCAACGTAGACTGGCTTGTTTTCTTCGTTCCTGAAAGGTAGGCTCTGAGCGAAGACGCCGACTATGAGGGCGACTGAAACAACAACCGTTACGAACGTTGCTAGGAAACGCATCAACTTCCTTAGGTCACCACGCTAATAGAAATGGGTCGAAGCCAAAAAGATTACGGTACTCACGGATTTTTGTTTTTTAACGCTGGTTTGGGTTTTTCTTCTGAGACAACCTTAAATATGACATACGTAATATTGTTTGTTAGGAGAGAGATCGACAAATGACAAAACTCCTTTTTCCATTCATCACAATTGCACTAATCGGGATTACGTTAGGCACTTCTATCCTCGCATTTTCAACCCCTATTACCCGAGCTGTTTCTACATACGACAACCAATGGCAACTCAGGATAAACGGACTCGTAACAAACCCATTAAACCTAACCATAGCCAATCTTGCAGCCATGCCTCAAACAACCATTGAAGCCAACATCTACTGCGTAGATTTCCCAGACGTACTCGTCACGGGAGGTAAATGGTCTGGTGTTACGCTCCTTTATCTCCTCGAACAGGCAGATGTGTCGCCATCAGCTATCAAGGTTGGTTTCTTCGCATCAGATGGGTACTCGACGGATTTAGACTTGACAACAGCCACTCAAGGAGACATTATTGTAGCCTACGCTAAAGACGGTGAGCCGCTTGGCGAGACACTGCGTCTGGTTGTTCCCGGAAGATGGGGCTACAAGTGGATGAGCCAACTCACAGACATCGTGCTATTTGACTACGACTTCAAAGGCAAATGGGAAAGCCAAGGCTACTCAGACCAAGCAAATATCGAAAGAAACGCAAGACTTCCACCAACCCAAACACAGACACCCCTCCCAAGCCAGACGTCAAGCCAACCAAGTGAACCCACAACACCATCGTCGCCGTCTACGCCACAACTGTCAAACTCTTCAAGTCCCGC
>CAVVMH010000002.1:0-85396 GCA_963749465.1 Candidatus Bathyarchaeota archaeon | reverse complement strand
TTCATAACAAGAATCGAAGACGTTGATCCACTTCATACGAACTCCGAATGGCTAAACCGCGGCGACCAGCTTCTAAACTATTATTCTGAAAATGACGCCGCTTTAACGGTAGGCCTTACCCCAACCTACGTGGATCCTGCGCTTGGTCTGAACTTCGGAATAGAAGAGCCAACGGCTCACGCGCTTAAAGAATGGCTATCGAAAGTACTCATGAGAGGCGGCACAATCGTGGAGCACGGGTACACTCATCAAATAGGCAACGAAAAAACAGGGGTCGCCCCCGAATTCTTCGACGAAACAACTCAAAAGTGGCTGTCTCTTGAAAACCAAAAACTCAGAATCGCCACGGGAGCAAGTCAGATTTATGGGAGCTTAGGCTTCGACCCTAAAGGATTTGAACCGCCGCATTATGTTGCGAATTCGGATACTTACTTGGCGCTGTCAGAGCTGGGATTTTTGTATGTTACACAGAACTCGAACACCGCATTCTTCGATCGATTACAACCTCTCACAAGGGCTAGTGAATGTCCCCGAAACCTTAGGCTACATTCCAATCGGCGCCTCCCCAGACGTGAAATTGCGCATAGAATCCAACATGGACTACCTCTACAATATGAGTGGCCTCATGCTTTACTTTAATCACCTTTTCGATGATCAAATGCTGCAGATAGGAAAAGAACTGTTCGATTACGTCTCAGCCAAGGAGAATGTGTGGCTAACAAACGCAGACGCTCTCGCAGACTTCTGGGCACAAAGATACCGATCATACCAGGACATGACGACCCAAATGCCCAGCGACAGAAACTCCCTAATCATAAAATTGGGTTCATCAAACCGAGCAGGCCTAACACTCGCCATCGACAACGCACCTCAAATCCGAGGCGCTTTTGTAAACGGAGTTCAATGGTCAGTGTTCAACAACAGCCAAGTGATTCTTCCAGTTCTTCTTGAAAACCAGAACACGATAGTTTTAAACTTCGAAGAAACGGACACAAACCCAAACCAAATCTTCGGATATCCAATAATCATTTTATCCATCATCGCTTCAGCATTTATCGTTCTCAGAAAGTCCGGATTCAAAAAACTCATTAAATCACCAAGTGGTTGGAGGAAAAAGTAGTGACAGAGACGAAATGGATAAAGAAAATCCCGAAAAACAACGTTATAGCCTTCTTAATCGTTATATTTTTCGCGTTAGCATTTGCATATCTCGAGTACAACTACATCCTGTTTGATACAATTCCATTCAGAGAGGCTAAGCCTCCAGTTATCGCAAATCTTTACAGCTACGACCTGGTCGTCTTCATTCCAGCGCTAGCCATATTTTCTTTCTATCCGTTCATTCTCCAAGCTCTGAGGAAAAAGAGATCAGCACTACGGAGACCAGCTGCCTTTGGAGCTGCAAGTCTTCTTCTAAGTCTAATCCTCAAAGACGCAGCTTGGTACCTTTTTCGAACTTTGGCTCCGCTTGCTTCCGACACGCTTGCGCATCAATGGATTAGGCCGTTAGACAGCACCGCGACTTTTTTAGGATACGCTGAAATCTTGGGCCTCAGAATCCCGCTTTGGTACGTAGCTCTCTCACCATTAATAATTGCGATTTTCATTTCCCTTAGAATAAGCCAAAACACCAATCCGATGGAAAACGGTTTCTCCGACGAGACAGACTACGACGAACAGGTCAACGGAGAATAAGCATTTTGTTGAACTCGTAAGCCAACTACAACAATTCCAAGAACAAACCAGTCTTCAGTTCTTCAACCGAACCGTTTACTTAACATCTTCCGTTCAGCTTCGAGAACTAGCTCGTAAAACCTGTCGCTCAGCTTAGGTTCCTTCTCCAAAACCAACGCAACATCCCTCGAAGCAACTTTTCTCGCACTCAAAGCCACCGCCGCAGGCTTCCCATATTTCGCAATCAACTCCGCAGTTTCTAAAGCGTACACTCGCAATTTCTCCTCCGCCTTCACCAACCGCTCACCCTTCTTGTCGACCAAAGCAAACGACTTCTCCTCCTCCACCTTCAACATTCCCAACGAGGACGAACCACACCTTGGACATTTAGGCTTATCAGGCAAATCATTGATCCGCAACATTTCAGAGTAGCTCCAACAGTTCGTACAAATGAAGTTCCCGGTCTCATTCAGCAACCTAGCCTTAGCTGACTCCACGAGCACCGCCCGCATGCGTTCAGGCGGGATAAGATCAGTCTTCATACTTACGCGTTCGATACCTACTCGCGCCACCGGAGTCACGTATCCACCCGTCTCCACCACACGCAGCTCAACCTCGCCTTGACGAATCCTGCTCAATACATAAACCAAGTTCTCTGCATCAAGGTCCTTCGTGAAAACCTCCTTCAGCCCCTCCTCATAAATCGGTGTCCCCTCAAAACTCGTGACTATTTTTTGGAGGCTGACATTGCTAAAGTCCGCCCACTTCTTCAACGCGCCGAAACGTCGGGCAACGTGAATTACCCGTCGTTTGAACAGCCCAGTCTTCACCGTTGACTTCGTCAGCATATCCTTGACTGCTTGCTCAGGCATGTCCCGCAGCTCAGTGAACACTTCAAGAATTCTTTCCGCGTTGGCTGCGCCCATCGTCTGAACGAAAATGCGGTAAGGGTCATGCTGGACCACGATTCCTTGCCCAAGCTTCTCGCTAAGCAACTGCCCCAGCAACTGAGCCAACGCGCGATTGGTAAGGGAACCAAAGTTCGAATGGATTATCACGAATTCCTCCCAATCTTCGATTACAATACGCCTTTCGGTGGGAACCGGTATGCCTGCATTGACCTGCTCAACGGTCTCTGCCAGAGCGCGCTGCATAGTTTCCTCGTCGGTTGGATATTGTTCACTAAGCAAAACTGCCACCTCTTTAGATGAATGCCCACTGCGCATTTTTTCTTCCACGAAACCTCTCAAGGAAGCGAGTTCCTGCGCCACGGCATAGGGCACGGGGATTTCTTCACCTATCCAGCTGGGGATGGCGCCTGTGGGATCGTCGACTGGCCTCACGTAAACTTTGTCTTCGGTTGCGTGGATTATTTGCCAGGGGCTTCCGCGGATGATGAATTTTGTGCCTGCTTTACCGTACTCCGCCATGAATGCCTCATCTAACACGCCGATGGACGTCTCGGTGGATTGGTCGATGACGAGGAACTGTTTCTCTTCTGGAATCATGGATAGGTTATCGAAGTAGTATTCGAAGAGGGCTTTGGTTCTTGACGGTTTTAGGACGACTTTGTCTTCGAAACTGACCCAGGCTAGGCGTGGGAAGCGTCCATGCATGTATTTTAGGACTTTCTCCACGTCTTCCAGCGTCAGGTCAGTATACGGGTAAGCTTTTCGGGCAAGCTCTAGGATTTCGTTGAATTCTAATCGTCGAGTCTTGAGCAGTAAGCCTGCCAATTTGGTGGGTTAATACGTCATAGGGTTTAGGCGGAATTTGGACTGGTTCTAACTCCTCTTTCAACGCTCTCCGTGCGATGACAAGCGCTTCGAGGGTATCGTCGGAATCCATCCCGATGACAATACCTTCAGCAACATGTCCATACGTGTGTCCCGCTCTGCCTACACGTTGGATGAGTCGTGTTACCTGTCTTGGGCTCATGTACTGTATAACTAAGTCTATGCGTCCCACGTCAATACCAAGTTCGAGACTGCTGGTGGCGATTAAGCCTCTGAGATCGCCGCTTTTCAAACCTTTCTCCGCTGCAATTCGCGAAGGTTTGGCTAGGCTGCCGTGATGTATACTGACGGGAAAATCTACGTCCCAGACTTTGATTCTGCTCGTCAGAACCTCGCTGATGGAACGCGTGTTCGTGAACAGAAGCACTGACTTCTTCTTGCTCATATAATCGCGGATTATCCGAAGCCTCGCTGCGACTTCTGGGTGAGTGTAGAGTTTTCCAGCCAGCCTAGCATCTTCTTCCGTTGGCTTCGGAAACAGGATTTTCAGCTTGACAAGTTTGGCAACGGGGACGCGGATGATTTCGACGGGGCGTTTGTTGCCTACGAGGAATTGGGCTACTTTGTCGGGGCTGCCGATGGTGGCGGATAAGCCTATCATTTGGAAGTTTTCGCCGATTAGGTTTCTGACTCGTTCCAACGCTAGCGACAGTTGGCTCCCTCGTTTGCTGTCTGCCAGTTCATGCACCTCGTCAATTATCACCCACTTGAGGCTTTGGATGTGTTGACGCAGAACCCAGCCAGAAAGAACTGCCTGCAACGTTTCGGGTGTAGTGATGAGTATGTCTGGTGGACTGCGCGACTGACGCGTTCTTTCCTTCAGATCTGTGTCACCATGACGGACTGCAAGCTTGATGTCGAGGTTGTTGCACCACCACTCAAGCCGCTCCATCATGTCCCTGTTCAAAGCGCGCAAAGGCGTGATGTAGAGGACTTTTATTCCAGGCGTTTTAGGCGCTTGAAGCAACATGCTCAGGACTGGTAGGAACGCCGCTTCAGTTTTTCCTGTAGCGGTTGGTGAGATTAAAAGAACGTTTTTGCCTTCGAGAACCTTGGGGATTGTTTTTTCCTGTGGCTCAGTGGGTTTTGGGAATCCTTTTTGTTCGACGAGCCTTCGAACTGGCTTCACAAGCATCTCGAAAACATTTTCAGAAACATCGCTCAAACTTGATGGAACCCCAGATGACGACGTTGGAACTAAGCGGGAAACGTTCTGTAAAAATGTTTTGGAACGGTTCTCGAGTTAAGCTGATGTGACTTGCGAGTGTTTCTGACGTTTTATTGCTTAAATTCATAGAATACAAATGAGTCCTAATTCCAAGGTTGACCTTACGACCGACTGTAGCCAGGGTTGAGTGAATCACGCTTTAGGATTGGCAGAGAATTTGGGTTGTTGAATATTCGTTCCTTATTGAGGACACAGAAAAGCTTTATAGCTCAAGTCTTAAGGTGTACCCTTTATAATTTAACGGAATTGAAAAGCATGTCGGAAACAAGCTTACCGTTTAACGAAACGTATTATCCCAGCAATGAAAAAGTCGTCTTCAGGCACTAAACTGAAGCAAGAATGGCAACGTTCGATAAGCAATCGCGAAGAGTTCTGGCTCGAAAAAGCAAAAGCCATCGACTGGTATTCGCCACCAAGTAAAGCCCTTGATGATTCGAATGCACCTTTCTATAAGTGGTTCCCAGACGGAACACTCAACATCAGCTACAACGCACTAGACAGGCATGTGAAAACCGCCAAGAAAAACAAGCTTGCCTACATTTGGGAGGGAGAAATGGGCGAAGTCCGCACCTTCAGCTACTACCAGCTTTACCGAGAAGTCAACAAACTTGCCAAAACCTTCAAAGACCTTGGAATCAAGAAAGGTGACCGCATTGCAGTTTACCTTCCAGTCATTCCCGAACTTCCAATTACACTCCTCGCTACGGCACGCATCGGAGGAATCCACGCAGTCGTATTCAGTGGCTTCAGCGCCGAAGCACTCGCAGACCGCATTAACGACTCGGGCGCAAGAATACTCGTAACAGCAGACGGTTCATTCCGAAGAGGAAAAACCGTAGCCATCAAAGACAACGCAGACCGCGCACTACCGAACTGCCCATCCATAGAAAAAGTCATCGTCGTAAAACGCACGGGACAACCAGTTCAAATGAACCAGACACGGGACATCTGGTACTCTGATGCTCTCGCAAAAGCAGGAGCGAACGCATACGTCGAACCCGAACACATGCAATCAACTGACCCACTCTTCATCCTCTACACCTCAGGCACCACAGGAAAACCGAAAGGAGTCCTGCATGGCACGGGAGGATATCTCGTTTGGGCATACTGGACACTCAAATGGGCATTTAACCCAACTGACGAAGATATTTACTGGTGTACCGCAGATATCGGCTGGATAACCGGACACACATACAATGTTTACTCACCACTCTCGCTCGGAGTAACCGCGTTCCTATTCGAGGGAACTCCCGACTTCCCAGCGCAAGACCGATGGTGGCAAATCATAGAAAACCACGGCGTCACAATCCTCTACTCCACACCAACCGCAGTCCGCATGTTCATGAAATTCGGCGAACAATGGATAAACCAACACGACCTAAGCTCACTGCGCATATTGGGCACAGTTGGCGAACCCATAAACCCGGAAGCTTGGAAATGGTACTACCGAGTTATGGGCAAAGGAAAGCTCGCCATAATCGACACCTGGTGGCAGACAGAAACAGGTGGATACATGATTGCTCCGCTCAGCGGAATCGAACTCGTCCCATTAAAGCCAGGCTCAGCCACGCTGCCGCTGCCAAGCATTCAAGCAGAAGTTTACGACGAAAAAGGACAAATCACTCAACCAGGAACCAAAGGCTTCCTCGTAATAAAAACACCATGGCCAGGAATGCTCCAAACACTCTGGAAAGACCCGGAAAGATTCAAGCAAACATACTTCGGAAGATGGCCCAACACTTACTACACAGGCGACTACGCAGTAAAAGACCAAGACGGATACCTATGGCTACTCGGCAGAGCCGACGAAGTCCTCAAAGTCGCAGGACACCGCATAGGCACAGTAGAACTCGAAAGCGCCCTAGTCTCACACCCAGCAGTCTCAGAAGCAGCAGTCATGGGCAAAGAAGACGCCGTAAAAGGCGAAGTCCCGGTAGCCTTCGTCACACTCCGAACCGGTTACATGCCGTCAGACGAACTGCGAGCAGAACTCATCAAACACATTAGAAACACCATCGGACCAATTGCAACCCCAGACGCCATCATAATAGTCAACAAGCTGCCAAAAACACGGAGCGGCAAGATCATGCGCAGACTCCTAAAAGCGGTACTCCTTGGCGCACCTTTAGGCGACACCTCAACACTCGAAGACGAAGCCTCAGTCGATGACATCAAAGCAACATACGAAGAAATGCGTAAACAACTCGCAAAATAGCTTTCTCTTTCCTTTCTTTCAAATTTTATTCTTGTCTCTCTATCTGTTCGGCGAGACCCCTTCCTCATAGTAAGCAGAGAATTCCTTGTGGACTTTCTCCCAAACAGTCTTGAGGGGGTTGTCAAAAAGTAAGCTTTTTACTAATTAAAGTAAAGACAAACTATACTTAATATTCATTTGCAGTTGAACAAACTTGCAATAAACGTTCAGAAATCTTTATCAATGCCTACAGAGCCTTATGAGGCATTACATATCCACCCATAGAAGCTAAAAATGGAAGAGAGAAATGCCCGATGAAGATGGAAGATTTCTACTTCAAGCTGAATCTGAAAACGGAACCAATTCTAGATGACACGACGCTTAGAGATGGAATACAAATGCCAGGTTTAGCCGTGAAACCCAAAGATGCTGCAACCATAGCTCAACTCTTGAGTGAAGCAGGCGTTGAACGAATCGAGGTTTTTCACTATCAAAAACCCGACAAGAAGGCTGCGAAGCTAATTCAAGGAAAGAAACTAGACCTTCGTGTTGCAGGATGGTGCCGTGCGCTGAGAGATGATATTGATAGTGCTGTGGAATGCGGACTACAGGAAGTGGGGATTTCTCATCCTGTGTCGGACATACACTTCAAAGCCAAATGGCCTGAGAAAACACACGATCAGATTCTTGCAAACGTGGCTGAGGTGGTTGAGTATGCTGCGAAAACTCATGGGTTGACAACGTTCGTTCATGGCGAGGACAGTACTCGCGCAGACTGGAGCTTCGAGAAGGAATTCATTAATGCAATAGCTCAAGCAGGAGCAGAATGTTACCGTGTATGCGATACTGTTGGCATTGGGCTTTCAGACCCGAATGCACCATTGCCTATTGGCATTCCAGCCAAGGTCAAGGCAATCAAGAAGGAGACAAAGATTAAGGAAATCGAAATTCACGCTCACGACGACTTCGGTAACGCTGTTGAGAACACGATGGCTGCGGTGAAGGCGGCGTCTGGAGTGTGGGATAAGATCTATGCTAGCACGACTTACTTGGGCATTGGCGAAAGGGCGGGAAACGCTGAAACGGAAAAAGTATTGATGAACTTGTACATGCACTACGGCGTTAAGAAGTTCGAGGGTAAAACTCAGCAGCTGAAGAAGACAGCGGATTTCATCGGCAAAGCCACAGGGTACGTGGTGCCTCCGAACAAGGCAATAGTGGGCGATTATGGGTTTGCACACGAATCGGGAATTCACACACATGGAGTCTTGAGTGATCCTTGGACTTACGAGCCGTATCCCCCTGAACTCGTGGGAAACGTGCGCAGATTGACGATTGGGAAGCAATCTGGGAAAGGAATAATTAAACACAAGATAGCTGAAATCACGGGAAAAACGCCATCAGACGAAGTGTTAGTTGCTGCTGTGGAGAAGGTGAAGGAAATCTATGCGAATGGACGAAGGGCTTCGCTGAAAGAGGAAGAGTTCAAGAGGATACTCCAAGAGCTAAAACTCTAAAACGCTTTTGTTTGTTCAAGGCTTTTCTTGTAGGTTGGAAGTCGCAGAATATGGATACTTACCGCAATTGCAATTGCAAACATTGCAATTTGCAGTGTCCAATTAGGCAGTGGTAACTTATACATTGGTAGAATCGCCAACGTGGCCAGGCTTATTGTAGTCCACAAAACGGCAAGGGCAAAGATCTTAGTCTTCAATGGAATACCCCTTCCTTCTTGATAGTTTCTAATGTATTCTCCGAACCATTTGTTATTAATCAACCAATTATAGAGCCGTTCGGAACTTCTGCAATAGCATGCAACTGTTAGGAGTAGAAAAGGGGTAGTTGGTAATACCGGCATGGCAATTCCAATAATTGCAAAGGTAAGGGAAATTGTACCTGCAACAATAAGAAGAGCGCGAACGATACGATTCTTTTTAAGTTTCATAGCCGGGTCTGGACAAGTTTTCTGATCTGGCACTTAGGTTCCCCTTAAGTTAGACAAAACTCTTTCTAAAAAACAGTTTGATTCGTCGTAAGAATACGTGAATGCTTCAGTTTTAGGAGAATTTAATAACCCACCTCGTAACTAATCTTTTCCATCAGGGTCAGTTTAAATGGGAAAAGCCAAAGGAATTGTAACGTTGATGCGACCGCTAAACTGCGTGATGATGGGAATCGCAGTTTTTGTTGGTGCGGTTCTCGCGAAACAGACTTTTTCCACGGGTGATTGGCTCAACATTCTTTTTGGGTTCTTGACGGGATTTATGTTGACGGCTGCCGCGATGGCGATAAATGACTATTACGACAAGAAAATAGACGCCGTAAACGAGCCCTCACGTCCAATTCCAAGTGGCGCGGTTAGCCCGAAAGAAGCTTTAGCGTTGGTTGCTTTCCTTTCGGCGTTTGGTTTTGTTTTTGCTGTTCTCGTGAATTATTTGTGCCTGGTTGTTGCAGTCGTCTCATGGTTAATCGTAATTGCTTACGTTACGGTTGGAAAACGCAGTGGGTTGCCAGGTAACTTTCTGGTTAGTGCTTGCGTGGCTATACCTTTCGTTTATGGAAGCATAACTGTCGCGGGCTTGGTTCAGTTGAACGTGTGGCTTTTCGTTTCTATGGCTTTTCTCTCCAACACGGGCAGAGAAATTTCCAAAGGCATAGTTGACGTTAAAGGTGACGCGATGGAAGGAGTGAAGACACTTGCGATTCGGTACGGGGAGAGAAACGCGGCTGTTGTTGCCGCGGTTTTCTTTGTTTCCGCGGTTTGTTTGACTCCTCTTCCTTTGCTGCTTGGATTTGGTTTCTTCTTGGTTTATTCCAATAGTTTTAATCACCGACGTCGGGCTTGTTGGGTGTTCTGCGTTGTTACTAAGTAATCCAAATCGCGAGAATGCTCGAAGAATCAAGAAACTTGTTCTTTATTTGTTTGTGAGTGGGTTGTTGGCGTTTGTTGTTGGCGTTACTTTGTGAATAGAAGCTTCGAAATTGGTCATGTAACTGTATAAAACTGGCTCGAATTTAGTGCTTCTTTAACGGATGGTTATAGGCTTATCATGCCTAACGTGCTCGATGCGTATACTAGGATGTATACCTGCATGTTAACAATGCATAAGTACGCACTACACGCTTCTGAGAATTGAGGAAGATAACTTGTCGGAACACTTTGCGAAGAAATGGGAAAGCCAAAAAAACGAAGCGTCATTCACTGACTCCTTAAGAGATTGCGTGAGACCACAACAACCGCTGAAGCCACGAATGGATTTCGCCGTTAGACGTCTTGAGCTGCAGGTAACCAAGCTGAATCAAACCAGTGAACGGTTCACTCAGAAGGATAGAGCATTGTTTGCAAAGCTTGTAGATGCATATGCAAAGCATGATACTCAACGCGCCAACATTTACGCGACTGAACTCGCTGAAGTCCGGAAAATGGCAAAACTAGTTATGAATGCAGGGCTAGCACTCGATCAGGTAGTACTCAGAATCAGGACATGCACAGAGTTCGGGGACATCGTGGCAAACTTGGGACCAGCAATCGGCGTATTAAGGTCGGTAGGGTCATGCATGGGCGGCGTTCTACCTGAAGCAGAAAACGAACTGGGCGAAATCGGCAACATGCTAAGCGGACTAATGTTCGATGCAGGGTTGAATTCAGGAGCAACAATGAACTTCGACAGCGTAAACGAGGACGCAGCAAAGATACTCAACGAAGCAGCAACGGTCGCAGAATCGAAGGTCAGCGCGAACTTTCCAGATTTACCAAACCCTTCAAACGCGATAAACATGAAAACGCCAACGCGACAAGCGTAAGGCAAAGAATCCTACCTTTTTTCTTTAGTGTTTGCATTTTGCAGTCTAGTCGTTTTGCTAAAGTGTTAAATCTTTAAACTTCTTTATCCCTTCAAATACCTGGTTTGTGGTGGAAAAGTATGAAGGGTGGGAAGTGGGTTGCAGTTGCTCTTGCGATTCTTTCTTTCGTTGCAGCATTCCTCATACTGTAACAGCAGTACGTTACGTTTGGCGAGTTCTTCCAACTGGAAGACGTTCACCATGAATCCTTCGCCATGTCGGCAGCCGCCTTAGGAATCGGCATTCTCATCGGCGTAAGGCTCAGGTCTAGCAGCAAGAATTAATTGTTTAGAAGCCTCTTGTAGGTAACGAATTTTCACGTTCTGTGTCCGTATCAGGTTTTTCGTCCAGTTTTTCCAAAGAAGTGTGAACATATCGCAACCAAGTTTGTAAGTTACGAGTTTAAACGATAACAGAAAAAATGAGGTTGAAATAAGATGTTGGACGCGACAACCCTAATGATAGCCGGATTGGGCGGTGTTTCTCTGACTGCTGCCTTAATCGATTACCGGTTTTCAAGAAAAAAAGCGAAGAAATCCTAAATACATAGAAAAACAAAATGGGAATACCGCTCTGCAAGTGTTCTAGGCTCCTCGATATGGTAATTCTTAATTACCCGTTTTGTTCACAATAGGTGGTTCGAGGAATAATCATGGTCAAATTAGACTTTGGCGGTGTGAAAGAAGATGTTATCACGCGGAAAGAGTTTACGGTTGAACAAGCTCAGAAAATCTTGAAAGATGAGGTAATAGTCTCGCTCGGCTATGGGATTCAAGGTCGTGCTCAATCCTTAAACATGCGAGACAACGGCGTAAAAGTAATCATAGGACAGGAAAACACAGGCGTCCACAAAGCATACTACGACTTAGCAGTTCAGGACGGTTGGGTTCCTGGCAAGACGTTGTTCTCAATGGAAGAGGCTGCCAAACGAGGGACGATTAAGATGTTTCTGCTCACAGACGCGGGACAACGTGACGCGTGGCCTTTTGTTAAGAAGACGTTGAAAGAGGGTGATGCAGTGTACTTCTCGCATGGGTTTTCTATCGTTTACAGTGGTATGACTGGTGTGGTTGCGCCGAAGAACGTGGACGTGATTCTTGTGGCTCCGAAAGGTTCAGGAACTTCGGTTAGGCGTAATTTCGTGGATGGCAGCGGCATTAACAGTAGCTTCGCAGTCTACCAGAATTACACGGGGAAAGCGGACGACCGGGTGAAAGCAATCGGAATCGCAATAGGTTCGGGTTACCTGTTTCCCACCACCTTCGAGAAGGAAGTGTACAGTGACTTGACTGGCGAACGTGGCGTTTTGATGGGCGCGTTGGCTGGAATAATGGAAGCTCAATATAACACGCTACGGGAGCATGGTCATAGCCCAAGCGAAGCCTTCAACGAAACCGTGGAGGAACTCACACAGAGCCTAATCAGGCTGGTGGACGAAAACGGCATGGACTGGATGTACTGCAACTGCAGCGAAACCGCACGCATCGGCGCACTTCGCTGGAGAAACCGCTTCAGAGACGGAACCAAACCACTGTTCGACTCGTTATACGAACTCGTAGCGACGGGAGAAGAGACACGCATAGTTCTTGAAAAAAGTAGCCAAGCGGACTACAGGCAGAAACTCGCAGACGAACTGAAACAAATGGGCAACTCCGAAATGTGGAGAGCAGGCGCAACCGTAAGGTCGTTGAGACCTGGCAAAGCGAAGACTAAGGCTTAGAGTCTAGATTAATGGCAGAATTGTTGAATTTCAAGGTCAAAAGTTACTTTAGGACCTATGGCAATGACTGAGTAGGCGGTGTGATTTTTCCCCTTTTTGGTTCTAGCCTGTAACCTATGTGCGGTATGAGTCCATATTAGATCATCGAAACAGAACAATTAGTTCAGGTCACCAAAGAAACCTTGTAAGAACAAATGCTGTATACAGTTTGCTGTTTGCATGACACTTCTCAACGAAGAAAAAAAGACGAATTGAGTGGGTATCTCTCTTAAGAATTCGCCTATTTCCATTCGTGGATGGTTATGGTGAATTCCATCCACATCGGGTCCATTGCCTGCATGGTTACGACGGCGATGACGTCGTTCAGAAAGCCCAGTTGCTCGGACATCGTCATGAAGCTCCACAGTCCCACAGCCGAGGGGTTTGTTCCCATAGTCATCTTCATCAGGTCGAAGCCTCTCGCCACTGCCATGTCGCCTGCCATCGTGAAGAACATTGCCTTGTCCTTAGCCCCGGCGACCCCTTTTGGAGGCGTCATGCTCTTTGCTGTCACGTTGAGCATACCGTCAACACCTTTAGCTTTGCCCATGCCTTTCAATTCAGCTGTCCACGCGAACATTGAGGTTACGCCTTCTGCATCGATGGATTTTATGTAGCTCGGACCAACGCTCTTGCCTTTGCCTTCAAATATTTTTTCTCCTAAAACCATTTTTTCACCTGCATAGAAATCTGTTAGGGGTTGCCCATAAACTCGTGTGATTGCTGCCTGACAACAGCAAACAGTTAAGACATGCCGAAGCCCCTATTTTATCCTCACTTAGGAGTTATATGGATATCTCTTGATTGAAGAAATGATTTTCGATACATAAGATTTAATTTCCCCGTCGGGAGAGCCTAAAACGTGGAAGGTCACAGCAAAGATGGTTACTCTAAACCTTGACAATATTTTCAACCCGAAAAGCATAGCTATCATAGGCGCCAGCGACCAGGAAGGCTCAGTCGGCTATGCCATCGTAAAGAACCTCACCCAGCAGGGTTACGCGGGCAAGGTTTACTTCGTTAACATACGTAAGCCCGAAATTCTCGGCATAAAAACCTACACAACCGTTTTGGAGGTTCCTGAAGCGGTTGATTTAGCCATGATTGCAACGCCAGCCAAAACTGTTCCAGACGTAATGGAAGAATGCGGACGAGCAGGAGTAAAAGGAGCAATCATAGTTTCAGCAGGATTCAAGGAAACTGGCGCCGCAGGCAAAGCTCTTGAACAGAAGATACTGGAAATAGCCAAGAAATACGATGTACGAGTAATTGGACCCAACTGCATTGGAATAATTCGTCCAAGAAATAATCTGAACGCCACGTTTCTTGATAAAGTGCCTAAAGCGGGCAAAATCGCGTTTCTCTCCCAAAGCGGAGCGTTAGGCTCAGCCATTCTCGACTGGGCTATCCACGAGAACATTGGCTTCAGCAACTTCGTCTCCGTGGGCTCCATGATAGACGTGGATTTCGGCGACCTCATAGATTACTTCGGAACCGACCCTAAAACCAAGAGCATACTCATGTATGTGGAAGGCATCACCGAAGCCCGCAAGTTCATGAGCGCCGCCCGCCATTTTGCAAGAACAAAACCTATCATCGTCATAAAATCTGGCAAGTTCACCGAGAGTGCCAAAGCCGCGGCTTCACATACGGGTTCACTTTCGGGCGAGGACGACATCTACGATGCAGCTTTCAAACGCGCTGGCATAGTCAGGGTCTCAGAGATAGAGGACTTGTTCAACGCAGCGGAAGTTCTGGGAACTCAGCCCCTGCCCAGAGGACCAAACTTGGCAGTAATTACTAACGCTGGCGGTCCAGGAGTTATGGCAACTGATGCCTTAATCGCTCAGGGAGGAAAGTTGGCGAAGCTAAGCCAGCAAACTCTGAATATGCTTAACGTTGTTTTGCCGCCTTTCTGGAGCAAGGCTAACCCAATTGACGTGTTGGGCGATGCGAAGGCTGAACGTTACAGGGCAGCGGTGGAAGCTTGCTTGAATGATGACAACGTAGATGGCATAGTTGTCATCTTCACTCAGCAAGCGCTCTCCGAGCCAGTTGAAATTGCTAAGGGAATAGTTGAGTTGGTGGGGCAGCAGGCTGACAGAAACAAGACCATACTGACCTCGTTCATGGGGTACGGCGCAGTGCAAGAAGCCAACAGAATCCTCAACTCAAACAACATCCCAACTTACTTTACGCCTGAGCAAGCCATCAAGACCTACATGACTATGCACCACTACCAACGCAACGTTGAACTCCTTTATGAGACGCCTGAAGAGTTGCCCGTTGACGCATCCCCACCAAAACGACCCATAACTGCCATACTTAGAAACGCCGCGCTAGAAGGCCGTGAAGTCTTAACAGAGGACGAAGCCAAGAAGGTCTTAAAATACTACAATTTCCCTGTCGTGAAAACCGCTGTTGCCAACAGCGTGGACGAAGCAGTGGCTTACGCCAGGAAGATGGGATTCCCGGTTGTTCTGAAGATTCTCTCGCCTCAAATAGTCCACAAGAGCGATGCTGGTGGAGTCATATTAGACGTTCACTCGGAAACGGAAGTTCGGGATGCTTTCGGGTTGCTGATTCAAAGGGCGACAGCATACAATCCTGGTGCCCACATAATTGGCGTCACTGTTCAACCTATGATTCAAAGAAAAGGGTACGAAGTTATCATCGGCGGCAAGACCGACCCCCTTTTCGGACCGATAATTCTGTTCGGCATGGGAGGCGTAGGAGTTGAGCTATTCAAAGACTACTCGCTTGGACTTCCACCATTAAACACGACGCTTATTCGTCGGATGATGGAGGAAACGAAAGTTTACCAGCTTCTGAAAGGGTACCGAAACGCTCCGCCAGTCGACATTAGACTCCTTGAGGAGACAATGTTGCTCTTCTCGCAGTTGCTGATAGATTTTCCACAGATAAAAGAGATAGACATGAACCCAGTCCTCATTAACGAAAAAGAGGTATCCATACTCGACGCCAGAATAGCAGTCGACAAAACGCGAGTTTTCAGGAAAATCGAACCCCACGAACACATCGTGATAAGCCCGTACCCGAAAAAGTACGAGCTTCTCTGGACACTAAAGAATGGGCAGAAAGTGCTTCTGCGACCCATAAAGCCTGAGGACGAACCGATGTGGCTGGAGATGTTCCAAAACTTCTCAGAAGAGTCAATCCGATACCGGTTCTTTGAGATGCTTAGGGACACACCGCATGAGATTCGCGTTCGTTATTGCAACATAGACTATGACCGTGAAATCGCCATCGTTGCTGAAACAACCACTGGAGGCAAAAGAAGACTCCTAGGCGTTACAAGACTAAGCATCGAACCAAACGGCAAAAGCGGAGAACTAGCCTTCATCGTAGGCGACGAATGGCAGAACCTCGGTTTAGGCACAAAAATCGTCGATTACACCCTTGAAATCGCTAAGGAGATGGGCATTGAAAGAGTTTACTCAATTATGCTAATCGACAACTACCGTGCAATGAGCCTTACAAAGAAGATGGGTTTCTGCCTGGAATACTTGAAGGATGGCACAGTTAAAGGAACTTTAAGCCTCAACGAAGAAATCTCGGAGGGTCAGTATCCTGAACTTTCAGATCTAAGAGAAATTCCTGAAGTGACAAAAAGTGAGGCTTTCATAGAAAAGAAGAAACAACCGGCTAAAGAAGAGGCGGAAGCTCCCGCCCCGACCTGAAAAAGGGCTGGTTTAAACGAAATGCACCGTTAAGTAATGGGTAGAGCATGAAATGCAGGGGTCATAAGCTCTCACCAGCATCTCTAGGCTTAGCTCTATCTCCTTAGGCGACTTGTCCAGTATGGTAGGCAGCAGCGCTTTCATGTCCAACTCGATGTTGCCGTGGTTTTGGTTCGTGGGGATAATGCAGTTCGCTTTGGTGCAGACGCCTTTCTGGTTGTACGTATAGTCATGGAACAGGATGCCTCTGGGCACTTCCACGGCGCCGACGCCCCGTCCCGCTTTCACTTTGATGTCTGGCTTAAAGTAGTCGAGTTGGCTCTGTAGTCCTGCTGCCGCGATCTCGTCAATCAGCCGTATGGAGTCTTCGACGCTGTGCACAACCTCAACTAGCTGAGCGATGCTGTTCATGAACGGGTTGTGGCAGACAGGTTTCAGGTTGAACAGGGCAGCAGCTTGCTTCGCCATAGGTGAAAGTCTTTCGTAGTTTAGGTTGAATCTTGCTAGCGCACCTACCATGTATGATTCGCGTGTATGTTTCGCCCGTTTCGCTGTGGATGTTGGCACAATGTACTCGTTAGTGAACGAGAGATATTCAGTTACAGGTGCTTTTCCAGTATCAGTTGAAGCCAAGTCTCCGTCGTACAATGCGTACTCGTCGGGCTTCGTCAATGCGATGAATTCTGTTTCCCTGTTGAAATCAGGCAGCTTAGGTGCTAAGCTCTTGAAGAGTCCCGCTACAGCTTGAATGCTCGGTATTGCGTCGCTGAGTCCTTTTCGGATATCCTTCAGCTCTTTCATCGTGGGGAGCTTGGCGAAACCTCCAGGAATCAAGCGTTGAGGATGCGTTGTTCTGCCGCAGAGTTTATTGGACATATCGTTGGCGAGTCTGTGCAGACGCAGGACGGTTTTGACTTCTTCAGGATTTGAAGACGCGAGTGGAATTACGGAGCCGACGCCCATCAAGTCTGGCAGAACCAGGAAGCCTAGGTGGAGGATATGGCTTTGCAGGTTTTCAGCGTGCAATGCGAGTTTTCTGAGTTTCAGGTCTTGCTCGCTTAAAGGTATGCCCATGGCCGCTTCTGTAGCTCTCAACGATGCCAACGTGTGCCCTATGCTGCAGATGCCGCAGATGCGGGAAGTAATGTGGTGCAGCTCATTCCATTGGCGTCCCAGGACCATAGCTTCGAAGAATCGTGGTGCTTCGGGTATAGCCCATTCGCATTTCTCGATGACTCCTTTCTTGACGTTTACGTAGATGTTTCCGTGTCCTTCGACTCGGGTTACGTGGTGGACTTCTAGGTCTAAGTTCGTGTTTTTCATCTTTTTGCCTCCTGCCAACCGAAGTATAATCTAAATTTGGATATCGCATCGTCAACTGTTTGTCCATGTTTGATTAGGACTTCTTTTTGGGAGTTCTCGTTAGGGTTGTCTACTAACCCGCGGCATCCCCAGCAAATGGTGCCTTCATTGACGCAGCACGAGTTGCAACCTGCCCGAGTGACGGTTCCAACGCAATATTGTCCTCTTTCGAACGCGCAGATGTTCTCGTTCTTCTTGCATTCAACGCACACAGGATAGTTCGGGATGTCCGGTTTCTTTCCCAGCAGCAACGATTTCACAACTTGCAGGAACTCCTCTTTGGTCATAGGGCATCCGTGCACGTAGGCATCCACGGGTATCACCGCATCTATCGGTCGTGCAGCGTAGGTGTCGAACAAACGTGCTTGTTCGCCGTAAACAGTTCTCCTGACGTCGTCGATGTCTTTGTAGTTCTTCAGGCTGTTGATACCGCCAATGGTGGCACATGAACCGATGGCGACAACAAGTTTCGCGTTCTTCCTGATCTGTTTCAGCCTGTCTTCGTCTTGAAGGCGTGTGCATGAGCCTTCGATGAATGCTATGTCGTAGTTGTCGCTGTGTTCTTTCATGACTTCTCTGAAGGCTAACGATTTCCACTTGCCCAAGAAGGGTGAGAATTTCCTCTTCCATGTTCGCAATTTGTAGCTGGTCTCCTTCGCATCCCGCAAAATCAAAGAATGCCACTTTTGGTTTCATCACAACGCCTCCGGTATTCCTTTTATTTTTGAATAGTTAAACACCGGACCATCCTTGCAGACGTAGATTTCGTTTATCTGGCAGTGTCCGCACTTACCTACGCCGCATTTCATTCTTCGTTCAAGCGACACGATGATGTGATCGTCGGGCAATTTCCTTTCCCTTAAATCATGAAGGACGAACTTGTACATGATTGGAGGACCGACAACGACAGCAAAGGTTTTATCCGGGTCAAAGTCGACCTGCGGGATAAGTGTGGTTATTACGCCGATGTTGCCCGTCCAGACCTCGTTCTCAGGGCACCAATTGACTGTTGGCTTAAAGTCCACGTCTTCCCTACTGGCTAAGGCAACCATTTCGTCGGCGAAGAGCAGTTCGCGAGGTTCTTTGCAGCCGTAGAGAAGGGTGACTTTCCCGTAGTCTTTCCTGTTGTCCAGAACATAGTTGAATAGTGACCGCAGCGGAGCCATTCCCAAGCCTCCCGCCACGAACAAGAGGTCTTTGCCCTTCAAGAAATTGGCGTCGAAACCATTTCCGAATGGACCTCTAATTCCAACTTTGTCGCCTTCGCTGAGTGTGTGCAGTTTGCTCGTTACGCTTCCCAGTTTGCGCACACAGAGCTCGAAGGTTCCCTTCTTGGTGGGTGAGGATGAAACTGAGATTGGGGCCTCGCCGACGCCGAAAACCGAGACCTCAACGAATTGTCCGGGTTTGTGCTCAAGGTCGGAGCCATCGTCGAGTTTGATCTCGAACAGAGTTTCCATCGGAGTCTGCACAGCTTTCTTTACGATAGTAGCCAGTCTCGGCACATAGTCTATATGTTCTCCAGTTTGGATTTGAACGTCTGGCTGGGTTGCGGCGGAAACTTGCGTTCCAACCCCCATTGTAGTGCGGTACATATCATTGAAAAGGGCAACCGGGTTCGCGATGTCTGGTAAGCAGTTAGAAGAGCATCTTCCGCATCCGACGCAGCTTATGAAGCCGAAGCGGTCATAGAGGTACTTGCCCTTCTTGAAGTACCTGTGCCTGTATCTCGTTGGTCTAGTGGGTCGGAAGTTCTCCCCTGACGCGATCTTCGCGAAATCTTCAAGCAAGCATCCGTCCCATGTCCGCACTCTTTCTCCGCTTTCAAGCATTAAATCGGGGTTGTCTTTCACGTCGAAGCAGTAGCACGTCGGGCACACGAGCACGCAGGAACCGCAAGCCAGACAGGTTTCGGAGTGTTTCTCCCAGAAGCTGCTTTCCTCGTAATTCTTCCTTAGCAATTCGGGTATGAGTTCAGTCGGAAACTCGAACTTCTCCTGGGGCATGTGCATGATTTCCCGTTTCTTCTGACCTACCAGCTGAACGTCTCTCGCAAGAGCATCTGTGACGTTCTTCGCGTACTGGGAAAAGAGCCCCTCGCCCTTCTCCGAGCCCATGCTGACGGCGTATCTATTACCAAGGTCTGTTAGCATAATGTCGTAGCCGTACTCAGTTGTGCCAGCGCCCATGAAAGGGGCGAAACACCATTTGGACATTTTCTGAATGTTCACCCCGATGATTATGGAAGAGTTGCGTTTTTCAAAATAGTACGGGTCTGACTTTGTTTCCCTGAATATCTCATCCATGTGGAGTAACGCGATTATGTCGTAGGGATGCACCCCGATGATTATCGTCCGTCTAATTTCTGCAGGGTTCTTTGTGGACAAACCACTAGCAATGTTATACGTGAACAACGTTTCCCGTTGCGGGAAGAAGTATTTCTTCGGGGGAAGAAGTGTTACGTCATAATCAAGACGCATTTCGCTAGCATTTTCCAACGGTGAGAAAGCGAATTTGTCTCTCTTGGCTTTAACGCCTATCACTTGCAGAGTCTCGTCTGCTATTAGAGAATTAACAAAATTATTGAAGTCCTCTTTAGAGATTATCTTCATTGTTTTCCACCTTTAGGAAGGGCAAACGACTTTCGCCCAATATTAACGGGATTCACATATAATTCTTTCTGAAAAGACGTCGTTCGCCGGAGATTTATGTTGATTGCTGATTCGGGCTTAGTCTCGAAACGCTAGCCAACATGGAACTAAACTCTATACTGGTTACCTAAACTTTATGTAGTGGATAGAGGCTTTTTCAACCTTTATGCACATATGAGGCAGCCGAAATCGGTGAATGCCTCGTGGAAAAAGATTGAGGTCAAGAAAGTGGCCGAAACAGCAGCCAAAGAACCCATAAGAGCGTCGGAAATCGACCCGAAGTTCAAGTACGAACTCTCGAAGATGCACGGCGCAGAGAAGTTGCTGAAGTGTTTCCAGTGTGGGACATGTACTTCTGATTGCCCAGTGGCAAGGTACACCGACAATTACAGGCCACGAACGCTTATTCGCATGGCACAGCTTGGGCTCAGGGATCGCGTTTTAAAAAGCGACACACTATGGCTATGCGCTGCCTGCTTCACTTGCACGGACCGTTGTCCACAGGATGTTGAAGTCGCCAGCGTCATCCGGGTCCTCAGAAACTTGGCCGCGGAAAAAGGTTGCGTGCCACAGGTCTTCAAAGACCAAGTTGGCAGCGTACTCGAATCAGGCTACGCTTACAAGATTCCTGAATTACGGGTAAAAAAGCGGGAAATCACCGGGTTGCCGCCCCTACCGAAGGGAAAACCCGAGAGCATCCGCAAATCGCTCAAAGGAGTAAAGTTTATCGAAACTGTGGAGAAGAAGGGAGAGCAAACTGGGCAGTAAATATCTCATATACCTCGGATGCGCTGTTCCCTACAGAGTGTCAGCTTACGAGATATCTGCCCGCAAAGTTTTACAGAGGCTAGGTGTTGAACTTGTGGAGATGCCGGAGTTCAACTGTTGCGGTCTTCCTCTAGACCCTGTTAGCCACGAAACCATGTTGATTCTCGCGGCCCGAAATCTGGCGTTGGCAGAGCAGCAAGGGTTGAACATTTTGACGCTTTGTCCAGGATGCGGTGGCACCTTGAAAAAGGTTAACAAAATCCTGAAATCCGATAAAACATTGAGGGAACAGATCAATAGCCACTTAAAGGAGTCCGGGTTGGAGTTCAAGGGAACCGTCGAAGCGAAACACATTTTGCAGGTGCTGAAGGAAGATGTGGGGCTGGAGAAGATCAAAAACTCGGTCGTGAAGCCGCTTACGATGTTGAAAGTGGCCGAACACAACGGTTGCCACATATTAAGACCTAAAGAGTACATCGGCTTCGACGATCCTGAAGATCCACAGACTCTTAGGACATTGATTGAGGCGACGGGTGCTGAGTGCTTAGACTACATCGACGAAACCGAGTGCTGTGGCGCTCCCAGCGTGGGTGTAAGCGACAAAGTGGCGTTGGCTCTGGCACGGGACAAGCTAAGTCACGTAAAAATGGTTGACGCGCAAGCTTTAATAACAATCTGCCCGTTCTGCCACATAATGTTCGATACTAACGAAGTGCGCATTGAACGCATGTTCAACGAAGCCTACGGGATTCCAGTCTTGCATTATCCGCAATTGTTGGGTTTGGCGATGGGTATGACGCCTGAAGAATTGGCGTTCAACGAGCTCAGAGTTGACACTTCAAAATTGCTGAAACAAGTAAGCGAAGGTGCAAAACAAGAATGAGTAAGAACAAACTGAAGATAGCCTTTTATTGGGCTGCAAGCTGTGGCGGCTGCGAAATAGCCGTCCTGGATATAAACGAAAGAATCCTCGACGTGGTGGCATTAGCGGACATCGTATTCTGGCCTGTAGCCATCGACGTCAAGTACAAGGATGTTGAAGCCATGCCTGACAAGTACGTGGACATCACGTTCTTCAACGGGTCCATCCGCAACTCGGAGCAGGAACACATGGCAAAACTGCTCAGGCAGAAGAGCAAGACGCTGGTGGCTTTCGGCTCTTGCGCTCACGAAGGCTGTGTACCAGGATTAGCCAACTTGACGAACAAGGCTGAGATTTTCGAGCAAGTTTACCGTAAAGAAAAATCCGTCGTCAACCCACAGGGTATCACTCCAAAAACTATAACCCAAGTTAAAGAGGGGTCGTTGAAGATTCCTGAATTCTACGACACTGTCAAAACATTAGCGCAAACCGTGGATGTTGACTACTATCTGCCTGGATGCCCACCTCCAGTTAAGTTAATCGCGAATGCCGTTGACGCTATTGCGCGGAACGAGTTGCCACCGAAGGGTTCGGTTCTTGCTCCGCTTAAAGCTGTCTGCGACGAGTGCCCCAGAAAACGAGAGAACAAGAAAATCGGCTCGATTTACCGAGTTTATGAGAAAGCTCCTGAGCCCGAGCTCTGCTTGATGGAGCAAGGAATTATCTGCATGGGTATGGCTACCCGCAGCGGATGCGGTGCTCAATGCTTGACGGTAGATATGCCGTGTACTGGTTGCGGTGGAGCAGCTCCGAACATGCCTGAACAGGGGGCTGCCATGCTGACAGCTTTGGCTTCTATCTTAGGTTACGAGAACAGAGAGGGAAAAGAAAAGTACACTGAGAAGGAGATTGAAGACTTGATGAACCAGATAAAAGACCCTGTGGGCACCTTCTACATGTTCTCTCTGCCAGCTTCGATTCTTAAACGTAAGGTGATGAAGAAATGAAAGAAATAGTCATAGACCCAATCACAAGGCTTGAAGGACACGGTAGCGTATCCATATTCCTCAACGACAAAGGCGAAGTGGAGAACGCTTACCTGAAAATCCCCGAACTCCGAGGCTTCGAACAATTCTGCGTTGGAAGACGCGCTGAACTTATGCCCATTCTTACCACGAGGATTTGCGGTGTTTGCCCAGTCGCGCACCATTTCGCCGCGGTCAAAGCTTTGGACGTGGCGTTCAACGTTGAGCCGCCATCAGCAGCCAAGAAACTGCGCGAACTCATGTATATGGGCTACCTAATCTACGATCACACGCTACACTTCTACTATCTTGGCGGTCCAGACTTCATCGTCGGACCAGACGCACCGCCGGAAAAACGTAACATCCTCGGCGTCATCGAGAAAGCAGGCTTGGACGTGGCTAAGGAAGTCATCAAACACCGTGCCTACGGGCAGGAAATAACGGCGATTCTCGGCGGCAAAGCCACTCACCCCGTCTGCGGACTGCCAGGCGGAATAAGCAAGCCATTGAGCGAAGAGAACCGGCAAAAAATCGAAGACATGATTGCTTCCTCCCTAAAGTTCGCCCAGTTCACGCTGAAAATCTTCCACGACATCGTCCTCGGCAACCCACAGTACGTGGACATGATAAAGAGCGACGCTTACACCATGAACACTTACTACATGGGCATGGTCGACGACAATAACAAGGTCAACTTCTACGACGGCAAAATCCGGGTCGTCACGCCAACGGGGAAGGAATTCGTCAAGTTCGATTCTCAGGACTACCTGAAACACGTCGGCGAACACGTGGAAGAATGGACATACAGCAAGTTTCCGTACCTGAAGCAGGTCGGTTGGAAGGGCTTAACCTACGGCGCTGAAAGCGGAGCGTACCGCGTCGGTCCACTCGGTAGGCTGAACGCTTCCGACGGCATGGCAACACCGCTGGCGCAGGCAGAATATGAAGTTATGTACAAAACGCTAGGTGGCAAACCTGTGCACGGCACGTTGGCGTTCCACTGGGCAAGACTGATTGAGTTGCTGTACGCCACGGAACGTGGTTTGGAACTGGTCAAAGATCCAGAAATCACGAGCACCAACGTTAGGAACAAGCCAGGAGCTCCAGGCAAAGGAGTAGGCATCGTCGAAGCAGCACGAGGAACGCTCATTCATGACTACACCCTGGACAAAGACGCACTGATAAAAGACGTTAACTTGATAGTCGCTACGACAAACAACTATCCTGCCATCTGCATGAGCATACGCGACGCAGCGAAAGGCTTGATTCATGGCGGCAAATTCGACCAAGGCATGCTAAACAAGGTAGAAATGGCTTTCCGCGCTTACGACCCGTGCTTCGGATGCGCCACGCACTTCGCGGTTGGGCAGATGCCATTAACGGTGGAAGTCTTCGACAGCAAGAAACAGCTTGTGCAGAAGCTTCAACGCTAAACCCTTTTCTTTCTTTTCGTAATATTCTGTTTTAGTGGCGTTCACGATTGAGCAAAGACACCCGTAACCTTCAGAAAGAACTGAAAAACTGGTTTATGAACCACGGCAAAGTCGTCATCGCAGGCATCGGAAACCCCATACGCCTGGACGACTTCGTCGGCGTGAAAATCGTCCAAGACCTCCAAGGCAAACTGTCAGGCAACGTCCATCTCATTGAGTGTGAAACCGTCCCTGAAAGCTTCATGGACGAAATCGTGCAGCTCAAACCCTCTCACGTGTTGCTGATAGATGCAGCTGTGATGGAGCTTAAGACAGGAGAAGTGCGGCTATTCGACGCAGAGAAAGTCACGAATTTTCCCGCCATCTCTACACACATGCTGCCCTTGCGCGTTTTCTGCGATTACATCACGCAACTGGCAGGAGCAAAAATCGCCCTGCTCTTGATTCAGCCTGGCAACACGGAATTCGGGGAAGGCTTGACTCCAGAAGTTCAAGAGAGCGCAGAGAAGATTACGGAAATCCTTTTGAAAGCGCTTTAACGCTAAAAAAAGGGAGAAAGTACCTGTCATACCACTCTGACTCTAAATAGAAGGGAAAGAGTACTTCCGAGAGTACTGGTAAAACTGGATAGGTTAGGCGACGCGGCTAAATGGATGACCCAAAATCACCCAGCGTCTTCTGTGGTGTTTCCTTCGTGAACAGAGGGTAAGTTATCTTCGTTCCTTCGACGTGTGCCCACTCTGTCAATGTGTGTCTGATGGTGCTGTCCTTGCGGATGATGTGGTCCACCTTCACGTTCCTCACCACTAGGGCATCAGCAATCAGGGAGCGGTGGCATCGCCACGGCAACGCTTCCGCGCACATCACGGCTACACGGTGTTCTCTGGCGAACGCGATGAGGTCCAACAGTTGCTCTATGAACTCTTTCGTCTGCATGTAGTCGGCGTAGCCCCTGAAACTCTTGTTGTCCCAAGCCATGTTTACCGAATCGGATTTTGGTCGGCGTAAACCGCCGATATCGGGCATGTGAACGTAGTCTACGCCCTCAAGCTTGAGAGCGTTGGGAAGGGTTTCCTTGTTGAACTGGGGATTATGCCGTGAACGAGGGACAGAACGCACGTCGACGACCAAAGTCACCTGGTAAGCCTTCAGCATTTCAATGAACTCGGGGAGTGTCCTTGTGGAATGCCCGATGGTTAGAATGGTAAATTTAGGCTTTTTAGCCAAGTCTCCTCAACTCTGCCACGCTCAATTAATGGAAGGGAAAATATAAGAACTAAACACAACTACACGCCGAAACCGAAAAGGTCCTAGGAAGAAATTTCAATGCTTTATGTAAAGGGGGCTAAACTTTTCACGAGCAACAGAGAGCTACTGAGTTAACTTCTAGATGAACCTATTCATAAGGGCTATAGACTGTTCCGAGCACTAGTTCTCGAAAAAGCTTGTCAACTGCTTCTGTGCTTTTTCTTCCTTCAGAAAACCTGAAATTTTCACGCCTATTCTCCGAATTTCAAGGTCTGAATCAGCGAGGAATTTTTCGAAGAGTTCGCGAACTTCCTTTCTGAGCGTTTCAGGGTTCATTGTCTGCTGCTCAAGCGTTTTCGAACGGCTTCGAACAGACAAATCAGAGAGGATTGCCATTATGCCAATTTGCCTGAAGGTCAAGTGTTTTTGCGAGACCTCTTCACAGATGTCGCTAATCAACTCGTCCGCCTTAGACAGGATGAATTCTAAGTCACGACTGTTCTCCTTCAACGTTCCGATCCGGCTGATTGATTCGGCGTCACCCGCTTCCTGCACAGGTTCATCATCCACGCCATTAGCAGAGTTATGAAAGTAAACGCCCAAGGTTCTGCCGAAAACTTCCACCAACCTCTGCACATCGAACCTCGCCAAGTCTCCGATTGTCCCGATCCCCAACTCGGTCATTCTCTTCGAAGTTTTCTTTCCCACCCCCAACAAACGGTCAACTGGCAGAGGTTGCAGGAATGTTTTCACGTCTTCAGCACGAACAACCGTGAGTCCATCTGGTTTTTGCGCGTCAGACGCGATCTTAGCCACAAGCTTGTTGGGTCCGACACCAACAGAGAACGTTACACCCATTTGGTTCTTAACGTTTATTTTCATCCGCTCTGCCAACGCTTTCGCCTCGTCGAAGCTCTTATGCGCCTTTTCAGTGACGTCCAAGTATGCTTCGTCGATGCCTACTTGCTCGAAAACGTCAGCGTAACTCCGAAACATCCGCATGAGTTCGTCGGAAACCTGCTCGTAATACTCGTGGTCAACAGGCAGGAAAATCGCTTCAACACCTTCAAGTTTGCGCTTCGCCAGAAACAGTGGCATACCAGACTTAACACCATACTTTCTAGCAACGTAATTTGCGGTGCTCACTGCTCCGCTTTCTTCGGTTCGTCCCGAATACATGCCAACGACAACAGGTTTTTCCTTCAAAGTAGGATTACGCAATTCTTCACACTGCGCAAAAAAATAATCTAAATCAACAAGGATAACAACTCTATCCTGCAAGAAAATCACGTCTCCAAGTTTGGCAGCAGCCATGAACCGTCGCAGGTACCTGTATTCAAGTGTCCCAAACCCTCTCTGCATACGGCAAACTTGATGCCGTATGAAAGAGCCATGCTTCTCACGTTGGTTAAGAGCCTCAGCCTTAAATCCTTAGGCAGCAATACGCACCCGTTTGCACGTTCGCCTTGACTCCAATAAAGTGGTCTTGAGCTTTTCCGCTTGTTCTGGCATAGCAGCGGCAAACCGTTGCCAACTGTCACGTTTTGCTTTGTAGGTTGAAGCGGTTATATGCTTGACGCCTATTTCTGCGAGTGCGCCAACGAGTTTTTCAGGGTTGTCGTTAACGAAGGGAATAATCGGGTCTATTCGCGCGGAAACTCGGATTCCTTTGTGAACAAGCATCTCAACTGCTTTCAAACGTTCGCTTGGAGTCGGTGCGTGCGGTTCGAGTTTCTTGGCTATTTCATCATCTTCTGTGGTTAAGGTTACAGCCACTGTGCTGGGTCTTTCTCGGAGCAGGTCAACGTCTCGCGTGACCAAGTCTGACTTGGTGATTATTTGAATTCGGCAATTGCTCTGATTGAGGATTCGGAGACAGGAGCGTGTTAAGCCCAATTCCTGTTCCATTGGCGGATAAGGGTCAGAAGAATTAGACATTGACACTGTTTCACCTTTGAGCTTCGTGGCTTCGCGTTCCAAGCGTTGGAGCAGGTTTTTCTTGGGTCTGCAATCAGTGAAGTGTGGAATGTACGTTTGTGCGTAGCAGTAGACGCAATTGTGGCTGCATCCCGTGTAAGGGTTGAACGTGAGTTTTGGCGGGCACGTGCATTGGCGATTTTGCCATGGATCGAAACGTGTGACTAAAGGCACTAAATGGTCACTGTTTTGTTATTTGTGTTGTCTGTAACAAAAACCATTCGCTTGCATTTGCATTGACCATCAAGTTGAAAAGGCACTTGGGGCATATTGTGATGAAATGTGGTTGCGATGTTGCGTCTCGTTAGCTTAGCAGACAACGTGGAGCTGGAAATCAAACTGAAAGACTTGCAGCGAACCCAATTGACGGGGATTTGGCTGGAAGTAGTGGATCCGACGAAAGAGGAGTTAGCGAAAGTCTCGGAGGTCTCTGGGATTCCACTAGATTTCCTGCTTCTGCCTGAATCGAGCAACGTTGTGAATTTGAGGTTGGAGCCCGATTTCGGCGTAATCAACTTCGTGATTGTCAGGGAGATTTTCGAGGCGAAGAAAGTCAACCCTTTGGTGATTGCGTTTTCGAAATATTTTCTGGTGACAGTGGCAAAGAGCGAAGATCAAAGTGTGATAAATCTTGCTAAGCAAAGGTTGGACAAAGTTAAGGTTGATCAGCCTTCGGTTGCTGCGTTCTACATTTTGGATGAGGTTGTCGCAAATCATTTTGTTCATTTGGAGCACATTGAAGACCTTGCTTCGCGGTTGGAAGAGGAAGTTGTGGAGAAAACGAATCAAACGCTTGTGAAGCGGATTTTGCAGGACGAAGTCGAGGTTGACTAGTTTCAACAAGATTCTCTGGTACGAACGGGGTTTAGTTTTTAACCTGAAAAAAAGCGATGCATCGTATCTTTCTGCCAAGTCGAAGAGTCTTTTTGATTCGACGCATGAGTATCTTACGAGGCAGATTGATATCGTTGAGACTTACAGGGAGATATTGTCGGATTCGATTAACGCTTACTTGTCCACTGTGAGCAACAAGATTAATTTCTCCATCAGAGCATTGACGCTGGTGACACTGTACTTGACGATTATCACAACGATTACGTCTTTTCCGAACACTGTGGCGACTTTCTTCGGAATTGCCCAGTTTGGGAACACGAATCCTTGGCTTATCTTCGCGATTATTGTGCTGTCGGTTTTGTTGCCGTCTCTTTGGCTTTGGAGACGGAAGTGGCTGAAAACCACGTTTGAGGCTTTGGAGAATCATGGTGCGTGATGAGAAGCCGAGAACCGTTTACTGGCTTGATGACAAGCTTTACCTGAACATAACCAACAAATGCTCTAACAGGTGTATTTTCTGCTTCAGGAACTTTAAGCGTGGCGTTGGTGATTTCACGCTTAAGCTAAGTGAGGAACCGAGTTTTGAGCAGATAGCGTTGGAACTTGACGAAGCGATGAAGCGAGGAAGGTGGAAAGAGGTGGTTTTCTGTGGTTTTGGTGAACCAACGGAGAGGCTGGATTTGCTGCTGATGCTTGCTCGGTGCATTAAGTGGCGTTATGATGAGCCTGTTGCGATCAGGGTGAACACTAACGGTCATGGCTACGCGCTTAACCCTGGAAGAGACGTTGTTGGAGAGCTCAAGGCTGCTGGAGTCAATAAGGTGAGTGTTAGCCTAAACGCAGGCGATGAAGAAACCTACAACGAAGTCTGCAAACCCGCATTAGCTGGAGCGTACCATGCTGTCTTAAATTTTATCGAAAAAGCAAAAGCAATACTCGATGTGGAAGTTACGGCGGTTACCACGCCTGAAGTTGACCTTCACAAAGTTGAAAATCTAGCTGAACAGATGGGCGTGAAATTCCGGCTGCGACAATGCATTCCCTGTTTCTGGTAGCGTAAAGGCAAATGGAGAAAACTTCTGTGTTCGGAGCAGCCTATAGCCTATCTCCAAATAGAAAATATAGCTACTCTGTGTTTGGTCGAATATGTTGCTGGCTTTCGTGTTTTGTTGGTTAGACTTTGTGATAGGGAAGGTTGAGTTCTGCGAGTGTTTTGAGGAGTTTGGGTTTCTGTTCGCTTTTTATGCCTTTCCAGTCGAGGATAGCGTGATCGATTTTTTCAAGTGTTCGCTCCACGCATTGCCGCAGGATTTCAGCGTCGACGTATTGAAGGGCATATTTTGGAATCATATGCCCGAAGATGACTTCGTCGTTTAGCGCCATCTGGGTGAAACGCTGGTTGTAGTGCGGTCCCCCAATACCCAAGCACCGCTGTTTGTTCGCACATTCGGAAGTTTGCGATGGATTGCATTGCTGCTTTCGCCACCGCTTCGGCGGCTTTCGGGTCGTTCCATTGGCTGGGTGAGCTTCCGAGTTCAACGAACATTGTTGGCACGTTAAGTGACGGCCCGTGATGCGTGCATTCATACGATATTTCGTAGTTGAGCCTCATTTGCATCTTTAACTGTTGCAGGGCTTTCAGGGCATAACGCATGGCTGCGGCAGGACAAACCGATAATGTTCGGGGCAGTCCGCCTAGTTCCGCTTCGGCGAAGTTGCCTGGTGAGTGCACCGACAGTGTTGGCTTGCCGCTTTGGCTGCTGTGCCGTGAGAGGAAGACCACGAGTTCAGGGTTGGGGAATTGTTCGGGCAGGTTCTGAGCGTAAACTGTTTCATCCTTCAGCGTGACGAGAGTGACTTGTTTTCCGCTTATCTCAGCTGAATAGACCGGCCTTTCTTGGAATGTCTCGCCTGTTTTGCTGAATGGAAAGTTGTTCATGACTTGGTTTGCAATGTTAACGCCTGCCACGTCTTTGCTCGAGTAGACTGCTAAAATCAAGGCATTGTCCTCACGGATTGGTTTCTGGGTTTGGCGAGAAAAAGGTTTCCATAAAACTTTAATCCCATGAATGCTGTCCCATTCTTGTGGGCTGAGATAAAATGCACCTATTGAATTTCAAGGAGCTATCAGGTCAGCAGCTCGAAGGGCTTGTTGACGCGGGCATCGAGGTCAAGCATAGCCCAAAGAAATACTTCAAAACATTAGAGGGCAAATCGTCAGCTCTAGTTTTCCAGAAGACAAGCACGAGAACCCGCGTGGCTTTCGAGGTTGCGATGACTCAGCTCGGCGGACACGCATTATACATTGACTGGCGAACCACGAACTTCACTTTAGCAGACATAACTGATGAAACCCAGTACCTGTCCCGCAACGTTGACTTCATCATGGCGCGGCTGCTGAAGAACGCTGACTTGCAGAAAATGGCGAATACTTCCCGTGTTCCAGTCATAAATGGCTGCGACGACAAGTATCACCCAAGCCAAGCCATCGCCGACTTGATAACGATTAAGGAAAAACGTGGCAAGCTGAAGGGCGCTAAACTCGTTTACATTGGCGTTCACAACAACGTGTGCAATTCGCTCATCGAGGGCTGCACCAAAACTGGAGTCAAACTCACCACGGTAACACCAATCATAAACGAAGCTGCACGAGACGAAGAACTAATTCGTGCTGCAAAAAAAACTGGCCTGTGGACAACCACGCTAGACGCGAAGAAAGCGATCAAGGATGCGGATTTCGTCTACACGGATACGTGGATCGACATGGAGTTCTTTACCGACCCAAAATTCGCCGAGGAAAAGGAAAAACGCCTGAAACAAATGATGCCCTACCAGATAAACGCCGCGTTACTGAAGGAAAGCAACGCATACGTGATGCACGACATGCCGATTCACAGAGGATACGAGATAAGCCCAGAAGCAATAGAGAAACCGAAATCGTTGATTTACCAGCAAGCCGAAAACAGACTATACTCAGCTAAGGCAATATTGCTATTGCTAACAGAAAAGGGACAGGCTCTCGATTAAGACATGCGTCACTTTTTCTTTTGTTTTGGCGGCAACGACGAAACGTACCTGACCGACTTGTCTAACCATTCGCCAAAGAGCAAGCCCTTCGAATAGAGAGTCTTTGGGATAGAAACATACCCTTTCATCGATGCCCCGGCATAGGCTCAAAAAAGGTAACGGCACTATATTCGCCCATGATTTTCTTCAGGTCAGAATCAGATAGCCGCAGGAACAGAATTTCTCCGTAAATGCCAGCAAACATGTTACCGTTGATAAAGTAAGCGGGGTAACCGAACATTTTCCGGTACTCGCAGTTTACGTCCACTCATTTTTTCTGCAAGAAACTGAACGAGTTCTTCGGGCGCCTTTTTCCATTCCAAAACAGAAACTCCTAAGCAATGATTTCAAATAGTGAGTTATTTTAGTTTTCGGAAAATTCCATGAACCCAGAATGCTACCTTAGTATCATATTCACGAATTTTTCTGGATTAAACAATTCCAAATCCTTGTACGTTTGCCCCACACCAATGAACAGTATAGGCTTCTGCGTCACGTATGTCACGCTCAATGAGGCGCCGCCTTTCACATCCGCGTCAACCTTCGTAAGTATCGTTGCGTCTATGCCTATACACTTGTTGAACTCTTCCGCCTGCGTGACCGCGTCGTTGCCAATCAACGAGTCCACGGTGAAAATCGTCAGGTCAGGGCACACCACGCGCTTAACCTTCTGGAGTTCCTGCATCAGGTTCTGGTTCGTCTGCATCCTGCCTGCAGTATCGATTAGCACCACGTTTATTCCGTGCGCCTTCGCGTGGTTAATCGCGTCGTATGCGATTGACGCTGCGTCACCTCCGTAAACGCCCTTTATGACCCGCAAGCCCAAACGTTTCGCGTGCTCGTCAAGTTGCTCAATCGAGCCCGCGCGGTACGTATCGCTGGCGGCAAGCACCACGCTGTACTTCTCATCCTTGAAGAACTGCGCCACCTTTGCAACCGTCGTGGTTTTTCCCGTGCCGTTTATTCCCACGAAAAGCAGCACCAGCGGCTCCTTTTTCAGGCGCTTCGCCTCCGCACATTCCAGAAGGTCAATCTTTTGCTCGGTAACCATCACTTCCAGCAGGACCTTGCGCAGGTTCTCCTCAACGATTTTCTTGCGGTCTTCCAACCGCTTAACCTGCACGCCTTCCAAACGTTTCAGAAGCTCGTTGCAAACATGTTCAGCCACAGGAAACGCCACGTCATTCTCAACCAAGCTCATCTTAAAATCCGCTAAGACAGACGCCAGATTTTCAGCCTTAAGCTCAGTCGTCGTAACCTTAGTTACTAATCCCTTAAACCCTTTCTTGAGGCGGTCAAACATTGCCCGCTGCTTTCTCCTCTCTCACAGACGAAAGCAGAGTCTCGAGACGGCTTCTACCCGAGTTTATCCTTTCAGCGATCTGGGCAAACTGCTGCTGCGCCGCAACCATCGACTTCTCCAACTCCTCCAAGCGCTCCTTGAGCATGGCTTTTGCCTCTGGCAACTGCTTCTCAACGGAAACGCCCGCGCCAATGCCCACAACAACCTTTTCGGAGCTGGCGAGCTTCATCTTCACGTAAGAGCCACCTCCAATAGGAACGAGAAGGTCAGAATTCTCCTTTTCTTTTTCCACGCCGTCCAAAGTCATGTTAGCATAAGACAAGTCCGTGATCGCTGCGTTCAGCATTGACAGGCGCTGCTGCAACGTTTCGGCTGTCTGCTCAAGAAAACGCATTTCAACACTGAGCTTCCGAAGCTCCTCTTCTTCTTTGCCCCTAGCAGCCAATCTACTCACCGATAATCATCTTCTTGAGGACGGGGTCCACAATGTCTTCGGGAGAAACCTCTTCTACCTTCAGTATCTTCATGTAAAATCGTTTAACACGGTGCCTGCTTCCGATCTCAGCGTATGCCTGCTCAACCGCGTGCTCAGGCTTATCTGTGAGCACTTCTTTAGCGAACGGCGTCTTCAAATTCGGTTTGCGAATCTCTCCCGTAACCCTGAAAACTTTCACTTTAAATCCTCATCCTGCACAACATCCAGTGCATTCCCAATTATAAACATCTCGGGTCCAGTCGTCATAGAACCAGCTACAGCCGCATGAGAATTCGCGATTAGTCCCGTGCCAACGTAGGGGATACCACAGTTAACTGTGCCCACATCTACAGGCACCTTGAACACTTTCTCCAGCACTTTTCGTTCCTCATCCTTAAGCAGCGGATGCGCCAAAACACCCTTATTCGTCGCAACCGCCAAGGAACCCACGTAAGGCAACCCCGCAATTTCAGCCTGAATCGCCTCAACACCCAAGGTTTCGCTAATCTGTTTTATCGTCGACCCTTTAAACCGCGGATCAACCACCGCACCAAAATCATTCGCCAACACCAGGTTACCGTAAGCTGTTTTCCTGGTCTCCATCACCGTCACGTTCCCCTTAAAAACCGATTGAATAGCGGCTAGTTCTTCCTCGCAGATTGAGAGGGGAAGCAGAATTCCGTTTGAGTTACCACAGCCAAACGCGCCAGCAAGCATAGAACCGGCGATAGAAGTATGCACAAGCTTAACGCAGAGCCATTCAGCCATCCGATTGGCTATTTTCATCGGAACCGCTTTCGGAACAACCGCGATCTTATCAGTCGCGAACGAGTAAACCCCTATGCTGGCGCTGCTAACTACACTGGACAAGTAAACAGCCAAAGCTATTCCCCATCAACCAAGTTATCGCTTCCTGGAGTCGCCTGAAAACTCTGCTGTTTTCTCTTCGCGCTCCAGACGTTATACAATTTCTGCAAACGGCTATCTGCCTCATAACATTTGAGTTGTGTTAGTGTTGCAGAGACCAGATTTAAAGGTCTCGGAGAAACTAAAGTGTTTACTCCAACATTTTCAATCAACAACATCATCAATATTTCAGAACAAAGAAAGGAAAGGGAAATGAGTTCTGTTTCGGTTTGCGGTTTACTGCTTTTTCCTTAGCGCTAATAGGTTAACTAAACCTATCAGAATGGCTATGACCACTGCTGCGATTATGGCGCCGAACATCATAGTGTTATCAGCTGGTGGGGGTATCTCGATTGGGAGTTCTTCCGCTGGCGCTGGACCTACTAATGCGGCTGTCGATGCTCCTGAACTGCCGTAAGAGTCGTCTCCTGCGAAGGATGCAATGATCTTGTAGGTGCCCTCGGTCTTTGGAGTCCAAGCGATTTCGAAGGTGCCGTAGTACGCGCTAGTCGTTGCTATACCGATGTCCTCGTAATTGCCATTTGAGTCAATCGCCGACAGCGAGACAGGAACTCCTGTCATAGTGTCTTTGCCGTAAACTCCGGCGATTGGCAGTTGCATGTGCAAGTAATCCATTTGCGTCTTCATTGATTCTTTCGAAACACATGGCGTATCCGGCTGTGCGGGTGAGTTATCTAGCACTGAGCCCCGAATGAGCACGGTGTCTCCTTTGTTTATGGCTCCGGGCGTTGCCGTGACGGTAGTTGCGCTTTTGACCTTTTCCGAAGACGTACATATAGCCGTCGTAACTGTTTGTGCCCACTAGATAGCCGTCAGCAATTGCCGTTGGTATGATGCATCCAGTTAGGTTCCAGACGCCTTTGCCGGTCATGCAGTCGATGGCGTGTATTCCCCAGCCTCTGGTGACTGGCCAGCTCTCGGTGTGTTCGTATGTCCAAGTGTAGAATTTGCCGTCTGCGAGTTGCCCACCGACACCAAACGAGTAGAACGGATAGACGCCTGTGTCGTTCCATCCAGTGTAGGGTGTTTCGAATTCAGACACTGTTGGTGCTTCGTAATGCCAAACTATTTTGCCGTTAGTCCAGTTGAATGCGTAAATGCCATCATAGGATTCTCTGTAAAGCATACCATAAGCTGACATCGCTGAGTATCCTCCGAAGCCGGTGGATGTCCATGGATAGTGCATTGGTTCGCTCTTCCATGCTTCATTTCCAGTGGCCAAGTCGGTTGCAACGTAGTAGCCTCGGTCAGATAGCACGGCGAGTTTTCCGTGGTCAACAATGTCGCATACACCACTGTAGACTGGTTCATTAATGATTTTGGTCCAGAGTTGCTGTCCTGTCCATGCGTTGAAGCCAGTAAGGTTCATTCCCATGTATACTCCGGCCACTGTTACCCCAGCGACCGTGGCACCTAAGCCAACGTTGTGGTCGATGTAAGAGGGCAAGCTGCTTCTGGCGTAGGTAGTGTTGCTGAGTATCCTTGACGTGAAGTTGGTGGATGTTCCTCTTGTGGTCCAGTTGATTAGGCGGTAGTTGCCTCCTCCGAGGTTCTGTATGCTCAGGACTCTAGGGTCGCTGCCGCGTCCGCTTGACTGCGCGTAGAAGGTTGCACTTGACAGGGAAGGCGAAACGCTAATCGAAATGTTAGTTGTGACCGCTCCAGTGAACGGGTTGAACTTCATCAGTCTCGAGGTGCTGAGGTACATCAGGCTCACTGACCACGTTCCAGCTGCTTCTGCGCCTGCAACTTCAGATTGGGTTGGGCCAGCATATTCGATGAGTGTTGGGGTGTTCGAGACACCGGTCTGTTCCCAGTATATCTCGCCAGTGCGTAAGTCGTAGCATTGCCATACACTTACGGGCTGGTCATAGTACGTTCCGTTGATCAGTGTTTTAGCTACTTTCGTGAGGGTTTGGTAGCACCTTCCTGCGTAGATTATGTTCGGGCTGCCGGGACCGCCAGTAATACCGTACTGTCCGGTTTGACCTCCAGTCAAGCCTGCTATGTTGCCTTGTCGCTTCCAAACGATGTGTGCGCTTTCTGGTCCTTCAACCCATGGGGTGAACTTCGCACGGGCGTTGTAAAGTGGGCTTGTGTCAGGGTATAATTGGTTCCATGTTGCACCACCACCAACGTAGCCAGTGCCTGGCCAGTTGCCACTGATTGTCCACCACTCTCTGTTTTCAACGTGTACAGGTCGGGTCCAGTAGTCATTTGGTAGAGGCATTGTGGGCCATGGAAGCACCGGATCCGTTTGCACGACTAGGGTTCGCAAAGGAGATGAAGCGGGCTTGTAGTAGGCTGATTGTACAGCATTCAACGTTCCGCCAAAAGCTCCTCCAGTAGAAGTATAGTTTCCTCTTGGGAAGTATGCTCCTTGGAAGTCGAATTTGAGTGTCCAGTTTCCGATTTGGTCGGCGAGGTATTCGAGCCATGCGGTGCCGTCTGCTTTGTACGAGTTCATTAGGATGACGTCTTGTGTTCCGTCTGCTTTCGTTATGGTTAGTTTGAAGTCTTTGAAGTATCTGCTTGGGTGAATGGCTGGCGTGACCCATAGGTTGATGAGGATTGTTTGACCAACGCCTACGGTTGTTGGTCTGAAGCTGAGTTGCGCAAATGCATCAAAGGTTGTGTCAGGTGTAACGCCAGGAGGCAGGGGGCCTCCACCTCCTTCTTGCACATTCGTTTGGGCTTGGACTGGCTGGGTCGAAAGGATGCCAGTTGCCATCAGAAGAATCAAGACGATTGTAGTTGCCATCTTTGTCTTAGGGTTTTTTCTTGTTGTTTGCATTTTTTTCTTTTTCTCCTTATTTTTTGCAAGTAGAGCGCACGCTCTAGATTGCGACGTGAGAGTATATTCGATTTCTATTTAAGGTTTGGGCATAATAGGAAGGAGGCTCACTGCGAGTGGAGCGACCAACGACGAAGGGAACGTACGTTAAAAGGGAGGAAAATCATTGGAATGGAATTAAGAAAATAAATTCAGTGTAAAACCGATCGCAGTTGAGAAGACTAATAAAAGAGTAAAGATTGTCTTTTGACCGAGAGAAACTATTTTTCTTCAGCCAGATAAATCGTGACGTTGCCGTCTGAATCTTTGGCTGCGCGAACACGGATCTTTCTTGGTGGTTTTTCGATGCCTTTGTCCCAGATTTTCTCGTTGACCTCTTTACTGATTATTAGTTTGGGTAGCTCGCCTTCTTCCTCTTCTTCTTCGAGGCGGATTTCCAGTTTCATATGTTTGGTTATGAATGCGCGGATTAGTTGGATTGCACGTGGGGCGCGTTTTTTGGGTGGTCTTACTGATGCTTTGCCTAAAGGTATGGTGTAGACTCGTTCTTCGACGATTTCTTCTTCTTTGCCTTTTTTCTTTTTTGCGGGTTTTTCTTCTTCTTTTTCTTCAGCTTCTTTTTCGACTTCTGCAGGAGTTACTTCGGGTTCGACGATTTCTTCTGCCGGTCTCTTTCAGCATTTCTTCGAGTTCTGATTCTTCGGCTGTTTCTGTTTCGGGAACGGGTTCTTGCAGGTTTTCTTCATTTTTCATGGCCTATGTTCTCCTATGCTTTTATGGTGCTGGTTCTCCAGTTTCTTCGGCGTTTAGGGTTGGTTCTGACTTTTCCGCCTGATCGCACTATTACCCATGTTGGGACAGGTTTTTTTTGTTTGCCTGCTTTGGATAGGCGTTGTTTTTTGGCTGGGTGTTTGACTCGTGCCATGTTTATACTCTTCTAATGGTTATTTCTCTTTTTTTAGGTTGGAGTTGGAGGAGGATTTGTTTTAGTTGCTTATCGGATAGCGGGATGGGGAGTTTTCCTGTTTGTGCGAGTTGTATGATTTGTAGTTCGAGTTGTTCAGTGAATTCGGGTTTGATCATTTTGAGGTTAGTGAGTCGTTGTCTGGCTTCTGGTGTAAGGATTTGTCTTAGGAGCGCTTGTTTCTGTGATTCCATTTGTTCTTCTTGGGATTGTCTTTGCTCATTGCCTGATTTCTGTTGCATCGCTTGGAGTTTTCTTCGTCTTATTGCGTCGAGTTCTTCGTCGCTCAATTTATTACTCGCCCCGATATTTGCTCAGTTCTGGGGCTGTTTTCACCAATTCTTTGTGCAGATCATCTGCGACTTCTTGGAGAAGCTTTCTTCCTTTGGGCGACATTTTTCTACCTTGAGTCGTGGCTTTTTGGACTAGTTCAGCTGTTTCGAGTTGTTGGAGGATTTTTCGGATGTTGCTTCCGCCCGCTTTTGAGGCGTGATTGGGTGTAACGCGGAAGCCCTTATTTCCACCATAATCTGCGCGTAATTTTTCAAGACCGATGGGTTCGTGAGCGTAGACTTTGCGGAGTATGCTGGCTGCGCGTGTGTACCACCAGTCTGGGTTTTGAGGCTGTTTCTCAACGTGGCTGCCGGTTTTGGCGACTGCTGCCCATGCGGGTGGTTGGACTTGGTCGATGTTTTCTTTGAGATATTTAGCTAGTTTGTCGATGAATTGTTGTACTGGAACGTCATGCGGGGTGGTCAAAGTTTGCTGTTTCCTTTTTTGGTTTTCCTTGCAGTTAATCAGGGAAGCCAAATATAAAGGTTCTTTGGAGGCAAAATTTATCTTCCCTTGCCAAAATTCCCTTTTTCTGTTCTTTTTCTGCAAGATTTCATCTGAAGATCTCGAAATGGGCACCGAGAGAACAATGGATGAACGAAAAGATTGTAGAGAAATTGGACCATGCGAGCTATTAGATGGTTGCCCATTTTCCTGCCTATGTTTCAAGCAGTCAAAAAGAATCTGGTCGGTATAGGATGCGATTTCGATTTCTTGCTGGTCAATGAAGAGCTAACGTCATATTCTTGAGTACAAGACTACTGTAAAGAAAGCCTCAGATTCTCGCTTACCTCAAGGCTGTTGTTTCTTTCGTCTTCTATATAGTATGAATACGTGTCCTCTTACCTCGACGAGTGAAGCGTTAGTCTGTTCGGCGGCTTTGGTGGCGATGACTTTGGCGGTTTCAGTCTGTAAAGCGCTTTTTAAGATTTTGACTTTTACCATCTTATTTTGGTCCAGCTGCTTGTCGATTTCCTTTGCTGATTGAACGGTGAACCCTTCCTTGCCAACGTGTATAGTGGGCTTCTCTTCTTTCAGCTCGTGTTTAACGTGGCGTTTCATTCTTGTTGTTATTTTGCTCAAATTCTTTCTTCTCCTTCTTCTGTCTCAACGGGATTCGGGTATGCCAGCCACACTTGAGACAGGTAATCACAACGTGAGGCTCCCTTTTCTGTCTTACGCGAACACGGCAATTCTGCCCGCACACGAGGAGCGAGTTGCAGTTCTTGCAGGTTCGGCGTCTGAAGTTTATCGGAAGTCGAATTTTAGCTGCCATGGCGATTTTCCTAGCCATGCCCAAGTAGCGGCTGGACAATTCAGGGCTATCCTTGTAAACCTTGTTTGCCTGCTCGAAGAGGATGTCTATGCGTTGCTTTGCTATCTGCTTTGTGGATGAGTGCACCCTCTTGTTTCACCTATACGGTTCGTGAAAGGCATTCGGCGCGATATTAACTAATCGCAGAGATTTAAAGTTGAAAGAGGTATTCTGCCGCCCATTTGTCTTCGAAAAACCAAGTAGTCTCTGCCTAATGTCGAACCCGAATACGGAAAAGACTTGTCAATATCGATTTAGCTGCCTCTTCGACTTTCCCTCATTGACTACAACTGGTTTTCTTTAGTTGCTAGGGAAGTCTTTGGTTCCGCGCCAGACCGGTTGATCAGAATTAGGAGCTTTTCGACAAAGTTTATTGCTGGGCTGAGGATGCGATTGACTGGCCCAAGGGAAGATGTCATTTGCCGCAGGTTTTCTATGTCAGACTGATTTATAGTTCGTGTGAGCAGGACGCTAGGTAACAGCACGGCCGCAAAAACAATCACGCCGATAAGCAGATTTGCCAAGTTGCTGAAGCTGAGTTGAGTTTGAAGTGCGTAAGCACTTGCGCCCGCTATTGCTGATGAGAACAGTATTTTTGCTGATGAAGCCCAATCTATTGTTAGCTTGTAGTTTTTCTTTATCCATTGAAGGGAAATGATTAGGCTTGGGAGTCCGGCTATCAAGGTGGTGAGGATTATGCCTGTGACACCAAGTTGCGAGGTCAGTACTATGGCTAGAGGGAAGCCTATGGCGGCTGTGAGAATGGTTAGTTTGAGGATGAAGCTGGTTTTTCCTTGACCGGTTATCAAGTTTGCTGCGCTTAGGCTTCCAAAAGCTGTGAATAAATAGGTTATTGCGAGTAACGCAAGAAAAAGAGGAGCACTTGCATATTTGTTTCCGAACAGTGTGGAAATGGCGGGCCCTGAAAGGGACATGACAAGCATTGTCATAGGAACCACGAGGAGAGCTGCGTATTTTACGGAGAATTGATACACGCTTTTTAGCGATTCCTGGTCTTTCTGTGGGTCGAGTTTACTGAAAGCTGGGAATAGCATGGTGGTCACGGGCGTGGCGAAGAAGGTTATTAAGACTACGAAAGTTGTAGCTAACGAGTAGTTGCCAACGAGATCGGTTGAAACGTAAATTCCCATCAATATCGTATAGAATTGGGTTTGAAAGGTCGAGATGATTGCAGCAGCTGACAGAGGCAAACCGTATTTCAGTAGGATTCTGATATCTGTTGTTGTTCCGCGCTTTTTCGCTTCTGATTGTAAGTGCGCTAATGGGTCTGGTCGTGCAGTTGAGGTGGGCAGTTTCTTGTAAAATAGCCATAGAAGCAATGTTGCGGTTACGCCAGCAATTAGGAATGCAAAAGTGAAACCTGCGACCGCGCCGAAAACGCCCAGTCCTAAAATTACTAATGCGGGAATCAAGAGGGCTTTGACTATGGATTGGACTATCAGGGTGATGCTGTTCAGTTCCATTCGTTCGAAGCCTATGAAGGCGCTTTGCGCAACGGTGAGGAACGCGTTTATGAGGATTGTAAAGGAAGCTATTTGGATTAAGGGTGCTATAGCTGCCAATTGATACATACTTGCGAATAAGTTGGACAAAAAGAATGAGATTACAGTCAGGACTACACCTGCAACGACTTCAAAGAGTAGACCAGCCGTCAATATTTTCTTGACTTGGATGATTTTCCTTTCCGAGTTGAACTGGGCAGTATACCTTATTATCGCCGAGTTTACGCCCCAATCTCTGAATACACCAATAAGATTAGGAGCTGCTAAGGCAAGCGTATACAAGCCCATATTGTCAGGAGAAAGCAAGTTAGCCAGGTAAATCGTGCCAACAGCCGAGATGACAGTGGAAACTACCAGACCCCACAGTAGGTGGAAGCCGCCTTTTACAGAGACTTTTGCCATTTCTGCTGCCTTTGTCATGGACCTAGTCCGTTCAATGTTTTGCTGCAGATATCTATATTGCTTTTGTATTCAAGATCAGAATTGCGGCGTGCGAATGAGAGCTTGGTGAGAAGTGTATTCCCCTTAGGGAAGCTTGATTGCAGCATTCCTTTGATTTTACAGGCAAAAACTTTTTTTTCAGTCGTACTTTCCCACTACAATGTACACTGCCTAAACGCACGCCAAACAAGGACTCATGAATACCCATTAGAGCTGGTTTCCCTAATTTCTCAGAAATCACAGCGAGGTGCCGCGTCAGTGACTAATTACTCTATTCGACAATAGGTTCGAGGTTTTTAGCGTTTTTCACCCAGATTTCAATCGTCTTGGAAGAAGGGGTTCGTTTAACCAGATTCTTCTCTCTGTTGATAGTCCTCAACATTTGGCAGAGGAAGCTTGGGTCTCTCGCTGAGAGATCAATCACCGTGTTGACTCCTGCTGACTCCAAAAGTGCGGAGTATCTTTTGCCCATGCGGTTTACCCTGAGCAAGTCTCCGCGATTAACCCAATTAAGCATTGTCGCATAGGTCACACCAATCTTGTCTGCAAGATGCTGTCGCTCCTGTTTCGTGGCACCACCTATCACAAGGTCGTTCACGGTTTTAACGCCCGAGTCTCTGAGTAATCCGGCCCATTTGGGCCCTAGTCCATTGATCGTTTCGACGTCTTGTTCCATTTCAGTGGGTTTTTTTCTTACTGTAATTGATGGTGGAAGCTTGTTTATACGCGTGTCAACGTGCATGGGTTCGAGTGGGGAAGTGGAAAGCTCGGGGGGAACTGGAATTGACTGAAGGGAGTTGCTTTTTGCGCGACGAGCAACACCAAATGCCGTTGAGGCAATAAGTATCCAGAAGAATCCGTTCGTTATCCCGTTCAAGAGAGCTGCGACAGAGAGCACCCCAATGAACAGTGTTGTTTGTGGAATTTTCAGACATTCGTACAGTATTTGGGCAGGAGGAAAACTGGGGAATACTAGAGTAACACCCATGAGAAGGAGGAAAGCGAAAGCGAAAACTGCTTTAGCCAACATGTTTAAGGAATATGCGCGCGTAGCTTTTCTTTACGTTTATGAAGCTTGAGTCTTTATCTAGAGTAAGAACCGCTATCGACTGTTTAGGCGGGTTGCGAGATTAGATAGAAATTAAGCCGGGTTTGGGTTCGATTAAGATCTAATTTCCAAGATCACCCCAAAACTTATAATCAAAAAAATCACCCACATTATTTTGGGAGAAGAATAGATGAACAAAGTCCTAATCGCCATCCCTATTATAGTAATAGTCGTCCTGTCTGGGGCATATATCCTGCTCACTCAGCAACCTGCATCTCCTCAGGGAGGACCATACGGACCGCCTTCCTCGTCATCGACCGAAGACGAAACCGTCACGTACAAAACAGCAAGTTTCGTCGACACTCAGGGTATAGGCACCAAGGCTTTCACCATGCTCATACCGATCGATTGGCAATCCGAAGGTAATATTAAGTGGATACTCGACAACCCGGCTATGCCTGTGGGAGGAGAATTCAGAGCCTGGAATCCCCAAGGGTCAGAGGAATTCCACCTATTTCCGAACCAAGCCTTCTTTTCGTCTGATAATCAGATGATTCAGCAAACGTTTCCGCCGGGATCACGCTACTTTGGCGCGTTAGTCCATCCCCCGCTCGGACCAGTAGAGGCTCTCAAGGAGATCGCGCTACCCAAGTTCAGAAGCGACACAGAAAACTTGAAAGTCGTCAACGAACAAGAGCTACCTGAACTTAGCCAGTCCTTCGAAACAGGAACAGACCCCGCCACGGGCGTGACAACAGCCGCCAAAGGCGGCAAAATACGTGTTGAGTACACTCTTAACGGCGCACAAATGGAGGATGAGCTGTACTGCATCATCCAATCTCAAGACATTCCTGTGCAAACCCCATATGGGACTACCAAAAACATAAACTGGTACATGACTTACATCGAGTCGTTCCGCGCTGAGAAAGGCAAACTCGACTCTCAATCGAAAACCTTTCAAACCATCTCGTATTTCGCCAGAACCGATGTAAACTGGCTGAACAAGTACAATCAAGTTGTTAACTACCTCATTCAGAGACAGATCCAGCAGATTCAAAGCCTCGGCGAGTTGAGCAGCATCGTGAGCCAAACTAGCAACGACATTAGCGACGCCAGCTTCGAAGCATGGCAGCAGGACCAGAACGTGAAAGATCGAATGGCTGATGACTTCTCCAACAGCATACTGGAAATCCAATCGTACAGTAACCCGATTGATGGCAGCACGGTTGAACTTCCATCTGGTTATAACAACGTTTGGACTAACAGTCTGGGAGAATACATATTTTCGGATTCATCAAGCTACAACCCTAATACTGAGTCCAATCTAAACTGGCAGCAGATGACAACACGATAGTCTTGTGCTCCTGATCTAACCCATATTAAAAGATTTGAGGGTGACAAAATGAGCGCAGAAGTTGAGAAATACATAGAAAAACAGAAACCCCCACAAAGAGAAATTGTTAAGAAACTAAGAGAATCGATTCTGAAGACTGTTCCCGAAGTCAATGAAGAGTTCAGAATGGGTGTGCCTTGGTACAATGGGAAATTCTACGTCGTTGCGCTTAAGGATCATGTTAACCTGGGTGTCTCGGTGAATGGGTTATCCGAGCAGGAAAGAGCGTTGTTTGAGGGTAAGGGGAAAATGATGCGACATATCAAGTTCCATTCTCTGGCAGATGTGGATGATACTAAAGTGTCGATGTTGTTGAGGCTTGTAGCGGAAAAAAGTGTAGATTGCCAATGTTAGGAGAATCGGCAATGTTCGAGAGCAGCAAGAATTGGGAAATGCATTTGCACTTTTCCCGCGAAATCTGAAGCAGGTTTTTTGCGCCTGTAAGCGCAGCTCGAAACGAGTTTTCGCTATGTTGTCGGGAACACTTTTATTGGTGCACGTAGTTCCTTCTGCGGCATGAACTTAATCTTCGATTTCAACTCAGGCTGGTTCGTTCTATTCTTTGCTTTCCTTTTATCGTGGACCGCAATGCTGATTATTAGACGCAAAAGCCAAGGCAGACGAGAAGTTAAAGAACAGGTAGTTTTAGCTTTCTGCGGGCTATTCGCCCTTGCGCTCATGGAGTTTTTCGCTGTGTCTACCGACCTTTGGCACTACACACCTGGAGACTGGCCAGTGATTCTGTGGCCGACTTACTTCGCGGCAATATTGTTTGGGTATCAGCTACTCAGATCCATCGAAGGATTCGTGCGCAAGTCAGCATTTACACACAGAGTTTAGCTGCTTTTTTGGATTTGTTTGTATCGGAAACATGTTATCAGATGGTCATTGACCATTCCAACTGCTTGCATGAAGGCGTAGCATATAGTAGGACCGACGAATTTGAATCCTCGTTTCTTGAGTTCTTTGCTCATGGAGCGTGATTCGTCTGTTTGTCCTGGCATTTCTGACATGGACTTGAAGGCGTGGTCTATTGGTTTTCCATTTACGAATTGCCAGATGAACCTGTCGAAAGAGCCGAACTCGTTTTGAATTTGGATGAATTGTTTGGCATTGTTGATTGTTGCTTGAATTTTCGCTCTGTTGCGGATAACATCGGGGTTTCTGAGGATGTTTTCTGCATCCGCCGTTGAGAATTTAGCAATGCTCATGGGGTTGAAGTCGGCCAATGCTTTTCTAAAGGCTTCTCTTCGCTTGAGGATTAGCTCCCAGGTTAATCCAGCTTGAAAGCCTTCTAGCACCAAGAGCTCGAACAGTTTCTTGTCGTCGTGGACTGGGACGCCCCACTCCTCATCGTGGTATCTAATGTACAAAGGGTTCTTGGTGTTCCAGCATCTTACTTGTTGGGATTTCATGGAATCAAGATGCGCATTCTGCATACTTTAAGTTGTGCTTTAGTTAAGAGAGACGTTTAGTTTGTTTGCCAAGCACGTTAAAGCTCGTGGTTTGATTAACCGTTCTATTTGACGAATATTTGAAGTCCATTCGGTTAGAATGTAGTTCATATTCGTAAATCGTAAGATTTAATTAACACGACTCCCATTATACCAATAAAAAAATGGAGGAAAGAATGGTATGCCAGAATATTTGGTCTTGCTGAAATTGAACCCTACCAAACTAATGGATACAATGACAGCCATACGGAAGATGGACGAGAAACCAGTAGAGGGAGTAGACTTACGTTACAGCATGAACATTTTCGGTCAATGGGACGTAGGCGTCTGGATCGATGCTGGAGGCAGTCCTGAGGCAATGGAGTTTGTGCAGAAAAAGCTGAAGGGTCTTAGCGGTGTCACCGAAGTATATGCGATACCTACATTTCCGCATGGAAATGGAAATGGGAACGGTGCCAAAGATTCCGAAGGTTCAACGGAGTAGAAGCTTCCAGGATTTGCGAGCGTAGCTGAGTGTTTATCGAGCTGATGATGGCTGTCGTCGTGGCCAAATAGGACAGGAAACCTTCGGCTCTTATTCAGCAGCCTGTTTGGATTCGCAACCTCTTTTCTTCATTATTGATTATTGCCATGTTTTTGCTATTTTGAAACTTGGCGGAGTTGCCATACTAACTCAGACTAAACAAATTCTAAATACCTTCCGAAGCATTCTAAGTGAGTAACGGTGCCGTTGCGTGCCTCAAGCAGCTAAGATTAATCACAAAGCGCGGAAATATTCTTGTTCTAACCCAAATTGTAAGAGAGTGTTTTCCAGACCCAAGATAATCAAGTATTACGTGTGTCCCACTTGTCAAACGTTGGTCGATAATTCCAATGGAGAATTTGTAGAAAAGGAATCTGCTTTAACAGCTCGGAAGGTGTTGACTCGAAGAAGGAGCAAAATAGTCGAGCCGGAGGGATTCCAAGAGTTGGAGACACTGGATATTCAAGTTGTGCGTGGCCAGCCTGCACCGGAAGCACGGTGTGAAACGTCGACTGAGGAGAAAATAGAATTGAGCGCGAAAGTTGTTAACCTTGAACAGGTCAACTCATCGCAGCAAAAACCGATTGAGCTTGCCCCGTCCCAGGAGATCGCAAAGGAGGAAAAAAGGGTTCCTGAATCTTCACTTGGGTGTAATCACGTTTTTGGATATCTGGGTCACCGAGGAAGGGGTGAAAAAATACCTGACGCATGCATAGAATGCCCCGTGTCATTGAAGTGTTTGTTATCTGATTTCTACAAATCAGGCGAAAGTGTTAAGGAAATCTCCAAATGGTATGCTCCTGAGAGCACAAATTAGAACTGATACGATTATGGACTTCGTGACGAACGAAATGTGCACCGAGAGGGGATGGGAGATGTAGTAATGTCTGGAAAGTCTGGAATTTGAATCCATATTTTGATGTCATAATTCAGTTAAGTATGTTCAATAATGAAAAACGGTTTGTTCTATAATAGATGATGAATATTATGGTTTTCATAAAGATTTAGGATATGATAACATACTTGGTCGGACCAGCCGATGTGGAATTGAGGAGCACATGAGATGAATATCGTAAGACAAAGAGATGTGTCTGTGGATGTTGCAAGAGGAATCGGCATCATCCTCGTAGTATTCGGTCACACCTTCCAGGTGTATTCAGTCACAAGTTATGTCTATGCCTTCCATATGCCTCTTTTCTTTTTACTGTCCGGTTATACATTCAATATTCAAAATTATCGACAAGATCTGGGGCGATTTTTTAAGAGAAATTTCTTGAGATTAATGGTTCCTTATTTTGGAGCAGCGATTCTCTCATATCTTCTCTATGTGTATCTGGCACCTATTTTGAGCCTCCCGGAAATAAATGTAAACACTGCAGCAGGCGGCATCCTGAACGGAAATGGAATCAACCTACCATTTAACGACGTTCTTTGGTTTCTTCCTGCCTTCTTCTTCGCAGGAATAATCTTCCTTGCGCTCGGATTCATATTGAGAGGAATAAAACTTGCCATTGGGGTATTAGTGGTCAGCTTTTTAGGCCTCATAATTGGATTATCCTATCATCTTCCATTTGGTTTGGATGTAGCAATGACGATGCAACTCTTCCTTTATTGCGGCCGCTTTTTCAGGGAGGCTGACTGGCTGGAAAAGACTAAAAAATCTAAAGCAAGGTGCATTTTGATAGCCTTGGCGGCAATGGTTGTCACGTTTATCTTCAGTTCAATAAACGGCAGGGTAGACTTGATGATCCGCATTTATGGTCAGCCCATAGTCTTTTTCATCGCTGGAATTAGTGGATCAGTCGCAGTGCTAATGATTTCATCATTTTTTTCAATTGAGGGGATTCCGTATAATCGTATTGGAAAGATACTGCAGACCACAGGTAGGGCATCTATGTACGTATTCATTTCTCATATCCCCATATTCTATTGTCTTGCCTCGGCCTGCGCTCTTCTTTGGGGATTTTGGATTTACTACACCTTTGAAACATATTGGTATCTGTTGTTAATCATCGGGGTCTCTGTTCCCACTTTGGTTTATTGTCTAGTCACATTAATTCGAAAAAGAAAAAGGGCAAAGGATTATTCAAAACCTAAGGGGTAATCTCCTACCCTTTATTCACATAGCCTTTGTTGAGGCGATAATAAGAACCTATAATTCATAAATCAATTAGCCTGCTTTAGGCATTTTGAGAATACGTATCGATGACGGCTAAGCTGAAAGGTCAGTTTATCACATGACTACACGATATTCGTGGAATCTGAAAATCCAGAAGACACACTTCATTGTTGGTCTAGTGATTTCGCTGCTTTTCACATCAATTGTAGCTTTTCAAGGGTTCGCCTTCTGGATTTGGCAAGCCGACATGGTGAGCCGCCTCCTTTCGTTTGCAGGCGTGCCTCATAGACTCTTCATTTGGGGAAATCTGGCTAACGGTCCGACAATCGAGATGCTCATCAATTCCGAACCCATCTCAATCATGGTTGTAGTTAGTGTAACAATCGTTTTGGCGTCCCTCATACTCGTTCTGAACTTTTGGCGGAAAATTCCTTCTCCTGTTAAGACTATTGCTCTTGTGGCATCATTGGTCACAATCTTGACGCTTTTTTGGCAAACGGTGATTTCTCCAATCCCTTCATACACCCTGCATTGGGTTACCCTTGACTGGTCATGCTCTGGAGTAATTAGCCTTTGTCTAATCACCTTTATTTTCGCTCCTTTTCTGTTCACTATCAGAGGCCCTCTTTGGGCTAAAGTTTTTTGGCTCTTTACAACAATTGGGTTTTCTCTCGTTTGGAATCTGCTACGGTTGTCCCTTGTGACAGCAACTCTCTACTATTTCGGCGGTCCAGTGTTCTTGATATTTCACTATTTGACAGGGGTCTTCATCGATTTCGTCTACATTATTGCATTTTACTCACTTGCATTGGCTCATCTTTCAAAGGTCGAAGTCGGCGAGGTGAAGAACCTTAACGTTTGAATCACAAATCGTATCGCTAATTGGACAGCTGGCGAACTTGGTTCTTATCTTTATTATTGCAGTAATGTGCCTCTATATCATACGCCACTTCAGGTTTTTTGGCAGTAGACTATTCAAAGAACAACGAAGATGTCAACAAGATTTAGCCGGGACTTTCAGACCGAGCGTCTCAATTCTTATTCCGATGCACAGGGAAGAAAAAGTAGCGGCTGGAATCCTGGATCGTTTCGTGGAGATGGACTACCCAAAAGATGACTCGGTATATGAGGTGATCGCGATTAACGATGGATCAACGGATGCAACTCCATCGATCATTGATGAATACGCCTCGAAATTCTCTTTTATCAAGGCTGTACATCGAGTTGGAAATGGCGGAAATGGCAAGCCAGAAGCTCTAAATGTTGGACTCAAATTGGCTTCAAATGAGATAATTCTAATCTTCGACGCCGACTACTTGCCTCCAAGAGACTGCATAGAAAGACTCGTAGCTCCATTCATTGATGTAGAGGTCGGCGGGGTTATGGGTCGAGTAGTTCCCGTCAACAGTCCAGAATCTTTCGTTTCTAGAATCATGGATATTGAGAGAGCTGGAGGCTATCAAATCAGCCAGCAGGCAAGGTACAACTTGAACCTTATTCCACAGTTCGGGGGAACTGTAGGAGGTTTCAGGAGAAATGTATTGAAAGCTGTTGGTGGATTCGATGCAACTAAACTCACTGAGGACACAGACATTACCTATAAAATCTACTTGCACGGCTGGAAAATTGCTTACGTAAATGCGGCCGAGTGCTACGAGGAAGCAGTCACCTCATGGGAAATGAGGGAAAAGCAGCTTACAAGATGGGCTATCGGGCATGACCAATGCCTATTTGAGTATTTCTTTAAGACTCTGAAGTCTCCAGTTCTGACGTTCTGGCAGAAAGTTGATGGTATTCTCCTGCTTGGAGCTTACACAACACCACTTCTGGTATTTATTGGGTGGTTGGTAGGCATATTCGCTTATTTAACAGGGGCACCTTGGTGGAGTTCCCTGTTCCCTGCAATACTCTTTGCTTTTGCGTACAATAGTATTGGTAACTTTGCCGTTTTTGCCGAAGTTGGAGGAAGCCTTTTTCTCGATCAGAGGAAACGTAGCATCTGGCTTTTGCCGCTAATGTTTCTTGACTTGCTCGCGAACGTTTGGGTTTGCAGCAGGGCATTCCTTAAAGCGATGTTCTGGTCCAAACCGCGCCCTAATCAAGCAAAAGCTCTTCCCTATAAGAATTTCCTGTTGGAAGAAACGGGAAGAAACCAAGATTCAATGCCAACAAATGGTTTCTCAAACAACTCTACGCACCAGTGGGACAAGACAGAACGGTCCGGAAACGGGTTGCGCTATTACGTGGCAGTGGCAACAGAGCTTGATGAAAACAACCATTTGAAAAAGGATGAAACAAAAAGAAAAAAGGAGAAGGGAAGCTGATCGATTGCTAACTTTAGGGTACTTCGGAGTTCTCGTTCTTTTCGTCGGGATGATCGCTCTCTGCTTCGTCTGGGGAGTCTGGGAGTTTAAGAAGCCTAAGGATCCAGGTCCTCTATTCGTTGACCTTGATAGGGCAATAAAGAAGAGAATGAAAAAGGATGAGCCCAGCATGAGCAGAGCGCCATCTTGTGACCACTCCTTTCAATCAAGGAAGGGATCAACGCTCACTGACTTAAGCGAGTTAGCTCAAATCTCCAGTGCTAATGAGACAATTCGTGTCCGGGGTGATTTAAGAATCGCTAAGGGAGAAGTAATTCCCTATAACATCATAGTGGAAGGGGACCTCAGTTCACAAGAGGAAGTGACATTCAAAGGTGGGCTCCACGTAAAAGGTCGAGTTGTAATAGGGGCGCGCAATCGTTTAGAGAAATCGATCGTTTGTCAAAAAGAACTCATCCTCTTCGAAGATGTCATCGTTTACAACTGCATCGACTGCGAGGGGGTCGTTTTCATTAAGAATGGGGTGAGAGTTGGCGTTGGTGTAGAGGGAGGTGGAATTGCCTCCGCGAGCACAATTTACCTGGAGAATGCCGAGGGGCCCCTAAAGATTTACTCCAAAGAACGAATCTGCATAGTCGGGTCGTTAGAGAATGTAATTCCTGATGAACTAAAACAAATTATTGAAGTGAAGACCACATGAATTCTACCGAAAAGTTGCTATTACTTTCGATTATAATCATTTTTTCATCAACTATGGTATTTGATTTCTCGCCACCACTTATGACAAAACGGTCTGTAAATCGAATGAACTTTGCTATTACATTAGCCCTGAGTCAGAATACCTTCAATTTGGAGTCAAATCAGTTGTTCTCAAGCGCATCCGGGTCAACCGTCGAATACAATCTATACCTCGAGAACAGTGGAAGATCAATTGCCAGCTACTCACTATCCGCTTTGTCGAATAAAGGTTACTACGTAGAAGTTTGGCGAGATACTGATCAAGTCGGCAGTGGTGACGTGCAGCTAATACCTCCTCAGGAATCTACCATAACAATGAACGCAGGTGAGGTGGCCACGCTAATAGTAAAGGTAACAATTCCTTCAGACGCGACCGACGGTACTGTAGACGCTACATTAATCAAAGTAGTAGATTCGGACTCGGGCGCCTCAGACTGGGTAACTGTAACTACAACCGTAAACTCAAATCTGTTGTACCCATCGATTTGGATTCAACTAGGCTCTGACCCAACCTTCCCTACTCCACCTCCGGAAAGAATCGACGTCAAAGCGGCTTATTACACCAACAATGGCACTGACGTCTTTTTCAGAATGGCTGAAGTGAGCAAGCCTAACCCAATAGCTTTCCTGTATTGTATGTATTTGGACACCAGGGCTGGAGGACAACAGATTAATGGATACAACTATGACTTCTTACTAAGCTCGGATGGCATCCTGTACGAGTGGAACGGTTTGAATTGGATCAACTCAGGCTATCCAACTTATTGGCAGGTTGACGGAACAGGAATCGTACTTTGGGCTGACCTTAACAATCTAAACCTTGACATGCAGGAAATACATATCCTCTCTCGCACAACCACAAAAAATTATACTTGGAAGGATGAGGTGGGTCCCTTCACTATCTTGAGAAATAACATATCGGAAATCCCTTTGATTCTGATCCCATTCCTGGGTGTCGTGATTTATTTTGCAATTTCGAGAAGGTTTTTAAGAAAAGGAAATGTGCGCGAGAGAATCTCTTAGACCGTGTCCTCTTAGTTCATGGGGGAACAAACTCATTACTGGGAGGGTTGAATATAGATTCCTTCAACGACTGCATCTTTTTCGATTTCAAATAGCCCGGAAGCTTCAACTGATCCTTTTATGAGCGAGCGAGGTCCCAAAAATATATTGCCTCCGGAGATTAAGTCGCCATCAATTATCGTGTCAGCGCCTATGGTTATATCTTTTAGGGCTTTCAGTTTTGCGCGGCCTCTGCAGTTATCGCCTATTTTCAAGGAGCCATTCACCGCCAGGTTTTTGTTTATGTTAGTACCTGATGGAATCTCGACGTCCCCAACGACGATTGTTTCGTTGTCATCCAATATTGTAACTTCGCCAAAGATCCTTGCTGGAAAACCGAGTATCATAGTTTCCTCGGAGTCAGGTTGAGACTCAACAGTTTCACCTTCTTTCGGAGAGACTTCCACATCAGCCTTTGAAACAGGCGAGACACTCAAAACTGGCTCAATCCGCGCATCTTCGCAAACGATTGGCTGAGCAGGTTGAGACTCAACAGTTTCACCTTCTTTCGGAGAGACTTCCACATCAGCCTTTGAAACAGGCGAGACACTCAAAACTGGCTCAATCCGCGCATCTTCGCAAACGATTGGCTGAGCAGGTTGAGACTCAACAGTTTCACCTTCTTTCGGAGAGACTTCCACATCAGCCTTTGAAACAGGCGAGACACTCAAAACTGGCTCAATCCGCGCATCTTCGCAAACGATTGGCTGAGCAGGTTGAGACTCAACAGTTTCTATGAAGGTCGCGATTGGCCTGACGACAAGATCTCCTATTCCGTTCAGTGTTACTTCGCCGGTAATGCCATCTATCTTAATCGTTGCTTCTTTTCGGGTTTTCGCGTTTTCGAAAGTTAGCAGGTACATTGGATAGTAGGCGGTTGTTCGGTCGGTGATGTCAAAGATTTCTTTTATGATTTCGGCCACGTCGGAAGGTCTCTGTGCAATTTTTGTCTTTAGGAACTCGATTTGAATCTCGTCAGAGATGTGCATTCTTTTAAAGTTGAAGTTTAGTTCGAAGTTCTTTTCTTGTATATTGAAAGGAGAGAGGTGTAGTCTCTCAGGCGGAGTTTCTCTTTTCATACGGTCGAGAACAAAGTATGCGTGTCTTTCGTGATGCACATGCTCTTCACCTGTTATCTCCACCACTCTGTTTGTTGTCTTTGGGTCTGATTGTTTTGACTTGACCTCTTGTCCAGCTACAAATACTTTGATTGTTTTCTTGTCCACTTCCGCTCTAAGGATGTGTTTTTTGCAGTAATCTAAGATGTATGTCCCGCCGATGATTAGGTATGGTTCGAAGTACACTTCAGAAGCGAGCAGGTTTACGTCGCCAGGCTTAGGCTTGAAGCCGAATTTGGAAAATAGTTGCGATTTTGTTTTCTCCCCAATCAACTCTGCTTCGCTCTGGTCTAGCCGAGGCTTCAGAACGATTGTTTTCATGTCGACTATTGACTGGGGTAAGGTTTCAACCTGTAACATAGCCTCACTCTCCGCGGATGTTTACTTCTCATATTAATTAGAGTTTATGAAGTGCCAATCTTGTTGTAGGATACGGATTCTGGGGGGTGATGAGCCTGGATTTCCTTGCAGTTTAACATGTAGAAAATTCATGTGGGAAAATGGCGCAAGGGTTTCCTTGCTTTTGCTCGGGCAGAATTTCGCTTTTTTTTCTTTCTTCTGGTTAGGCTCTTAAAGGGACCTTTTGGTCCTCCGAGCATTTAGTTTCCTGTCCGCCTCCGCTCTTAAGGGTGTTTCCATGGGGGAATGTTGGAACTGTGTACACTTCAGTGATGCCGGGCAAGTCTTTTACTTTCTTTTGTGTGAATTCTAAGGCTTGGCTGCTGTTTTCCGCGTTAATCCAGATGCCAACGTCCCAAGCTCCGAATATGTTCATTGCGTAGCAAACGTTTACGCCAGGTACAGGGGTGGTTGGAAGGTTGCGAAGTGTTCCGAGAGTGTCGACTATCTTCCCGGGGTTCAGTTTCAATAAAACAAGGTATTCGGCCATTTCTATTTTCCTCCATTTATTGTTTGGATAGTGATGTTTTTTGAACTTAAGACTTATGAAGTGTTAATATTGACTAATGATGTTGCAAGTGAGGATTACTTGAATCTGAAATCGTGCCTCATCCAATAATGACGAAAGGTGCGTGAGCATAGTCTCTTGAAATTGTTCGTGTTTTCTTGGCCAAGGCGCGACAATTCCCACGCAGGTCTTGCTGAGTCAATTTTATTTTTGCTTCTTTTCGCAAATTGGTAATTTTCGCTTCTCAAGAAACGTTATTTCCTCTGAAAATCACAACACTTCTAAGGATGACGAACGGTAATGCTTGCCCCTATCTCCTATCTGAGAATTTTTCACCGAAGTAAACATCCTAAATAGCAGGCATTACCCTCCCAACTCTCATGTTGATGCTTCACTTTCTCAAGTGCTATCTCAGATGGGGAGCAACAACACGTAGTGTACCTCGAGTATCTGATATACAAGATCCGAATTCGTCAGGTAAAACTCGGATTTTTGGGCTTTTGTTTCAGCTTTTCGTGTTGTTTCAACTACGTGTCCGATTTTTCGGTCGAAATCTTGGTAAGCCAGGATTCGTCAATTTTTTTGTTTGCTTCATTCAAAAGTTCGAGAATTTCAGGCAAGTCTGTGTCTTCAATTAGAAATTCTACGTCTGGGAGACCACTGTGCAATTTACGCCAGAAGTTGATTTTTACAAATTTATAGTCCATATATTTTACTGTGAGCTGGCCGTGAATAGACTTGGCTTTACCGCCTATTAATCCACTTGCTAATGGGATTTCACCCTTTTTTGGTTTTGTCGTTTTCAAGTGGTAGCCCCGCTTCATTTTATGGCTAACTATTAGTTAAATCTTACGATTAACTAATATTTTTAGAATTACGTGCAATTTTCATTCAAATGTGTATAAAACATCAATAATGGGCGCATTTTTTTTAATTATATCCTGCATTGACTCTACATAGTTCATTTCTCGCTAGATTTACAAGATTTGATCCTGGGGTTGACAGCTTCAATTTCGGTGCCAAAAAGGAAAGAGAGATTGACGACGAGGCAATAACTATGTTCTAAGAAAAAAGATGACATTTGGGTTGACGAGTAACCAATAACAGGGTCAATGAAAAAACTAAGGTGCGGGTCAATCAATGATTGCGAGTGAAAATGTCTGCAAGGTACCTTTTTTTCTATTGTGTATGTTTGCTGTACATGTGCACGCGTTACCGCATAAACAGTAAATGTTATATATCGTGACTCAAGATTTCCTATATTGAGGTAAAACATATGAAAAAAGCAATTTTGTCAACTGCCGGCATCGCATTAGCTGTCATCGCCTTATCTGCAGTAGCCATCTCATTCGCCGCCATAAACCTAAACCCGAACAAACTCTACGGAGCACCATCATACGTCCTCAACCTGATCGGCAAGAAAGATGGCTGGTCAGGAGGCGGAAGCTACGACAACCCAGACAGACACACAATGTTCCTACCACAAACAACAGCCCAAAACGTGACCGTATGGATGAGCCAAGGAACAAGCACGGATTTCTCCGTTCTTGACGGAAACGCTTTCGACGACGGAAACCTCAGCCTACAGCTGGCTGCAGGAAAATACGCAGTGTTCATCGTTGCCCTGGGCAAACCAGGAGGCGGAGCCAACATTGAAGGCTGGATATACAATGCGACAGACAACACGTACCTCTTGATGGTGGGCTCGGTTAACGTTCCAGGACACAGCAAGACCCCACGATGGACAAACGCAACAGGTTTATTCTGGGTTAGCGCCAACGAAGACCCATTCCTCGGTGTCACACAAGACACCTGGGTGTTTGACTACATGAACATGCTCTCAGCCGCCAACGTAGGAACAGACTACTTGTACCTCTGGCAGCTAGACAACAATAACAACAAGCTGCTCCAAGTGCGATTCTATAAAATAGGATGAAGCAAAAAAATCAACTATCCCTCTTCTTTTTGTCCGTGGACTAAAGCATCGAGTGCCTTCAACGTGTGTAGTTTCAACGTGTTTTTGACCCTGTGAATAGGCGCGCTCTCTAAAGTTTCTGAGCAGGATTAAACCAAAAAGCCACGTTTTTCCCAGCCAAGTTATTTCGATTTGGGGATTTATTCTGAGTATTTTCAGGCTTTTGAGTTGCTTTGGTGTGTGGGGTTCCAGTGTGCTAGTAGAAATAGAGACCGGGGTAGGTTGAAAAAGAGAAAAAACTTTGGTTTTGGTTTTTACTTTGGATGCTGGATCGAGCTTATGGAACCTTATCAGGATTTTACGAATTTCACCCAGGAATCTATCTCTTCAATTGTTGGCTTGTCGGCTTCCGAGACCTTGCCCCTCGCAAGATTCACCTTGAAGATAGCGTTTATTCTCTTGCCAAGTTCAATCGGATCTTGTGTGGCAAGGCTCTTTCTGTCTGTTATGTCGAGTTCTTCTAACAGCGTTAGGTCCTTGTCTTTCATTCCTGGAATAAGTGAGAGTTGGGCTCGCCCTTGCCATTTTCCTACCGTGTTTTCTGAAGCACCAGTTTTCTCTGCTACAGCTTTAGGATCGGCCATGATAAGGTCGCCTGCGTTTGTTATTCCGATTTCTTTGAGCTCAGCACCTTTGCCTGGACCTATTCCTTTGACATCTTCCACATTGCTTTGGCTTGTAAGCAAGGTTTTAGGCGTACCTAACGTGGCTTCCAACCTTTCCAGTTTCAATCTTATCTCCTTGATTTCGTCCCTTTGCTTTGCGTTGGCTGCTTCGGTTTTCTTGTCTCTCTGTTCAACCTGTGCCAAGTCTGCTTTGACATCAGATATTTGAGGGCTGACTCTTTCGACCAAGTTTGTGTTGACCCCTTTAATGGCTTCTGCTTGCTCATTAAGCCCCTTCTTAACACCCTTCATGCTTTCGTCGAGGAGGAACACTCGACCCTCCACACCATTCAGGATCTTCTGTTGAGCTTGATGCCCGGTCTCCGCATTCTTTTTTATCGCATCGCCTTGTTCAAGGATCTGCCTGGAAAACTCTTGACGAGCGTTTTCCAAGCTCTCATCGAGCAGGAAAACTTTGGCTTGCACGCCCTCCAGGACTGTTCGTTGAGATTCTTGACCAGCCTGTAATCGATTTGCTTTTTCATTAATGACGCCAATTTGGTCACCAACTGACAGCTCGTTTACTACACGGTCAGCTGTAACGGCAAAGAATACCAATGTTGCAAGCACTGAAATTACGAAATAGGCGTAAACCGGAATCGGCCCAGTGACGCCGCCTAGCAAGTAAGGAGTGAATGTGCTTGCCGGTCCCGTATTGAACCACATGAAAACAGCATTTATTACGTTGGCTGCTGATAGGAAAGAAAAGAATCCTAATATCCAAATAGCTATCCCCTTCAAACTCACGCACACCTCATGATTACGAGTAACGTAGTACCTAGATTGAGTGCAACCGTTTTTAAGTTTTGCCCGTCTGTCTTTGTTGGGGCTGGCTTCGGATTGCGTTTTTTCTAAATGTAGCTAGGTGTTGGCGGGTTTGTGGGGAAGTTTTCTTTTAAGAGCAAATTGGAGAATAGGTTGAGGGAGAGTACGATATCCGTTTTCCAATTCTTGCGTTTATTTGGTTGAATTCAGCAAAATTTGCTTTACTGTTATGGAATATAGCTTTTTGACAAGTCTTATAAACAAATCTGAGTATAAGCTAGTTTTTGCAAGGCTCTTTTCAAGCTTTGCGATAAAACTCAAAGGAGAAAGAAAAATGCTTTCAACAAGAAACGCGGCAAAAATAATTGCGATTGCTTTGATTATTATGATGGCTTCAGTTGCAGCCATGACGAATGTGACGGTGGAAGCTCAAACTTTAAGCCAGCCAATAGCTGGACCCTTGCCAGCTGGAGTTACGCCTAGCATTACGATTAACCCAACCGCTTACCTTGCAGTCAATCCCAGCCCCATAGGCGTCGGCCAACAACTGCTCGTGAATCTTTGGAATCAGCCTCCAATTCATGTTGCCCGGGACTTTGAAAACACGCACTTAGTCGTTATCACAAAGCCAGATGGAACCACAGAAAAAATCGGCCCACTGTCTTCCTTTGCGGGCGACGGAAGCGCATGGGCAACCTACGTGCCTGACCAGGTGGGAACATACAAGTTCAGATACGATTTCCTGGGAATGTACTATCCGGCAGCAGCCTACTATCAGGGAAGAGTTGTAGCCAACGGAACATCCGGTGCCACATTCCTCGGTTCAGCATATTATAAGCCAACCTCAACTCCAGAAGTAGAAGTTACGGTGCAGCAAGATCTTGTGGCTTCATATCCTGTAGCCCCGATTCCGACCGATTACTGGACACGACCGGTATCACCAAATAACAGAGAGTGGAAGTCAATTCTTGGAAATTGGCCAGCTACGGGCGTTGAGGGAGGAAGAGGAGCGGAACCGTGGCCAGTCAACACGAACAGGTTCATGAGCAACTACAGATTCGTTCCCTACGTCCAAGCGCCAGGCAGTGCACACATACTCTGGAAACAGGTAGGAGCGATAGGTGGACTCCTCGGAGGAGTATCAGGACAATACTCGTCCGTTAGCGGAGGCGTTACACCGACCATAGTCTTCGCTGGAAGATGCTACGCAAGTGTATCGGTTCCTCCAGACCCGGTTTACATCAACGGCACGTGGCAATACCCAAGCAGTGTAAGCGCAGTAACCAAATGGCGTTGCTTCGACCTCCGGACCGGAGACGTATACTGGGAACGCCCAGTAGCCTCAGGCGAGACGCTTCCAACGATAATAACATATGAGCCAGGCGGAGCTGAAGTCCCTGGCGCAGAAGCTCAGCACACAGAAAACCCATACCTAGTTGCTTTAATCTCAGCTTCGGGAAGCAACCCAGGACGGATCATAAAGTACAATCCGTGGACTGGTGTTGTATCGGCAAACATCACAGGACAACCAACTGGCGTTGGAGCTGGCACCTTCTACCGTGATCCTTGGTGTCTAAGCATACAGACAATCGGGTCAGGGTCAACCGCCCAGTACCGTCTAATCAACTGGACTATCGCAAACAACGCGGGCACAGAGGTCATCGGAATTGGTGGAGGGCAACCAACAATCCAAAACTTTACTCAAAGAATATGGGGAAACATATCTTGGCCCTTCAGCAGTGTGGGCACGGTGGATTACGAATCTGGCATAGCCGTTACTACAGGAACAATCAGTTCAACAGGGACAGGTGTTGGCATAGGAACGTACGTGCAAGCTGCGAGCCTGAGAACGGGACAGCTGTTGTGGAACGTTACTAACACTAATGACGACAACTGGGCGACGTTCTTCGGAACCCCGGGAATCGCTGACCACGGAAAATTCGCCGAACGCATGATGAGCGGAGAATGGTGGGCTTGGGACCTGAACACAGGAAAAATTGCGTGGAAAAGCCCCTTGTCAAGTTGGCCTTGGGGAGTTTTCGGTGCTTACGATATACAATCTGCCTACGGCCTAATCTTCGACAACGGCTATGACGGTGTGCATGCTATTAACTGGACCAATGGCAACATAGAGTGGGCATTCCAAGCACCTTCTGCCCCGTTCGAGACACCCTATAATGGAGGCTACGCTTGGCATAGCACCAGCTACGTTGCTGACGGAAAGGTATTTACGTTCACTGCTGAGCACACTCCATCCCAACCTATTAACCGAGGATTAGAACTCTACTGCATTAACGCTACTACAGGCGCAAACATATGGAATATCTCTGCATATTCAGGCGTAGGTGGTTCCAGGACGTTTCCTGGCGCTATCGCTGACGGCTATCTAACGTTCTCCAGCAGCTATGACGGCACAATGTACGTCTTCGGAAGGGGAAAAAGCGCAACAACTGTGGCTGCACCGATGACTGAGGTGGCGAAAGGAACGGGCGTGTTGATTGAGGGCACTGTGTTAGACCAGTCACCTGCTCAGCCTGGGACCCCGTGCGTGTCTCAGGATTCTGTAGGTGCTTACATGGAGTATCTGCATATGCAGCAACCGATCGATGGAATTTGGCACAACATCTCATTGACTGGCGTTCCAGTGTCCTTGACTGCTTTTGCCTCAGATGGAAGCTATGTCGACATTGGCACAGTTACAACAGACGCATATCACGGCACTTTTGCCTGTCCTTGGACTCCTCCGAACGAAGGCACCTATAGAATTGTGGCTTCCTTTGCGGGAGACGCTTCGTATGGAAGTTCTTCGGCATCAACAGCCGTGATGGTTGGTCCAGCGCCAGGAGAGATACAAATACCAGAGCAACCAACTCCAGCAGACTACACGATGACTATTGTTGGTACAGGAATCGCAATCATTCTTGCGCTTGTCATAGGACTTGCTGTAGCTGTCGTGCTACTCAAAAAGCGATAGAAATCCCACATTCAAAACTCAACTTTCCCTTTTCTTTTGTTCATTTCAACTCCAGAACAAGTATTCAAGAGAATACAGGTTCGATGCTGTAACTTCTTTTGGTCAAGAAACCTTGACTGCGGGTTAGTCAAGAAACCCTGACAAGAACCCTTTAATCCCCAAAGCAACACACGTTAGAGCAGGGGATAAAGCAACGAACAGGAACACTGCAGTTCTTGCTCTGCTGGTTTCTGCAACGATACTGTCAGGGATTCTCAGTCAGTCAGCCTTAGCCAATTTCAGCTATAGCAAGCCGACCGTTACGGTAATTTCTCCAACTACAGACACGGTATACGATTATGACTCAAAAATTCCTCTTATTGTCAAAGTAGAAATGCATCATTCTTCAATCCCCAACCTCGGCGTTGAAGAATTAGCGGAGGTTAGATACAGTATAGATGGGCAACCAGAAAATAGTGCATCCATAAAAAACGAAGTAGACTCGCGCGGTTTTGTTTATGGCATGTATGGATATGCAAATGCTACAATTGTGGGTATCTCAAGAGGCGCCCACAAACTATTCATCCGTGGACATACCAGCCTTGGGAATTTCTCTTCAGAAGCTGTGAGCTTCAACAGAACTATCTATTTCATAGTTGACTCGGTTTTTCCAGTAATTACAGTAGTTTCTCCCCAGCATACAACTTACAATTCCATCACGGTATCTGTAAAGTTCAACAGCTATAAGCCACTAACTTGGGCGGGATACAGTTTAGACCAGAAAATGGTCGTTGACTGCCCAAGCGGCGTAAACATAACTTACCTGCAAAATGGTGCCCATTCACTGAGGGTCTATGGAACGGATGGCATCGGAAATGTATACGCTTCTAATTCTATTGTGTTCTCCATTAATGGCAAAAATCCTCCAGTTGTTACCCTAGATATCGAAAAGATGGTTTACGATAGACAGTTTTTGCCCTCTGATTACGAAAACATGACATATTGGCATTTGGTTTTCCATGTTAACGAACCGACCTCTTGGACGGGTTGTAGCATTAACGGGGGTGCCAATCAAACTATTGAAAGAAACCCAACGCTCCGTTTGGCATATGGGCAGTATACAATTGTTGTTTATGCAGCAGACTTGTGTGGAAACAAAGGTGCGTCTGCACCATATACTTTCACTCTTGCACCAGGGGAAGCTGGATCTGCTTATGCGTCAACAAGCCCAAACCAAAATTCTTCTTCAGCACAAACACCCACATCCGCCGACAACTCTACGTCTATATTGCCTACAAAAACCTTGGACCCCGCAGTTCAGGAGCCTTTCCCAACGTTGCAGGTTATTGCTGTTTCAGTGGCGGTTGCTGCTGTTCTTGCCGTAGCTGCTCTGGTCTACTTGAAGAAGCGCAAACGCTAAGACTTGTATTCTTCGTGTGGTTAACAGACAGTGACAGTTTTTAGTCGTTGCCCCCATGGCAAAGCATATTAAGACTTTTAGCTGGAGTGACCTTAATGGGGAGAGAGAGCATGTTTAGGTTCCCGAAGCTTGATCGCAGGTTGGTTACGCTAATCAATTGTATGGGCTTGAGCTGTTTGGGCAGCGCTTTGTTTCTGCAAAGCATAGTGATTGCAGGTATTCTTCAGAATGGGTACTTTAGAGGGATCGAACAGAACTTGGCTGTTTTGCTGTTTGAAGCGTCTATCACGGTCTTTGGCGTCGCTTATTTTGGGTACCTGTTTGTTCGTTTTATCATTTCGCATAGGTAATTGTGCGAAACTGGCAGGTTCTTTGCCGTGGGGATAAAGAAAAAAAGGTGGTTTTGCTTAGGAGCCGACTTCGTCGGCGTTGGTTGTAGCTTTTTTCTTTCTTCGTCGTGCTAGTAACAGTACCGCAAGCAAGGCTAAGAGGAGTAGCAGTAGCGCTGACAATGCTATTGTGCTCAACGGTGTGCTTGTTTCGGGTTCATTTTTGGGTTCGTAGTTGCCTTGGACCATGGTTGGTGCATTTATTGTCAGGGGTGAGGTGGCGTTTGTGTTCTGGAGGGAGTATTGCTTGCCGGCGTTTGTGGTTTTGACAGTTTGGGCATAGCTGAAAGCAACTGAACTATCGCGATCCAACCACATACTGGTTGCAAGTTGTTCGTATGTTTTTGCGTTGCCTAAGACGGTTAAGATTGTTCCGGAAGAATCAGAAGCTATGCCGTTTTGGCTGAACGTCAGGAGATACTGAGTCTGATAGGTGCCTGTTACGGTGACTGGTTTAGTGATTGTGGTTGGTCTGTCGTCGCTGACGAAGTTGCATTTTATGTCTTTGGCTGTGTTTGTCACTGATTTGGGAAACGCGTTGGTTGTTGCAGCTCCTGAGGTGATCCATTCAGCTGGGGGAGTTGTGACCTGTAATGCGTTTCCTGAGGTGACGTATGTTACTTGGTATTGGGTTGTCCAAGTTGCTATTTCTGTTATCGGGCTGTTCATGATTACCAGTGAAGAAGCTAATTGTCCCTTGTAAGCACCGTCGGTTCCCGTCCATGATTTGAAGACAGATTGGACGCCTGAGCCGCCTGCAACGAGGGTGTGTACGCTGAATGTGGCTATTGTGCCTGCGTCGTACCATCCTTGGCCTGTTGGGTTGCCTGTTTCAGAGTTCACGGTCAAGTGATGCTGGGTTTTCCAGTTTGCTGTCACCGTCTTCGGGCTGTCTACTTGTATTGGGTTGCTTGTTAAGGCTGTGCCTGAAGCTGCTCCGCTCCAGCCGTTAAAGACTCGTCGTGTGCCATCGTTGGCTGGGATTATGTCGTTGAGTACAGAGACTGTTACTGTGGTGCCTGAGTTGTACCATCCGGTTCCGGTGGTTGTGGCGTATTGTGAGATTATGTTTATGTAGTATTGTTCTTGCCAGCTGAAGGTTATGGTGTGATCTGTTTTGATGTTGACCAAGGTGTGAGTTATTCCGGGGTTTATCGGTCCGCCATCGATGCTGTAGCCTTTGCAAATCCATCGGTGTTGTGTATCGCCCTCGGTGCTGGTGACTGAAGCGGTGAAGTTTGAGCCTTCATGGACCATGGCTGAAGCAGTTGGTGAACCGAATGGGCTAATGATGGTTATCGTGTACTGGTTAAGTGCGAAAGTGACGCTGATTGTGTGGTCGTTGGTAACGTGGTTGAAGGTATACGAGTTTTGTGTACCGACTGTGTTGCCATCTACTTTTACTTCGGCGATGTGGTAGCCAGGTGCTGGCGTGAAGGTGAATGTTTGGCTGTCGCCGTAACCCAGTACGACTGTTCCGCTTGGGTTGATCGTGCCGTTTGGTCCTGCGTTTGCGAAGATTGTTGGGTCGTTTACTTCGAAGATGGCTCGTATGTTGTGGTCGGATATGATGTTGGTGAATGTGTATGAAGCGGCTGGTCCTATTGAGGTTCCGTCTACGATGACGTCTAAGATGTGGTGGTTGGCTGCTGGCGTTATTGTGAAGCTTTGGTCAGCTCCGTAATCTATGAAGACGTTGCCGTTGGGGGTGATTGTGCCGTGGGCTCCTGCTGAAGCTAGTATTAGCTTGGTGTTGATTGTGAATATGGCGGTTATCAGGTGCGAGGCGCTTACAGCGGGAAACTTGTATTTGTTTTGACCGTCTATGGTTACGGGTGAGCCGTCGACGAGTACTTGCTTGACTTCGTACCCAATGTTTGGAGTCATGGTGAAACTTGGGGCATCGCCGTAATTGACCGAGGAGGTTCCGGGTGTGATCAGGCCGTTGTTGCCTTGGTTTACGGTTATAGTGAAGGTGTTTATTGCGAAGCTGGCGGTTATGGTGTGGTTCGCTGTTACCTCGGTGAACTTGTATGAGGTGATGGGTCCGACTGATGTTCCGTCTACTACTACATCTGCGATGTGATAGCCGGTGTTGGGTGTTACCGTGAAAACTTGGTCTGTGCCGTTGTTTAGGTACACGGTTCCGTTTGGATTTATCGTGCCGTTTATGTCTGCGGAGGCTGTGATGGCGAATTGTCCTGGGTTGCATGTGATAGTGACCGTGTTTGAGGTTACGTATGCTTCACAATCGTCGGTTACTCTGAGGTTGTAGCTCCAAGCTCCGGTGGCTGTCGAAGCAGTTGTTGAGAAAATGTAGCCGTTCAACGTTGCTCCGTCTATTGGTGCAAAGTCTGAGTCGGTTGGGCTTTTCTGGAACCATTGGTAAACGTACGGTGTTGTTCCGGTTGTTATGTCAGAGCTGGTGAGGCTGGATGTTTGTCCTTGGATAATTGTTGAGGAAGAAGCTGTCACTAACGGAGCGGCCAACGCTGGATTGACCGTTATGAAAGCTTCGGTGCTGTTCACTGATGCACCTGCGCTGTCTGTTACTCCGAGGATGAGACTCCAAGTTCCTACGTCTGTGTTGGAGTCGGTTACGAAGTAATAGTCTGATGAGGTTCCGCAGGCGAGCGCTTGGTATTCGGTTTCAGTTGGGCTTTTCCGGAACCATTGATACGTGTATGGAGCTGAACCGGTTGTTACGGTTGAGCTGGTTAAGCTTGAGGCTTGGCCCTGGTCTATTATTGCTGGAATGGCGTTGATTGATGGGGCAACAAGTGCTGAGCTGGTGACTATAACGGGTTGTTGTGCGCCAGCAGGCAGGTTGAATGGTATTCCTCCGAATCCTGGGTTTGTGTTGCATTCTGTGGTCCAGGTGGATGATCCTGGAAGTGCTGGAGTGGTGGCGTAGAAGGTTATCGTGAGTGTTTGGCCTGGAAGCAGTGTTTCTTGTGGAGAGCTTGGTTTTATGCCTATTTTGACTTCGTCTTGAACGTTGACTGTCCATGTTCCTGAGGGTGATGTTACTTCTGGTTGTGTGGTGACTGTGAACCCTAGTGGTGTGGTTAGGTTTATGGAGCCGATGTTGCCTTGGCTGGCGGGGTCGTTGGTGATTTGGACGGTAAATTGGATGGTTTGGCTTACGTCAACGGCTGTGGGGGTGAATGTTACGTTGAAGAAGTGGTTTCCTGGCGGCGCTGCTTGCGTTTTCAGGACGCAGGACATTGTGGATAGTGTTATTAATGCTATTATAAACAGGGTTACTGAACTTCTGAGTTTTTTCATCTTATTTACGCTTCTCCTTCTTTATGTAGTCTGAAGTCGCACGATTTTCTTAGTGTTTAAATGCTTAAAAGTGAGCTTTCCACAGCGAAAACATATCAGATTCTTGCAGACAGTAAGGAACTGGATTATTCCGAGATGGGAAATTCAGCAATGTCTTTGTGGCTGGGGGTGGGTTGTGTTTTGTTGTATGATTTGGTTGTTTTTTGGGGTTTTTTATGGTTGGAGGCGTGGTGTGTGGGTGTTGTTGTTTGGTTTCATCAGCTTGCGGTTTTGGGGGAGGGAACTAAATGTTTTAATTCGTCGTGTAATTCCTTCCTCGGCTATGTGGCGATTGGGGTTCTTCTTCCATGAAATGGCGTTCGGCTTGCTCTCGATTTTCATTCCGCTTTATGTGGTGAGAACCCTTGGCGGTTCGCTTGTTGAATTGGGTGTTATGGCTTCGGTGGCTTTGCTGGTGGGGATTCCTGCTTCGTTCTTCTGGGGTTACATTTGTGACAAGACCAGGCGTTACAAGGGTTACATTCTTCTGTCTTTCGTTTCAGCAGCGGTAATCATTTACGTTTTCACACTCGTTGGCAGCAACATCCTTCTGTTCATCGTTCTGTATGTGGTTATGCAAATGCTTCATGTGGCTCATGAGGCGCCCAAGAATGTTTTGATAGCTGAGCATTATTCTCGGCAGGATTGGGAAAAATCGTTTGCTTCCTACCAGAAGATCACTGAAGTTGGTTGGCTCTTGGGGTTGCTTTTGGGGCTGGTGGCTTCGACTTTCAGTTTGAGTGCTGATTACACGTTGTTTTTGTGTAGTGGTTTGAACTTGGCTGCTTTTGTTCTGTCAACTTTCTTGGTTTCGGACCCGCTTTTGATTTTTGAGCGGAGGTTGGTGAGTGTTGAGAGGAAGATAGATTTCACTGACCGTGGTGTTAGAGCTGCGTCGCAGATTCTCGATGGGTACTCTTTGACTGGTAAGCTCAAACAGGAGAGTTTCCTTGCGTTCGGGGTTGCGTTGGTGTTTTTCTCCTTGGCGTTAAACACGTTTTTGACGCCTTTGCCGATTTTCTTCGCTGAAAATCTTGCTTTTCCCTCGAGCTTGATTTTTGTGATTTACATGCTGAATTCTGGGGGTGCCATCGCGGGTTACGTTTTCGTTGGCGGAAGAGCTTTTGGGGATGCGAAAAAGCCGATACGCCGAATTGTTCTTCTTCGAAGTGCATTGATTTTTCTGCTCGTTGCGGTTATCGAGGTAGGTTTTGCCACGACGGTTTTCACTGCTCTTATTTTGGTGTTGTTAAATTTTGCCTACGCAGTTTTCTATATTCGTCATGATTTCATTGTCGATGGAGCTCGTGCCTGCTGGCAGGGCTGGTGTTTTCGACGTTCTCGTGGGTTTGGGCGCGGCGTCCGGTTGTTTCCTGGGGCCTTTTCTTGCTCAAACGTTGGGTTTCGTTCCAATGTTCCTTATTGCTGGTGTGATTTTCTTTTTGGCGTTTGTCATTCTGAGAGTTTTTGCTTAACTAGCTTATCGTTTTCCACATCGATAAAGAACGTATATTCCCAGTATCATGACCAACCCTGCTATTAACTGAATAATGGTGAATGATTCTCTTAAAACAACAAAAGCCAGAACTGCTCCAAAAAGAGAAGAAAGTGAAAAGATTACTCCTGTCCTCATTGAGCCTAGTTTTCGTAGTGCAAAAAGGAAAAACATGATTGAGAACGCTATGCTGAATGCTCCGACAAATAGAATGTACGGTATAGAGACTAATGGAATGCTGAAACTAAACCCGAGAAAGAAAGATAGGCTGAGTAAAGCTAATCCGCCAATGAAGCATTTTAGTCCAGTTATCATTATGATGTCTCTTTTTCGACTTAGGAATTTGCTCAAGTTGTTGTCTATTCCCCAAAAGAAACATGCTCCTATTATGAGAAGATTGCCGATTACGTTCTCGGTCAACGTGAGTTTCTGGAATGCACCGTTTGTCGTTAAGAAAACTAACCCGAAAAGCAACATAAAAATTCCGATGTACTCTCTTTTTGCACAGCGTTCATTTAAGAAAATAAAGGCTATTGCCACAGTAAACAATGATTCGGCATTAAGAAGTAGAGACGAATTAATCGCTGTTGTTTGATTGAGACCATTTAAGAGAAGCAGGGGGGCAATTGTTGAACCACAAAGAACCACAAAGGCAAGGACTCTGAAGTCTCTTTTCGTTATTTTGGTTTCTGTTTCTGAAGTATCAAGTGTAGTTAGAATCTTTTTGCATAATGGCGAAAGGTGAACGGCGAATAGGAAAACGCCAGCGACAAAGTATATCATTCCAGCAATAATGGTGGGGTTTACATTTTCTAGAGCAATCTTGTTTAGAGTAGAACTTACCCCAAACAGAATTGCTGAAACGACAGCTGCAACGTAACCCCAATGATGCGACATTGTTTACCTAAAACTGATGGGTACTTTTAGTTTTTTAGGTCGCCAAGAACAATCTGAGGATTTAGCTAGAATCTCTTTTTTCTGTTTTTTTGGCATTACACTTTGGTTTGCTCTGAGTATGTCTAATTTTTTTTCGAACTATTCTTTGTTCGTCTCAATAATAGAACAATCGCTACTGCCACAACAACGACAACCAAAGCAACTGCAATAATGACCACAATCGATAAGTTTGTTGTTGACTTTGAAACAAAGACGTTTGTTTCAATAATATTCAGATTCTTTCTGATAGAAGAAGACTAGTTCTTGTCACTACGGGATTGGAACGGTTTGTTTTGGGTTGTGTGTGGTGGACAGTGCTTGTTTAGGTTGTGGGTTGCGTCTTTGATTGTCCTGGAAAGTCCCATAAAACCAATTACATATAGAACTCTTAGGTCTATTTTCTATGATTTTGTTCTACAAAAGTCTTTTAAACTAAGCAGAAGAGACTGAGGCTTTGCACTCTTCTTGGGAGGGGGAGTAGCGGAGATTAGGGGGAGGTGAAAAGAAAATGAAAAGCAGAAACTTTGCTATAGTCTTGGTTCTTGTGGCGGTTCTGATGGCTACACCACTAACCGCTCTGGTCCAAGCTGAACCAAAGGTAGTAATAACAAGACGCTCCTTTGTTGTCTCAGGCGTTACATATTCGTATACCCAAACGAAAATTGCTTTGGGCGGAGCAAACAGCTGGATTAAGATCCCTGATACTTGGAATGGAAGGTTGGTCGTGCTTTGTCGAGGTTACAGTCACGTGCTTGACCCTAACGCTATTCCACTGGATGCCCAATCCTTAGGTTTTCTAAGCATGGGCGCAGCGACTGCTGCATCAAATTATGGTGAAGGAGGATACTCAGTGAAGGAGGGAATAATTCGCACACATCAGCTGACGGAATACGTCATCGACAACTATGGTGTCACTGGCTATGTTTACCTCTTCGGAGCATCGATGGGTGGCAACATCGTGCTGGAGCTCGGGGCGAAATATCCGAACCTCTATGATGGCGTGTTTGACCTTTTCGGTTCAAAGAATTTGAAAACACAGTTCGCAGACAAGATGGTCTATGCCAACCTCACAGACGACACTGCTCTACAGAATTCGTTGTTAGCCCATGGCAGTGCAATCCCTCCAGTTCCTTTTACTGCCCCATTAGTCCCACTTCCGCTGCGTAACCAACTAAACGCGTTCCGCAATTTCAGTATAAATTCTGGAACTGACATCTGGCTCGCGTGTGGTATGAACACTCCTGAGGAGAAGCCACAGGCTTATGAAAGAATATCGCCGACTTTCAGCGCAGTAGACATTGCAGTGCCAACGATAACCTTGCACGGAACCGCAGACGGTCTGGTGCCTTATTCGCAGTCAATAGAGTTTATGAATGCAGTTAACGCAGCAGGGAACTCCGACTTGTATCGTCTCTACAAAGTGGTCGGCGCCGGACACGGCGACATTACTAGTGCTCAAATAAGCTTACCTTTTAGCCGACTCGTAGCTTGGGTTGAAAACAAAGTCATTCCACCTCCGTCGACACCATAGCCTTCAACACACCTAATGCGGGAACCCGCCACTTTCCCTACTTTTCTTTGCCATCATTCAATGTGGTATAGTTTTAACCAATGGCGGTTTGTCTCGCTCGCTTTACAAACTTTTGCAGCGATGCCAGTGGGATTTGATTTCATGTAAACCATCAGAAGAATCCTGAATAGAATAAGTTTATATTCTAAATTTCAGAAAAGTAATCAGGCGATTTGAATGCCAGAACCAGTTTTTGAATGGTACCAGGACGCCAAAGGGAAATTTAGATTTCGTTTGAAAGCTGCCAACGGTGAAATCATTGCTACCAGCGAAGCCTACGCTTCCAAGGAAAGTTGTGTAGGCGGAATCGAGTCAGTCAAGAAGAATGCCCCCATTGCCAAAGTTGTAGAAGCGAAGAAAGCATAGCCTATTCGAAATTCCCTTCGGGCATTTTCCTCTTCTTTTTTATTTTTATTCTGCGTGCCCAAAAAGCTAAAGTGTAGAGTGCGGCACTCTATTACCTGGTGACAAAATGCCTGTGGTTAAGATTGTGGAATTGATTGGTTCTTCACCGAAAGGCTGGAAAGAAGCGACAGAAAATGCTCTTAACGAAGCTGCAAAGACGATTAGAAACATAAAAAGCGTTCACGTGAAACGATGCACTGCTAAAGTGGAAAACAACAAGATTGTAGAGTATCGGGCAGTGGTTAAAATCGCTTTCATGGTGGAAAAACAAAGATAGAATAGCTACAGTATTGCAACCGTAGAAGAATCCTGTAGAACAAAAGTGTCCCAAGATAGTCTCCTCCTTTTTGTGTGCGTTATTGATGCACCTGTTTTTGGGGAGAAAAGGTGTATTCCATCAGTGTTGGTGTGCATGACATTGTTTTGAAAAGGAGAAAAAGAGGAACGCTGCTCGTTCCCTAATCACAAGAATTCATTTATCCAGTCCAGAACGTCTTGCGTATCTACTCGGGCGTAGTATCCTGTGCCTGCACAGTTGTCGTTTGTTCCGAAGGATGTAACAGCTAACACTGTGTCGGTGCCGCCCAGTAGGGCAGGGCCTCCTGAATCTCCGAATGCGGTGCTTCCTTTGCCTTGAGCTTTGTTGGCGCTGCATGTGATGAAGTTGTCGCTTATGACTGATTTTGTGGAGAGCAGTTGGCCCCATGCATAAAATCGGTTCTTAGGACCAGCCCAGGCGTCATATGGGCTTACGCCTCCTCCTCTGACCTGAAACTGAACGCCGTAGCCTACAAAGTCAAGGGGAGTCTTGACTGGCAGTGTTTCGGTGATGCCTATGCTGGGGAGTTGCTCCGTACCTTGCTACGACTGCTGGCTCGCTTAGGACAATTAAGCCTACGTCATGAGTGATCCAGCCGGGGAGTCCAGGAAAGTTGCCAATTGCGAAGTCCGGGTGAGTGTAAGGTGTGCCATCGTATGATGTTGATCCGCTGAAGGGATATTGAGGGTTTCCTTGAACGATTTCGTCTTTCCAGATTCTGGCTGCGACTGCTCCGTCAGTGACGTGTCCCGCTGTTAAGACTACTGTTGAGGTGAGAAGGATGCCTGTTCCGCGCCACGCTGGCCCACTCGCGGTGTCAGCTACGATTAACACTACGTATGGGTGTCTGGAACCGTCAGGTTGGCCGTTTGTGATTGCTTCGACAGGAATTGCTATGAATGCGACTGCGATTAGAACTGTGAGAATTGTCAGGGTTGTAACGCGTTTGATTATGTTTTTCAAGTTGTCACCACGTTGTTTGAAAATGTTTTTGTATTAATAACTTTTGGAATAGTCTTCTATTGGGAATCGCTGCAGTTATTGCGTTTAGTTCTGTTTTGGGGGCGGTTCTTGCTGCTTTTTGGTCCAGTTCCCTTTCTCCTTCTTTTAGGGGGTAACTACGAAGTATTCAGGCGCCATTCCCACGATATCTGAAATAAACGATTCATAAGGCTATGTTGTTCAAATGTGGGAAACTATCGTCACAAAAGGCGCAGTAGAAGCAAAACGCATTCAGAAAGACGGAGAAGAACTTCTTGGGAATGTTTTTGTAGTTGGTAAAAGCATCATGAATAAAATACCTGCAATCCCTCAATAATTTTCCTCGCGTGTTTGAAGACTATGGAACCGTTTCTTCAGGTTGGACTTAGCTTGGCGGTCTAAGAGCGCACCGAGAAAAATCAATACCTTGGTCAAAATAATCAAGAATATGCCTACGCCTTACCTTAGCCCAAACCTTGCAATCTAGCGCAGGATAAACAAACCATAAATATTCTTTCTGATTATTTTTCGATGGGAAACCATTAATGCTCCCGAAAAAAGAAACCTGCCTACTAACCGCGCTAGTCTTGTTGTCAGTACTAGTCTCTCAAGCTCGAGCTTCGCCAAACCAAACTACGTTGCGCGCCGATGGCGTCACAATTGCCATTACATTCCCGGAGGAAGCTCACCCCCTAGACACAATAACGCACAACGTTACAATAACTGCACGCACAGCCCTAACGCTACAAACATTCACGCTATTCATATATGCCCCAGTGAACTCAAGTCTGCAAGAGATTAAAAACCGAACCCTGACGTGGGATTTTATTGAAAACGAGAGTCTAACAACCCGCATTGAATTTCAATTGCCCAAGAACGCGAATGGAACGCTAAATTGTGTACTGACCTTCCAGACAAGCCAGGCAGCAAGCTATTCGTCGCAGTTATTTTACTCTACTCGCGTTAGCCAATTGACTTTCAGCGAAATGCAGAATCTGTACAATCAAATGTTGACCAACTACACTCGCCAACAAACAGATTTTCAGACATTGCTGAACAATTACAACGGGCTATTAGCCAACTACAATAGTTCCCTGACAAACTACACAAACCTTCTCAGCCAACACAACGACCTGCAGACCAAATATAACAGCCAAGTAACAACATATGATTCACTCCTAAGCGCCAACAGCAGACTTTCTGAAGACTACACTACCCTCAATGCAAACTACAGAACGAGTATTAATGAACTTGTAGCATCGCAATCAGACTACGAACTTCTAAACAGCACAAGAAACAGCCTTCAACAAAGCTACAACACGCTGCAAAATTTCTACAATGCCCTCAACCAAACGCAAAATGATTTGCTCGCCGAACGCGACAATCTAATAATGGAACTCAACAACTCTGAAGGTGAAGCAGGCAACAACAGAGTCTTTGTGTTCATTTTCCTGCTAACAATCGCAGCTCTGGTGGCATTCATATTCTACTTGAAAAGACGAAAGCTAGACCCCTACATCGTCATCAGAAAAGAGACGGTAACCGTAGACAAAGACGAGAACAAGTGAAAACTAACGCAAGGATTCAAGTTTTTTTAAAACCAGTACGCCACCAAAACTGCTTGCCTCATCAGAACCCAAAGCAACAGGGGTAGAGTGGCAGAGAACAGAATCTGTGGAGATATAGAGTATACGGAACCGAGTATAAGCCCACGCTTTCCCTATTTTCCAGCAGGAAAGTTTTCGTCCCCGAAGAACATCAGTGCTTAGAGCAAGGCAAAGCTTTTGAAGTCAAGATCCGATATCTGTGAATGTCAAGAAATGCTCAAGGACTCACCAATTCGGATATTGACTGAAGCCGTGTTTGGCTTTGCGCTGGCAGTAGGCGCTCTTTCTCTTACTGCAGCAAACCCTAAGACTGAACTGGAAATTGTCGGAGGACTCCTCTTGTTCAGTCTCAGTTTCGCCATATTGGTTGTGATTTGGTGGGGAACCAGCAACCTCATTTCACAACTCGACCAAGGAAAATCCACAACAATGTTTCTCAACATTGCGCTGTTGTTTTTTGTGGCGATTGAACCCTACCTCCTGAACGTTCAAAGCACCAGCCAAGTTCTCTTTCCATTCACTTCAACTTTGTACGCAATCGACATGGCTTTCCTATTGGGCATCTCAGCCGCGCTATGTCACATTCTTCTGGGAGAGAAGAAAGAAACCCTCACTGCACACCAACTGAGATACTATACCATGAATAGAAACTACCAGTTTTTGTTTGCAGGTCTTTTCTTATTTTCCATCGTACCTCAATTCGCTGAATGGACCTTAGTTGGATTTTCAGTTCGCTCGCTCATTTGGTTTGTCGCACTTGGGTCCTCAATCTTATTAACTTCTGGTCGGAACAGAAATAAACAAGCTCAGAATGGAAGCTCATAGCCACAGTGTTTAGTTACGTCCAACTTCGACAGCACAGGCACGCCTTTGGCCTCAATATTGGTACACTTTATCTTTGATTCTGGATGCGCTTGGTTCTTTCAGCGTCACGTTGCAAGTTCAGTTTAGCGATATCGGTAGTTTGGACAGGCAGAATTGGCCTTTACGTTGCAGCCGTTTGTTTCTTATAGCTTTGGTAAGCTCCCGAAAAAGCCACAAAGAGGTTTGAGAAGTAAAGTCTCACCAAAAATTGCAGCGATTTTATATTTAACGAGCCCCTTTTTTGTATTTTAATCAGTGAAGTTACACATGTCAACCGACAACTTAGCAAGTGGGTGGGCAAAGGCTCTCGGTGGCGACCGCAAACAATTCGACATGTTCTTTGACAGAATGTTGGATGGCTTTGCTTATCACAAGATTGTTGTTGACAAGGCAGGCAAACCTGTTGATTATGTCTTTCTTGAGGTTAATTCCGCCTTTGAAAGAATGACCCATCTTAAGAGAGAAAGCATCATTGGCAAGAGAGTGACGGATGTTCTTCCTGGTATTGAGAAGGACCCTGCAGACTGGATTGGTGTCTATGGACGTGTTGCCCTCACGGGGGAACCTGCTCAATTTGAGAACTATTCAGAGCCTCTAGGACAGTGGTTCAGGGTCGTGGCTTATTGCCCATCCAAAGGTCATTTCGTTACTCTACTCGAGGACATTACTGAGCGTAAAAAAGCAGAGTCAGCTCTTAGCGCGAGCGAAATCAAATTTAGAACTGTAGCCAATTTTACGTACGATTGGGAATACTGGATTGGACCCGACGGCGCGGTGCTCTTCATGTCGCCTTCGTGTGAAAGGTTCACTGGCTACACCCCCGATGAGTTTACGAGAAACCCCGAATTGCTTAATCAGATTGTCCACCCCGAAGACCGAGCGCTTTTCGATGAACACTATGAGTTAGTAAGTTCCGAAATGGGTCACGATATTGATTTTCGCATTATATCCCGAGACGGAATAACCCACTGGATATACCACGTGTGTCAACCAGTTTTTGATGACGAAGGCAAATGGATTGGTAGGCGAGTCAGCAACCGAGAAATCACTAAACGAAAGAGAGCTGAAGAAGCATTGAGAGAAAGCGAGGAAAGGCTTAATCGCAGTCAAGAAATCGCTCATCTGGGCAGTTGGGAGCTTGACCTTAAGGAGAATAGGCTAACGTGGTCTGATGAGGTTTACAGAATTTTCGGTCTCAAGCCGCAAGAGTTTGGAGCCACATACGAAGCCTTTTTGGCTGCTATCCACCCTGACGACCGAACAGCCGTTGATGCAGCCTACTCTGGGTCCCTCAAGGAAGGCAAAGATGGTTACGAGATTGAACATAGAGTGGTGAGAAAAGATAACGGTGAAACACGTTTCGTCCATGAAAAATGCACTCACATCCGGGACAAATCCGGACAAATTGTAAAATCGCTTGGCATGGTGCATGACATTACAGAGCGCAAGAAAGCTGAAAAGGAGATAGCATCTTTGGCAAAGTTCCCAGCTGAAAACCCTGAACCTGTCCTTCGCATCGCTAAAGATGGAACATTAATGTACTGTAATGTTGCGGCATTGAAAGTCATTGATCAGTCGAAGTGGAAAGTTAATGAAACTGTTCCTGAAAGCTGGCGTTTGATGATTGATAACGCGTTTAACACCGGACAAAAGGAAGAGTTCGAAGGGCAAATGGGTGAAAAGACATTTCTGTTTGTTGTGGCACCAATAACCTACTACGTCAACGTATATGGACACGACATAACAGAACGAAAGAAAGCTGAAGAAGAACTGAAACGCACCCGTTATGTTGCTCAAAACCGAGCTGAAGAATTGGAGCGACTGCAGGAACGGCTTGAAGAGAAAGCATCTGAGGTTGAGGAATATGCTAACCAGATGGAGGCACTCGCTGAGGAGAGGTTGGCGAAGTTGAAAGACGCAGAGCGCTTGGCCGCAATAGGCGCTACTGCTGGCATGGTTGGGCATGATATCCGAAACCCATTGCAAGCAATTATAGGCGATGTTTACTTGGCTAAAACTGAGCTGGAGTCATACCCCGAAGGCGACTGCAAGAAAAACACACTCGAGAGTCTGATGGAGATTGAGAAGAACATCAGCTACATCAACAAGATTGTTCAAGACCTGCAAGACTATGCCAGACCACTTAATCCAGTTGTGGTAGAAACGAACCTGCAGGTCTTGGTCGAGGACTTGGTCAATAAGGGAATTCCCAAGAAGGTCAAAGTCAGGGTTAAAATTCCTGATGAAGTAGCTGCAATGGTGACGGACCCTGAGATCATTAGACGAGTATTGACCAACCTGGTTTCTAACGCTGTTCAAGCCATGCCTGATGGTGGAAGACTCGCCATAAGCGCAGCCAGAGAGGCAGACGAGACAGTACTCGTCGTTCGAGATACTGGCAGGGGGATACCCGAAGAATATAGGCATAGACTTTTCACTCCGCTGTTCACTACGAAGTCTAGAGGTCAAGGTTTCGGTTTGGCGGTTGTTAAACGAATGACTGACGCTTTAGGTGGCGCTGTTACTTTTGAAAGCAAGATCGGCAAGGGCACGAAATTCATTGTTCGGTTGCCTGCCCGAATAGATAAACGGTAAACGGGGACCTGGTACAATCTGCATCCTACCAGTTTTTCTCTGCCCATCGGACAAAAAAAGAGGGAAAGCTTTTAGGAGTAGCCTAGAACCAAGGTGCGATTATGCCAAACCCGATTATCACTAGTATTATAGCTAGTATTGCGACGATGACGACGAAAATTATCACCGCGACCACAGCGATTACGAAAGCCTTTAACCAGCCACAGTCAAAGAAGTGTTTGATCAGCGCAAGCCAGACTATGAACATTACAATCGCTGCAATTAACCCGCCAACGAGCGCGCCAAGCACAGCACCTATAACGGTTCCCAGAACTGCAATCCAGAGGGCGTCAGTGAATTTTGCCTTATCCTTGCCAGCAAGCAGTCTTCCCGCAATCCACAGTACAGGAGCAAGTACAACGGCAGCTATCACAATCTGCACCAATATTCCTACAAAGTCTATTGCCATATTGTCCATCTCTTAGTAGCTACTTTGGTTCTCTCGATTTATAAGCTTAAGCACGTAGGGAACAGAAATTCTAGCAATATGCACCGTTGGCGGCTGGCAGCAGTTTGTATTCCAGTTTTCCTTCAATCATGCCGGTTATGAGATTGTACAGTTGGCTTAGGTTGGATTCCACCTGCTGCAGGTCCGTATTTGCGTCTAAGTATGAGTCTGAGTACCAGGTGGCCTCCTTGACGGTGCTGCCGTTCTGAACCTTAAGGTAGTAGTCTGATCGTGGTGTGACGACACCCGTTGAGGGAAAGATATTTGGGAAGTCGTAGAAGCCTATGTCAGAGAGTTTCCTCTGTATCTGGCTTAGTTCTTCTTGGGAAAGAATTAGCCTTGTCGTTGCTGTGCCGTCGATGACTAAGTCCTTGGTGAATGTCCCACTGAAGGTGTTTAACTCATTTCTATAATCGTAGCCATATTTGAAAATAATGTTGACTGGGTTTTTCGATGAATCATAGTGCGAAACAAGGTTTCCCAGAAATGGAACCCTCAAGAATGCGAAGAACACGCTGAGGGCTGTTAGAACACAGAGCAAGACGAGACTTGAGATTAGCCTCTTTTGCAAGTTTGCCCCCATAACAATTGCGGTAAGCAGATATTAGAACCTAACTTTTGGTACATGCAAATCTGCTGTCATGATTCGAATGAAACATGTTTCCAATTATCCTATAATCATGGTCATAAATCCGGGACCAGCCTCCCTAAGTCAAGAAACCTGGACTCGGGTTTGGTCAGAATGGTGACAAGATGCCCTTCAGTAGTGCCGTTAAGAGGGGGACAGGCTCTCCAGAGTTGTAGCTATTTCCTGCAGTTTTTCGATGAAGGGATGTTCTTGTCTTTCAGAGGCAAATACGCCTTCTCCTGTTGCGCTAGGCAAATCGCAGAAACATGGTATGATGCTTACTGGTGGCAAATCGTTTTCTTTCAGTCTTAGGGCAATCTGATTGTTTGATGTTGAAGAGATTCTTTCGATGGGAATTCTGTTTAGTATTATTCTGGTTTTCTTGTTGAAAGTCTTATAGATTTCAAGTAACATTTGCCGGGTTCCGAAAATGTCAGATTTGTCCAGGGTTGTAACCACAAGCACAACGTCAGAGGCCACGATTGCGTTTATGGATGAAAAGGTGAGACCTGGGCTGGTATCCAAGATTACATAATCGAGACCCATGTTTTTAATTAGTGTTGTCTTGAGAGAGAGGAGCTGGTCCAGTGCGCCTAATTCCCAGTCTCTGCCTTTGGCCTCCATTTCGCGGATAGCATCGGGTGAAGGATTTGCCAAACCAATGTAAAATTTTCCTTGCGTTGGCACCCCCTCTAATTTGCACTCGCTCAGGACTTTTTCAATGCTGCAAACTCTGTTTAGGTAATCATTCATCCAATAGTTTGTTCGGGTTTTAAAAAACGCGTGGAGACTGGGTGCGCGAAAATCCATGTCTAACAGGCAAACACTCTTGCCCATTTTCACAAGTAGAACAGCTAGATTAGAGGAGATTGTGGTCTTTCCAGTTCCACCTTTGTAGGAATGCACGGCAACTATCAAACTCAAACATCTCCAGCATTAGAAGCAGCCACTTGTTTCTGTGCGGTGATCAGGTCAATCCAGTCCATTGCGCGATGCCATTATCCTAAATCAAATTCTAGTTGCCGCTGATAGATGTTAGGTAAACTTTGTGTGTGATAGAGTGAAAAGTGTTATATTGTGTTACAAACATTACTGCTATCGGGAAGCGTTTCAGAATTGTCTGACAGAGAAAATCGTTCGGTCGGGCGGTCATTTAGGGTCAATAAACAAGTTCTCGATGTCCTAAGCGAGGAGGCTGAAAGAGAGAGAATTAGCCTCAACTCACTTGTTAACAGAATCTTGAAAGACTACTGTGATTATCAAAGATACTTCAAACGCTATGGATGCATTGCGTTAACACAAAAGGGTTTCTCCCGCATCGTAGAGGGCTGCCGAAGAGAAATCTTAGAAGACATGTACAAGAGAGCAGGCTCGATAACAGCTATAGATTTGTTTCGGACAATGGGGTTCGAATTCAATTATGAATGCGTGACTATTTTCATGTCAACTATTCTTGCCGAACGTGCAAACTGGTTCAGGTATGAGCATCACATTTCAAAGGATAAGGAAACTTTTCATTTGCGTCACGACTTAGGGGAGAACTGGAGCGTATATATCGCCGGAGTTCTGTCGACTCTAATTGAAGAGTGCTGCAACAAAAAAGTAAAGAAATATTTCGTTGATGGGGCGGTAACTCTGGAAATGTGCTTGTGACGGATTCATCCCACAGCATATGTTGTTCGCAAAATTCAGCTGGTCTGCATTTCCTTCGCTCGCCCTCATAGAAGTTCGTTGACACGCAAGTTTTATTAGCGTACTGAATCAACTCAATTCTGCGAGGTTTTTCCGACTTTCGCAAAAAAGAAAAGGAGAAAAAAATACAATGACAAAAAAAATCTTGAAAACAACTGCAATCACTCTGATCCTTTTGGTGGCTTATGTCGCACTAACAGCTACAACTGTCCCGGCTCAAACTAATCCGCAATCAGGCGGATCCATCCCCCTCCCAGCCGGTACTACGCCTAACGTTCAATACGAGACTATCGCTCACATGAGCTTCAGACCCAACCCCATAGGGATAGGCCAACCACTGTTGGTTAACGTGTGGCTACAACCGCCCACACATGTATCAAGATACTTTAGAGGGTACACGGTGACATTTACGAAGCCAGACGGAACAACGGTTTCATTCGGCCCTATGGATTCTTTTCTCGGAGACACATCGGCTTATTTTGAGTACACGGTAGACCAGATTGGGACATGGAAAGTAAAGTTTGACTTTCCAGGAGGCTTTTTCCCTGCAGGTAACTATACAGTGCCGACCGGGTCTTACGCTGGCGGTCAGACTCTTAACGCTCCTCTGTCAATATACTACAAACCTGACTCGGACGGACCCTACGACCTAGTTGTACAGCAAGACGTTGTACGCTCTTATCCTGGGTCTCCATTGCCAACCGACTACTGGGTGCGCCCAGTTTCGGTCGAGAACCGAGAATGGTGGTCAATCCTTGGGAATTATCCAGGCACCGGCATCGTAGCAGGCGTGGGAAGATCGGTATCGCTAGAAGGATGGCCAGCAAACACGAACAAGTACATGAGCAACTACGGTTTTACGCCTTACGTTCAAGGACCCAAAAGCGCACATATAGTCTGGAAACGACAGGGGGCTGACGGAGGTCTCGTCGGAGGGACCATGGGAACAGTGTCTTACAAGACTGGCGGCGGTGGCCCATCCATCGTCTATGATGGCAGATGTTACCAGAGCCTCACGAAAGTAGCCAAAACACTGGTTAACGGTTCCTACTATGACATGCCAACAAGCGTTTGGCAATGCTACGACCTTCGTACTGGACAAGTCTATTGGGAACAAACAGGCATCGGAAATCAAGTGCCCACTATGATTATTTACAGTGAGAGAGAGGTAGATGTCGTTCCAGGCGAAACTGCCAGCACTGAAGCCATAAGAGCAGACCTCATGTATGTCGGCGGAGGAAGGTTGATAACCTACAATCCATGGACTGGCGCAGTGAATTGGAACTTCTCAATCGCCCCATTGACAACTGGCACTTACTACGCTTCTTACGATTGGCCTTACTTCTTGTCTGTGCAGGACGTCGGAGCAGCAGCAGGCGCAAACAGGTATCGATTGATCAACTGGACTGTAAAGGGAGATCCTTCAGGATTTACTCTTGGGAATTTCAGACTTGGGGTACTGAGTAACGTAACCTATCCGTTCAGTAGCTTGGGCGTAGTCGACTACGAAGCTGGAATCGCTGTTGGAACGGCGGGAATATCGCCGTCTAGCGTTGGTGTAGCTTACGGCCAGATGATAATGGGCGCCAGCATAAAGACAGGACAACTGCTTTGGAATGTCTCGACTGATACCAGTACAGGTCTTAACGGCTTTTTCAGCGGAAGCACCGCGGTCGCTGATCACGGCAAATATGCTGTCCGATTGAACGATGGACACTGGCACTGCTGGGATCTAAACACTGGGAGAGAACTATGGACAAGCGAACTGACAAGTTGGCCCTGGGGAACCTTCGGATGCTACGGTGTGCAGTCTTTCGGAGGCAACATCATCTCAAACCAATACGATGGCGTCGTTGCCTACAATTGGGCCGATGGGAAGGTATCTTGGTGGTACAAAGACAAAGCTGAGTATCCCTACGAAACTCCCTTCGGGGACAACAATCCATGGTTTACAGGCACTGCCCGCATCGCCGACGGAGTCCTGTATACGTACAACACTGAGCACTCGCCAAGCCAGCCTATTATGAGAGGACTGATGCTTCACGCTATCAACATCACCACAGGTGAAGGCATATGGAAGGTCGCGGGCAACATGGCTCCAGGCGCGGTTGCCGACGGCTACCTTACTGCCGCTAACTCTTACAACGGCTATATGTACGTCTTCGGCAAGGGCAAGAGCATGACAACAGTCACAGCACCGGACATGGTGATATCGAAGGGAAGCGGCGTTGTGATAAAAGGAACAGTCTTGGACCAGTCTCCCGCTCAGCCTGACACACCATGTGTCTCTAAAGATTCGATGACTACTCAGATGAATTACTTGCATATGCAGCACCCAATTGACGGGCTCGACCACGACATAACAATGACCGGAGTTCCAGTAACACTCACTGCTATCGACCAGAACAACAGCCCAGTTGACATTGGCACTGCAACAACCAGCGCTTACTATGGCACGTTTGAGATGGCTTGGACGCCGCAAGCAGAAGGCACTTACAGGATCATTGCTTCGTTCGCTGGAGATGAATCCTATGGAAGCTCGGGAGCATCAACCGCTGTTTCAGTGGGTCCAGCACCAGCACCAGTTGTAATACCTGAACAAAGTTTACCGCCAGACTATACGATGACAATCATTGCCGGAGTAATTGCAGTAATCATTGCAGTCGCCATAGTTGGAATACTGCTCTACAGGAAAAAGTAGCCAGCACAAAACAGAGCCAAACTCAACTCCCCTTCTTTTTTCTTAATCAAAGCCAGATATCTATTCTTTGGGGTTTTGTTAACAGAATTGGTTAGTTGCTCTCTACTGATGAACGATAACGAATCCGTTTTCCTCTTTCATCTTTAGATTTCTCTTTTCCAGAAACTCATTAATTGATTTTCTGCCATGAGTATCTAAAACACACTTAAACTTTAGTTCGAATTCATGGTTTTTATTCAACTGATTGATTTCCACAAGTTCGGAAAAAGCGATTTCCGTGTGAAGATTGGAAAGTTCACGTAAGACTGCTATTGCTTCCGCTCTGTTGATAGAATATTCCCCACAATCACGTATTTCAAACGAGCCTATACTTACATTTTGTGGCAAAAACGTTTTTGAAGAGTGATTATTGAAAAAAGGAAAAGGAGTTAGTGGTTGTTTTTGCCGCAATCCCTCTTTTTTGCATTTTCAATGGGGTTGGGAGTGCCCGTGAGATTTAGCTTAAAATAAGAAAAAGGGGAAGTTGAGTTTGGATGTGTTTTTTGTGTTACTTCTTCCTGTAGAGGAGTACGGTTGCTATGACAACTGCGATTATGACCGCGATGAATCCTGCTAAGAGTGTCATCGTGTAGTCTGGTGGCACTATTTGTTCGGGGAATGTGATTTGCTCTGTCGCTGGACCTACTGAAACTGCGGTTGATGCTGCTGAACTACCGTAAGACTCGTCTCCTGCGAAGGAAGCGATGATTTCGTAGGTGTCTTCTTTTGGAGGTGTCCATGCTTTGCTGAATGTGCCGTAGTATCCGTTGGTTGTGACGGTTCCTATGTCAATCACTGTGCCGTCCGTACCGATTGCAGTTAGAGTCACTGGAACGCCTGTCATAGTCTCGTTTTGCCATAGTCCATTTTGAGACATCTGCAGATGTAAGTACTCCATTTGTATTTCCATTGAGTCTTTGGATACGCATGGTGTACCTGGTTGAGCGGGGGATAGGTCAAGTACCGTGCCTTTTAAGACAACGCTGTTTCCGAATGGCATGACAACGTCGGGTGCGGTGACTGTGGTTGCGCTTTTGCCCTTGCCAAAAACGTACATGTAGCCTGTGTATGAGTCTGTAGCTGTCATGTAGCCGTCAGCAATAACGCCGCTAGACATGGGATGCTGTATTTTCCATATTTGCTCGCCTGTGGTAATGTTGATGCAGTGCATCGACCATCCTCTTGTTAATGGGTAGGTGGCTGAGTGTTCAGCGTTTGATATATACATCTTGCCATCAGCGATTTTTCCACCACTGTTGAAACAGTACACCGTGCTGCCGTTTGAGCCTGTGTAGGGAGCTTCGTATGGGCTATCAGCTAGTGCCTCGTACTTCCAGACTATGTCACCGGTGTCCCAGTCAATAGCGTAAACACCAGAGTAGGCATTTCGGAATATCATACCATAAGCTGATTGTATGCTGTAGGCTCCGAAGCCAGAGGAATCCCAAGGATAATCCGACACCTCGCCCCTCCACGCTACTGTTCCCGTAGAGAGGTCAAAGGCCACGAAGTATCCCTGCTGTGAAGAGAAAGCGACTTTTCCAGAATCAGCAACGGCACATGATCCGCTGTATAGCGTCTCTTCGACAGTTGTGTTCCATATGCTTGCGCCTGTCATTGCGTTGAAGCCTCGTACTGTTGTTGCGTCGTATGCTCCAGCTGTTTGGATGCCTGAAACTGAAGCGCCCAAGCCTACATTCCAGTCGATAAGAGTGGGTAGGCTGCTGGTCGCGTAGGTTGTGTTGCTTATTATTCTCTGGGTAAAGTTGCTGGCGGTTCCGAAGACAGTCCAGTTGATAAAGCGATATCGATTTGCACCCAGCGCAGCGCCAAGGTCTTGTATAGCGTAGAAGAATCCGTTTTTGTAGTAGGTGCCTGCGGTGCCTGTCAGTGGAGAAAGCGAGTAATTCCCGCTCACAGCTCCAGTCAATGGATTAATCTTCAGCAATCGTCCACCGCTTGTAGTTATAAGCTCAGGGTTCTGGATCTTGCTTTCACCTGGCGCAGTTCCTGCTGTGCCGCCCACTGGTGATGAGGGTGAAATCCAATTCGGCGCTAGAATATTGTATGAAATGTAGCTGGGCGTGACGCCGTTGAATGGTGCTGCTGTGGGATTCATGTAGTACATTTCGCCTGTACGCAAGTCGTAGCAGACCGCGCAACTGAGGAATGAACCATTGTACCATCGTACCGTTTGTGTACCGTAAGCTCTTCCCTGATAGACTAAGGTGGGGTTGGTTGCGCCACCAGTTGTCGCGAGCGTCATGTCGGGTCCTGCGAAGCCTGCGAGATTATCTTGTCGTTTCCAGACTATGTGGGCACTGTTTGGTCCTTGAACCCATGGATGAAAGCTATAGCGTGGACCTTCTTCTGTGTTCGTACCAGGATACAGTTCGTCCCAGATGGACAGATGCGAATTGAAGTAGCCAGTACCTGGATAGTTGCCTGCTATAATCCACCATTCTCTGTTTTCATTTGCTATTAGAGGCCGCGTCCAGTAGTCAGTCGGCGTTGGAAATTCAGGCCAAGAACGCACAATGTTTTCCGTTACGGTGAGCGTTTGCTCGGGAGTAGAACTGGGTTGATAGTAGGCTCCTTGGATGTATGCGAGTCCTCTAAACTGCTGACCTCCGGTGTCGATGGTGCCAGCGTCAGCTGGGCTATCGTAAACTGTGCCGTCGAAGTAGTATCCGTCTGGGAAATACGTTCCAAGAAAGTCAAACTTTAGTTTCCATTCGCCAATTTGGGTAGCGACGTATTCGAACCATGCGGTTCCGTCTGCAGGGAAGGAGTCCATTTTAATGACGTCTTTGGTTCCGTCTGGCTTTGTGATTGTCACCGTGTAGTCAAAATGCTTTCGTTCTACGTGAATGCCTGGTGAAGTCCAGAAGTTGATCAGGAAGGTTTGATCGAGGCCTATGGTTGTGGGTCTGAAGCTAAGGTGGGCGGTTGTTGGGACCGTCACGTTGACGGCAGCGCCGCTTGGCAGTGGTCCGGTAACTGGTTGTCTCGCAGAAGGTGAAGCTTGAGCGGGTTGAATTGGTGTTTTCAGGATTGCGATAGAAGCTAAGATAATAACGAGTGTTAGCAGAGTCGTTTTTGCAACCTTTCTTGATATTTGCATTCTTTTTTTCTCCTTTAGTTTTATTTCGAAGCTTGGAAAAAGCTTCGTAGTTGCCAGTTATGAAATCGGTCAAGATATAAGATTTTGCCATCTACCGCCAAAATGTAGAAACCTCCTTGCACATCGGAGATTTTGCTAGAAGTCTGTCAGACGCCGGTGTCAACTCGACAAAGGAGTAGAGAATAGGCAAACCTCAAAATGATTTTCCACGGATAACCCCCTCTAGTTTACTTGTATATGGTGCGGGGGGTGGGATTTGAACCGCCGAACCTGTACA
>CAVVMH010000001.1:0-64176 GCA_963749465.1 Candidatus Bathyarchaeota archaeon | reverse complement strand
GGTTTTTATGCTCCGCTTAAATTTCTAAGGTGGAACACGCAAAAACGTTAGCTCTGGATTGATGGGCAAAGATGGTTAGAAAAGCGCGAATCCGTTTAACAAGCACCGATTACGGGAAACTCGAAGAAGTATGTGCGGAACTGAAAGGCATAGCCCAGAAAACCGGAGTGAAAATCAACGGACCCGTCCCGTTACCCACAAAGAGGTTGCGAGTTCCCGTTTTGAAAGGTCCTTCAGGTGAAGGTACGGCAACCTGGGATAGATGGGAAATGCGCATCCACAAACGCTTGCTCGATATCGATTCTGAGGAACGCGTAATGCGAAGAATCATGCGTATCCGCGTGCCAGAAGAAGTTCACGTAACAATCGAACTCATCTAATACTACCTTTCAAATAGATATTAGCTATCCGAATGGAATTTTTTATCATTAGTAAATCAGAATGTAGGAAATCGCTGTTAATATCAGACTTGCCCCGAATGCCAAAGCCCAAATCTTCTTGTCCCAATTGAAAATCTTGAAACCATCCAAGATGCCGAATGGAATAAGATTGAAAAGGGCAAGGTAGCCGTTTAGAAGTGCTCCTATTAGAAAAATCGACAAATAGCTACTTGGAACAAACGGGGAAATAGCTAACAGCAGTGTTGAGATGACCAGATTTGTGATTGGTCCGGCAATTGAAATTTTTCCAATCTCGCTCAGTTGAGCTGAGCCTGAAATCATGACGGCGCCAGGAGAAATTAGCTTGAATGGTGTAGGCAGAATCATGAAAACCAAAGTGATTGCTGATCCCCAGAGAGTTAAGCGGAATTCCGCCCATAGCCCTCGCCTTTGAGCGGTCACTTTGTGTGCTATTTCATGGGCGAAGAATGAGGCTGCAAGGATAACTGTGAAACCAATAAGCCCCGCTGTTAAGTTTGTTATCGTTACGCCCCCGAAAAAACCTATTGACAGGCCCACGCCGATAACCATTAGAGTCGCTGCTGCAAGGTGCTTGAGCTCTTTTGGACTGAAGTAAACTCGTCCCTTCTTTCGAGGCTGTCCGAAAGTCACGGTATGCTCGAAGGAACTTGGCGTTCTAGAGACTACGGCTTCTTCTTGTTTGCTGGCGCGTGCGAGCTGCATCTTTGGGCAATCGTGATTCTCGGGCAAGCGGTGGGTAGCGCAGAATTGTCCGCCGCAGTAAGGACACTGGAAGGGAAGAAATGTTTCCTGCCCGCATTTACCGCATTTCATGTTTTCTTTCGCGCCTTTTTCAAGCATATTGAGAACGAAACCGTTTATACATTTCCCTAAAAACCAAACTGCAACAAGCAACACACTGCGGAACAAACTAAGACCCTACTACTATAGTACTTTTTGATTTCTGTTCCTCTTTGGGAAAAATCCTTCCCTTCATTGAAAACTGAATAGAAGTTGAACGCTCCTGTGTAAGAAAAGCATCACAGGTTAGTATTGTGTTAGGCTTCTGTCGCTGTGGCCTATCGTCGCTTTGTAGATTGAATCTGTCGTGTAGCCTGCGAAGCTGAGCAGGTTGGCTGCTGAGGAGTAGAGGAGAAGCAGGTATTTTCTGACGTCAGGGTTTACGCCTTTTTTGATGAGTTGTTCTGCTTTGACTCGTCGGTCGTGACGTTTGTCCTCGGCGTGTGTGAAGAGGAAGCGTACGCTGTTTCCAGCGTGGATTTCTGCGCCTTCCTTCATCAGCTGCTCGGCAGCTATGACTTGGCTGACGTGCTGCTTGTAGCGATCAGGGCTTTTTGACATGTGCTTGGTGATGATGAGCTCCCAGAGTTCCACGTCGCCGTCAAGCAACTTTTGCCTGTAAGCCTTAACGACATCCAGTGCATCAGGAATCTTGGTGTGCAGTTCAGCCACGTTGTTTGCTTTGGCTAGTGCGTTTATCATTTCTGTTTGAGCCTCAAACACAAAGCGGGGCGTGTCCCTGCGGCGGACTTCTAAGCCGCGGACCTTGATTTTGCCGTTTTCCATCACTCCGTAATAGCGGTTTAAGACGCCGATGCGAGGGTGCATTTTGGACGGCAAGAAGCAGATCCATTTGTATCTGCCTTCGAAGGCTATCGGCACGTTAGCCTGTTCGGTTATTGTCTTGCACAAGGCGTTGTACTCTTCGATCGTGGCGTCTTGTTTTTTGAGCCATAGTGAGTCGACGATGCCGTGGATGACTTCAAAACCGTGTTTTTCTGCGGTGTGGGCTGCTTTGAGGAGTGTGTCTCTGCCGAAGGCGCAGACTCCTATGTGTCCGTCTATGGTGCCGAATTTGGCATTCTTGTAGCCCAGGTAGCCGAAGCAAGTGACTAGTATCCACTTTAACGCTGCTTGCCTTTTATCATAAATTTCTCTGAGCTCCGGAGTCTCGGCTTCTGTTTTCATTCGTTTGTAGAAAAACCGTTTGTTGACTATGAGTCTGAGGGTTTTGGGAACTATGCCTTCTCGTTTCGTGCAGATGTTGTAGTTTAGCTCGGGAATTCGCAAAGGCGAGTCAGGGCAGCATTTGCAGAGAACGGTTTCGGCTGAGATATTGTTGTTCGCCATGAGAACCGGGTACATTGACGAAAAGTCCACTTCGCCTACAAAGTCGTGGGCTCCTACTCTGGGTTCGAAAACAAAACCGCCGCGGTCGCCTACAAGCAGTTCATAAGCAGTCTTGAAAGCCTCGGGGATGCTCTTGTTTCTGGGAATCAGAATGTCGTCTTTTATGGCTTGGTAAAACTGCAGTGAGGACATGCTTGACCCGATAGAGTTGCGGGCAGCTGTGTGTAATGGGACTCGGCATGTGCGGGCTATTTCGATTAAGCCCTCGAATCCAGCTTCTGAAAGGACGAATCCGCTGCTTTCGTCGATGTGGATTCTCCCATAAAGTCGGATGGCGCCCGCTCTGTAGAAGCTTCGTCCATAGGAGAAGAATGTTCTTCCCGAGGGCGTTTTCGATTTGAATGGTGTGTTGTCTCTGCTCAGGATAAATTCGTCCAGAACGTTGTTCATGGTTGCTCTTTGTGTGAGGTAAGGGAAGAGGTAGGAGTCGCCGCCTTGGGTTACAAGAAAATCTGGGTCTAATTCTTTGACGGTTTTGACGAGTTGAAGCAGTTTATCCGTTTCTTCGCCTGAATCAATGCATACTTCTTTCGTCGCCTTGGGTTGCGACTATTTTGTCTATAGGGTCTTTGAAGTTGGCGATTTTGCCTTTCTTGGCGATTTCCACTTTAAGCTTCAAAACGCGCAGTTCCGGGACGGCATAGTCGTTGCTTGTCACCGAGTCCAAAAGGGTGTAGTCTAAACTTGTGTCTCCGATTGTCACCTCGACAAATGCGAGTGGGAAAATGTCATGGCTGAAGAAGTAGTCTCGGTCTCCTCTCAGGTCGCAGTTGTGGATCTCGTAGCGAAGGTAGTCGCCCATCTTTAGGATGGTTCGGGTGAGGGATTGTGTTTTTCTGCAGTCCTTCAACGTTAGCTCTAGGACTCGGGATTTCTCGTTGTCTGTAGGCTGCGCGTATTTGTAGGCGAAGCGCCATGAGGCGATAAGTTGGTTGTTGTAGAGTCGGCTGACTAGTCGCTCTAGCTCGTCTTGGGCGGTTGAAACGTAGATTTTGGATTGGAACGTGTCGGTCAGTTTGATGCGTTCGCCATTTTCACTGATTATCCAGACGGCTATTTCGCCTTCGCCAGCAGGGTAAGCGTCGAGTATCCAGCCTTTAACATGGTTAGGTGCTGGCTGCGTGTTTGTGGTCATCTAATTCCTTCTGCAGCTTTTGCACTTGCGTTTGCAGCGAGAGCAACATTGACATGGTCATGGGTTCGAAGAGTACGGGTTGGACTGCGTTTCCACCTGCTGACGCGTAGCCTCGACAGGCGTCCATGAGCGCTTCGAAGGCTTCTCTGTCTCCGCTGCGTAATGCGTTGGCGAATCCTTTCCATCGCTGAATTTCGTCTTCTATTGCCATGCGGTAGGATTCAACTGTTTTGCCCGTTGGTTAGGCCTCCATGAATGCTGTTAGGGGAAGAATTTCGGATGGCAGTTCTGCGGAGCCCGGTGTGAAGTTGGGATGTTTTTCCAGAATTACTTCTCGTTCGTATTTTGTTTGCTTGAGCGCTATCACTACGTTTGCTCTTCCCGAATGTCAAAGCTTTCAGGAACATGTTACGCGGGCTATCTTGGTGCGGCGGGTATGTGGCGACCACGATGGCTTGGTGTTCTTTGGCGAAGGTTGACAGGCGAGTGGTGATTTGGCTGTAGATTTTCTTTGCCTCCTCTTCTTCTACATCCTTGTCGAGGAACATGGCGGCGATGTCTGAGATAATCACTAATTTGGCGTTGCAGGTTTTAACGGCGTTTTCGAGTTTCTGTAGGATGAGTGAGGTCATTTGGTAGGCTGTGAAGGCTCTGGAGATGTATATGCGGTTCAGTGCTTGTTCAGGGTCTAGTTGGTGGAGTCTGGCTAGGCGTGTGGTTTGGTAGAGTCTGAAGGTGTTGGCGCCGTCAATGAAGATCACGTTGCTTCCTAAGCCGCCGAGTTGTGTGGGCAGTTGAGCCCTTATGCACAGAAGTGTTACCAAGGATTGGACTGCATGTGAGCCATGGAGGACAGCGAAGTCGCCTTCTGCGAAGCCTGGAAACAGCTGGTTTATGTTTCGCATGTTCAGCGAAAGCAGACTTGTGGATGGAATGGTCTTGGCTATTGTGTTTTGTGGACAAATTCTTCTCTCTCCCAGTTGTTGAGGACATGAACCGAGCGCTGTTCAGAGTCTTTAAGCTATCACAGGAACGACTCGGAGGTGCAGGCGAGAGAGGGCAGTAAAAGTGAACTTACCATGCAGCGCAAGCGCTTCTATTAATCACTTTAATTCGCTCGCTGGTCCTTCAGCGAACGTGGTGATTGGCTTGAAGATGTCAATAATATTTAAACCAGCAGCTCCAGAGTCTAAACTAAACCCCGCAATAGCCACCGAGGGAGAAAAGTAATAACGTGAAAGCCTTCAGCTTTGTTCACGCTTCCGACCTGCACCTAGGATACGCCCAGTACGGTTTAGAGGCGAGAAGGCAAGACTTCGACGATGCCTTCACCGAACTCGTGGACAAAACCATCGAGTTAAAGCCTGCCTTCATTATAATAGCAGGTGACCTTTTCCATCAATCGCGTCCCTCGAACACGACGTTGGAGAACACAATAAGAAACTTCAAACGCCTTAAAGATGCGGGAATCCCAGTGCTGACGGTTGATGGTAGCCACGACTCCGCCCCGAACACGATAACGGGCACGATTCTCACTCCGCTGGACAGCGCAGGCTTAATCATACATCTGCCAAGGCATGAGGGCGCCTGCTGGAGGAAACCTGGCGCGTGTTACGTATATGGAATACCCAACTTCCGCAGCCGACGTCGAACTGACGAAGCATTGCCAGCTTTCTTGGCTGAGAAGCCGCCAACACCCGATGAGTCGATAGTGAACGTTTTCGTACTGCATGGAGCTGTCGACCTGCCCAGCGTGAAGCCGCCCTACATCGAAGCCGAACTGGCACCCGAGCTCATCCCCGACGGTTTCAATTATTACGCGGCTGGACACGTACACGACGGCTACGTTGGTAGGTTTAAGACAGGCTTGCTTGTTTACAGCGGCTGTACCGAAACCGTGAGCTACGACGAAGCCGACCTAAAGAAGGGCTTCATGCACGTCACTGTGGATGAGAGGGGAAAAGTCTCGCATAGTTTTGTGGAATTGACGTCTCCGCGGAAGTTCGTGGTGGTTGAACAGGAATTTTCAGGAATGAACTCCGCCAAGATCACTGAGCTTGCTGTTCAAATGGTCAAGGGCGCAGACCAAGAAGGAGCCGTTGTAATACCAGTGTTGAAGGGTGTGTTGCCCGCTGAAGCCAGTAGAGGTGAAGTAGACATTTCTAAGGTCAGAGGCGCTGCCGAGAAAGCCTTGCTGGTTCACCCGATTGTGCTGCTTCGGGAGAGCGCGGTCTCAGATGAGATTGTGCGTTCGATTTTTGAGAGCGAGTTTAAGGATTTGAAGACTAAGGCTTACGAGTTTTTCCTCCAAATCTTCCATGAAAGGTACAGCCGTGAAGAAGCTGATAGAATCGCGCGTTCCGCTATCAGCCTCATCGAGCCTTTAACGAAGCATCAGGAAGCGAAGGTTAAACAAACCATCGAGGAGCTGCTCAAATGAGGGTTGAAGTGGTTCAGCTCGAGAACATCCGCTCCCACGTAAAGTCCACTGTGCCCTTCACGCGAGGCTTCAACTGCCTCGTCGGCGCGTTGGGCTGCGGAAAAAGCAGCATCCTCTACGCTATTGATTTTGCTTTTTTCGGGGACCCCATCGGCAGAAGCTTTGAATACCTTCTGAGGGAAGGTGCGGACTCGGGAAAAATCACCATCCAATTTGCCCAGAATGGGAAGACTTACAAGTTGATTCGAGGGCTCAGGAAACGTGGGAAGGGCATCAGCCAGGACTTTGACGCGCTCAAACTGTACGAAGACGAGACCGTACTGGCTAGCATGAAAGGAGATGCAGTAGCGGAACAGCTCAAATCCATAACCGGGTTGGACAGGGACCTTTGGCGTGAAATCGTCTGGGTCAGGCAGGAACATCTGAAGGAGCTATTGGATGCCGCCCCGCGAGACAGGCAGAAACGCCTTGACGAATTGTTTGGCTTGTCGGACTATGAGTTGGCTTGGAGTAGTATGGCTGATTATCAGAAGGACTATGAGAAAGAACGAGGCTATTTGGAGAAAGACCCTGATGTCACAGGAAAAGACAAACTCGCTGCTGAGTACAACCGTGTAACCGAAGAATACACCCATCTTGAGATGGATCTGCTGAGTGCTGTGGAGAAGTTGGCTGCTGAAAAACGGGTTCTGGAGAACGCAGAAGCAAAACTCAAGAAACTGGAGGAGAAGCAACTCGCTGTTGAGGAGCTTAGAAGAAAGGAGGCTAGGCTTCAAGAGAACGTTCAAAACATGCAAGATAACGCGGCTTCGTTATCGCAACGGGTTGAAGATAAGCGAGCCATCGTGAACACGTTGAAACAGCGTTTAAACACCATGGACGTGCAAGTGAAATCTTGCAAGGATAAACTCGAGGAAGCACACGTGCCCACGAACAAGCCTGTTGACTCGTTGCGCTCGTGCTTGACGGCTCTTGACGACAGGATTAGCGATTTGAAGGCGGAGCAGGAAGCCACTTCTCGCAGCTTACAGCAAGACCAGAAACGAGTGGCACAGCTTTCCGCGGAGACTGAGAACCGTTGCCCATTGTGCCTTCAACCCCTCAACGATGAGTACAAGACTGGTATGTTGCAGAGAATGCAAGCCGAAAACACGGAGCGCCAAAAAACTATCGGGCAATTGCAAAGCGAGATCGTGGAGTTGCAGCGAACAAGAAACATGGCGTCCGAAGCGTTTTCGAACCTGCAGAGTCTAACTTCGAGGACCGAAGACCTCCAAACACGCATAAACGACGAAGAAAAGAGTCTGGCTGATCTGTCAAAACAACTCGAGGAGAAGCAGAACGCTGGAGTTATGTTGCGAGAGCAGTTTGAAGGTTTGCGTTTTGAAATAAGCCGCTTCGATGTGTCCGACCTGGAATCCGCTCGCGCAAGCAGGGAGCAGACGTTCAGACGTTATTGTCTTGCGGAGTCGGATTTGCGCACCAAAGAGAGTCGAAAGAAAGACCTCCTCAAACGGCTTGACGAGGTTAAGGAGAGGATTGATTGGGCGCAGCAGAAGCTTGAGCGCATGCAAAAAATCGGCAAAACCATCGCAGTCATTGGCGCAATCCGAGACGCATATCGCAGCATACAACCGAAGTTGAGGAGCGAATTCGTTAAGGTTCTTCGGAATTTTGTGCAGCAAGTCCTCGACGGCTTGGTCGGCGAAGGCGCATTGCTGAATGTGGCGATTGATGATACCTACACGCCTTACGTCAAGAGCGAAAGCGGCATGGAACGGGAGGTTGCAAATCTTTCAGGCGGAGAACGAACGCTGCTGGCGTTTGCCTACAGACTCGGGCTGGGACAGTTGATTATGCAGTCTCGGACAGGTCACGGGTTAAGCATGCTGCTTCTTGACGAACCGACCGAGAGCTTGGGCAGGGAAGATGGCAGCATTGACCGCTTAGCCGAAGCCATCTCACGGTTCAAAGCCATTGAACAGATTATTGCGGTTACTCATAGCGAGGCGTTTGCGGAGAAAGCAGAACACGTCATAACGTTGGAGAAAGAAGCTGGAATAAGCAAAGTCTCACTACAAAGATGAACATTTCATTATAAGCTTTCTTCTTTAACGGTGTTTTCGAGAACGCCAATTCCTTCGATTTCGATGCGCACAACGTCGCCGTGTCTTAGCCATTCTTGGGGTTTCATCGCCATTCCTACGCCTGAAGGTGTGCCTGTAGCGATGATGTCGCAGGGTTCCAAAGTCATCACGCGGCTCATGTGGTGAACGATTTCGTTGACATTGAATACCATGTTCTTTGTTGTTCCGTTTTGGCGGGCTTCGCTGTTAACCCACGTGCGAATAGATAGGTTACTCGTGTCTTTAAGTTGGGCTTCTGTGGTTATGCAAGGTCCAATCGGAGCAAACGTGTCGAAGCTTTTTCCTCGTGTCCATTGTTTGTCGCCAAATTGAATTTCTCTGGCTGAAACGTCATTAAAAACTGTATATCCGAAAACATAGTTTTTTGCTTCTGAGACTGGGACGTTTTTGCATTTCTTGCCGATTATTATCGCTAGTTCGCCTTCGTAGTCAAGCTGTTTGACGAAGCTTAGTTTGATGATTTGCTTGTTTGGTCCGATGATAGCCGTGCGGGGCTTCATGAAGATTATCGGCTCTTTCGGAATGTCCTTGCCAGTTTCCTGCGCGTGGTCACGGTAGTTCAAGCCGAGGCAGATGATTTTGGGTGGTTGCGCGATTGGAGCCAGCAACGACACTTCGCTCAGCGGAATCGAAACAGTTTCGAAGCGTTTATCGCTCGCTTTTGTGAGGAGGTTTTCAGCAGTTCGTAGTGAGTTTTCTCCTGATTCTACTAAGCCCTCGATGGTTTCGGGTAGCCTTTGATTGAAATGCCTCGCCAATGTTGGCAAATTCACTACTGCTTCGTCGGTTAGTACTCCGTAAGTTTTTTTTTTCTGGTGGCGATAACGTGTAATTCTCACGATTACTCGTCCTCGAACGCAATAGTCAGCTTAACCCAGTTGGTTCGGTTAAACTTTTCCAAGCCAAAGAACTCAGGTTCTGATAGGTTCAATCCGTTCCCGAACCTTAAAGGGTGATGAAGGTGCAATAAAAAAAGAATAGCAAAAAGTCAAGCTACATCGTGACCAAGAGCGCGAAAACTTTAGCGTCAGCCACCATGTTCTCTATCTTGCAGTATTCGTTCTGTTGATGCGCCACTTCGTTCACTGTACTCCATAACGCAGCTGGTATTCCTGCTTTACGGAAGAATGCTGCGCAGCTTCCTCCACCGATTCCGCCAACTTGCGCGTCGAAACCTCTCGCTTGTTTCAGTGCTTTCTTGAGTAATGCAACGATTTCTGCTTCGCCGTTCAGGAGTTTTGGTGCTGCCTGTTTCTGCACGATTTCCAGCTTAATCGTTGCTCCTGTTCTTGCTTCAAACTCGGCTAACACCCGATTAATCTCCACGATAACTTCGTTGACATCGTAACTTGGTAAGATTCGACAGTCAAAGTATGAAACGTCTTCGCCTGGAACAATATTAACGGCTTCAACGTTCCCGTCCTTTCTTGTTGGCTCAAAAGTGCTGTAAGGGACATCGAAAAACTCGTCTTTTTCTCCGAACTTATCGTGAAGTCGTTTATCCAAAGCCAACGCCACATGCATACCAATTCTGTATGCGTTTAAACCCTTATCGGGCAGACTCGCATGCGTTTGCTTCCCGATCGTGCGGACTCTGAACCACAACAGGCTTTTCTCCGAGACCTCAATGAAGCTGCCATTAGCGTTTCCTCCATCAGGAACCACGATAAGGTCATTTTTTCTGAAAAGCCCTTTGCCGAGCAAGTGTTGGATTCCGAAAATGCTGCCTTGCTCCTCATCCGCCACGAAAGCCAAACGCAACCGTCAACTTCGGCTTCACACCCAAACGCTTCAACGCTGCGACAGCGAACAGGGAAGCCACGAGTGATTGCCCATTATCCTCGGAGCCTCTACCATAAACCTTGTCTTCAAGCACCAATGGCTCAAACGGCTTCGTAACCGTCCATAACGAATCTTCACCTGGTGGGACGACATCCAAATGCGTCACAACCCACAGTCGCTGCGCATCTGATTCGCCATTGAGGTAAGCGATTATGTTTGGTCGTTTCCCCGACGAAACCCGAGAATCGGAAGAATCATGATGTTCAATTCGGTCGAAACCAACCGTTCCTAGAATTTCCATCAGCTTCTCTGCTTTTTGGGTTTCTCCGTTGCCGCCATTCTCTGGCGCAACAGCAGGAACGCGAACCAGCTCTGCCAAAGCAGCAACCATTTCAGGCTTTAAGCTTTCGATCTCTTTCAAGAGATGTTGATTCTGCAAAGCTAACCCTCAAGAGCCCTAATTGCCGCTTTCGCTGCTTAAGCCTTTCCAAAAGGATGTTTAGCTGAGTTCTTGCAGCGCTCGCAGACGCTTCACAATGTTCGGATGAGTCGACAACGCCTCAACAAGTTTATCTGCAAACGTCGGCTCTTTCGCGAGGATTTCCTGCACCAGATTTTGCCCCGACGCCTCCATCGTAGCTAAGGTTGCTGAATCAGTGGTTGCTTTGTCTGGGTCAGCAATAAACAAAGCTTTGAACGCGTTCAAGTTCTTCGTGTCCTGTTTTCCCCTGCTGGTGCGCTGTGTCGTGTGCACAATTTTTGCCAACCCTGACGACAGCTTCCGGACACCGTTATCGACGACGCTTACGCTGTGCCTGTCTGCGTAGTATTCGCGTGTTCTGCTCAGGTTCAGAATGAATAGGTTGAGTATCCAGCTGAAAGCCATGAAGCCAATTCCGATGAGTGCGTTGTTTCCGCCTTCGTTGCGGCTGCGTGTGTTGCCTGACCACATTAGCGAGAAGCCGATGTAGTAGAATAGTGCTGGCAAGAATGAGACAACCATCATGGTCTGAACGTCTCTATGTTTCAAGTGTCCAAGTTCGTGTCCGATGACGGCTTCGACTTCGTCTTGGTTGAGGTTTTTGAGTAAGCCCTCTGTCACGGCTACGCGGGTTCCTGAGATGGGTGAACCATAAGCGAATGCGTTTGGCAGAGGAAGTTTGGACAGCATGAGTTTGGGTTTGGCTATGCCGCTTTTTTGGCTGAGCACTGTGAGAGTCTCATGGAGTTTTGGGTTGTCGGCTTGTGCAAGTGGCTTCACCTTGTAGAGTGCATCGACGATATATGGTGCGAAGAGCCACTGGGCTATGTTGATGACTACGACAATAATGCCTAAGGTTAGGATGTTGAATATGCCAGCTAGGCTTAGAATGACTGTGAAGACTAAAGTGGATAAGCCGAAGATTATGGCGAGTGTTGCAGCCATTGAGAGGCGTAGTTTCCAGATGCTCATGGTTTTGCAATGGTCTTGTGATACTTATAATCCTTTTTCCAAATTGCAGGTATAATCGTTGTTGGAGTCTTGTTCAGTTTCTTGTTTGTTGAAAGGTTAATCTCGATGGATTGCCGAATGTTTTGTGGTCGGTGAGTGTTTGCTGTTGAGCCTTGACGAAGACGAATGCAATAGATTGACGCGTTTAGTTGGCAGGAGTCGTTTGGATTTACTGGGCTACGTCGTGGACTTGGAATCGGGAGAAGTCTACGATTTGTTGCGGAAAACAAATGATGTTGCTAGCGTCGAGTTTAAAGTCCTTCAAGTTCTGCTTGCCCACTATAGCAAAGCTGAACCGGTTGAAAGAGCAAGCAATCTGGTTAGGTTCGCGGATTTGCCAGGTGGACAAGCTTACGAAGGAGCTTTCCTTCAGAGGGCTGTGCAGCCGATAGCCGACGTTTTCGGGGATGACCCAGAAAGACTGATTGAGGCTTCTAAGCGACTGAATGGGCATGTGTTGGCTTATGGCGATTTTTCCGTAGAAATTCCAGCTTTGCCACGAATACCATTGGTCATAATCTTGTCGCGTGCAAGCGAGTTTCCAGCTTCAGCAACAATATTATACGACGAATCAGCAAGCAGCTACTTGCCAACTGAAGACTTAGCAGTTTTGGGCGAGCTAACAACAGCTCGTTTGCTGCAGTCTTTGAACAAGATGTGAACTCTTGTGCTGCTTGCGATTGTTTGCTTCTCAGTTTTTGGCTTTTCGGCGTTTCGTGAACAAAACTATTAAGCCTACGGGCGCCGCCAAAACCAGACCAACAACAATGGCCGTAATCAATGTGGAGTTATCAGCTTTCGCAGACTGCAACGTGCTGATGACGACGGTGTGTGTGGAGTGCGTGTATTCGAAGTTGAGTAGCCACGTCTCGCCAACGGAGTCAACAGAATATGTGAGTTGGCGTCCGTCGAGGAAGACCTTCAAGACTGTTGGGTCGGGTATGAGACTTTTAGAGACTGAGAACTTCACGAATCCGCTTGTTTCTGATGATCCGCTCACGGTGAAAGAAATTTCTCCAGAAGTTGAGTTAAACGCTAATGAAGAAAGCGTGGAATTGGACTCAACCAAGAACACGTCCTTTCCTGTGATTTGTAGAATGCTCATGTTCTTAGCAGTGCTAGCATCGCGATACTCGGGGCCAATATACGAAGCTCTCAGAGTAAATAATCCAGTTGCCGTAGGAATCCAACTCGCCGAGTAAACCCCGGCAGAGTTTGTCGTGACAGAGGTAATCCCGTTCCATTCCGAAATCCCCGGGATATCATAGAAGAGCAGTACTTGCGCATCCGGGATTGGCTCTCCATTGGACGTTAAAGTTCCCGTAATATCGATTCGGTAGCCAATCTCTTGAGTTTCAGTGCTGGTTGATAAGGTGATTACGGTTGGTCGTGGCCAATCACTGTTTCCTTCAAGCGTCTCCACTTTGATGTAATCGGTTTTGGATGAAGTCCAACCCCAATATGCCCATCTTTGTGTGGATTCGGGCGAGTTCGGAAGGGTATTGACGGGTGGATGACCGATGCCAATACTGTTAGGTCTGATTTGTGATTGGGCAGAAGCTACTGCCTCGTTGTCGACGTAGACAGTGTAAATGCCTTGCCTATACTCAAGCCTGTACATGTGAGCGTTCGAAGTAGGTCTGAACCCTGGAACGTCGATAGTGAAGACTCTCTCTCCCAGCAACTCGATTAAGATTGCGCCTTTGGTTTCACCTTCGTCGTGCGCCCAGAGAGTCAAAACTCGATCCTTGTAAGGGTTGCTAGGGTCATCATGCGGACCATAGGAAATCACGAAGCCGTCTCCCCAATCAGCTATGCACGTGAACGTAAGGCTCAACGTCACTGCGAAATCGCCCGAGTCTGGAAAAGGGTTCGTGACCGTGCTTATCCACGGAAACACCGAGCCATCGCTCGACAACCAAACGCAGCTTTCATTAACTCTTATCGAACCGCCCCACGCAGGGTAACCAGACAAGTTCGGGTTCTCCTGAACTGTCCATTTCTGAGTATCGACTTCTATTCCTTCGAAATTTTCGTAGAAAGGCGTGTAAGTTGTTTCCGCCGTAGACGTAGCTAAGGTTATTAGGGGCAAGAGGAGAACTGCCATAACAATCAGTGCACACGTTTTCACGAAGTGCTTAAGCGGAAAGGTGATCCCCACGCTTCGCTCCCTCACACCATGCAGTTGGTTGTATGGTGGCATTCAATAAATGGGTTTTTGTCAAGGTTTCTTGACTAAGTATTAGTCAAGGTTTGTTGAGTAAAAAAAGCAGAATTGAGAGGGAAAAGGTTACTTTTCACTACTGTTTCTTTCGTTTGAGCATATTCTCGATGATAGGCTTCAGCTTCGCATTCTCAGCTTGGATTTTCTCTTTTCCCAGCGCCTTCATGTCCGCGTCTATTTCACGTATCACTTCCGCGTAATGTATGCCTTCTGCTGCGGAGACGTATTCCACTCGGAACCGTTGCGGACTCATTCCCAGCTTCTCCAGCATGCCTTTTAGTGCGTCGGTGCGTGCTTTCATCTTGTAGTTTCCGCTGATGTAGTGGCAGTCGTATGGCAGGTGGCAAGCGCCAATCAACACTACACCCGCGCCGAGACGTAATGCTTCGAGAATGAAGTCCCGGTCAACCCTGCCCGAACACATAACTCGTATAGCCCTCACGTTTGGCGGGTATTCGAAACGGCTCGTGCCTGCGAGGTCTGCGCCTGCATAGCTGCACCAGTTGCACAATATGGCTAAGATTTTTTCTTCGGGCTTATCCTCAAGCGCCGCGCGTATCTGCGCCAGTATCTGCGCGTCGGTGAAGTGCATCTGAGTAATCGCGTCTTGCGGGCACTCAGCCACGCAAGTACCGCAACCGTGGCAGCTGGCAGTGATGATTTGAGCGGCTTTGTTAGGCTCAATTATTATGGCACCGTACGGGCATTTGTCCTGGCAAACTCCGCATTTCGCCGTTTTGTTTCTGCATCTGCTCTCGTCAACAACTGAAACGATGGGTTCAATCTTCCACTTCGGCTTCGAAATAACCGTAGCCGCGCGTGATGCAGCGCCGCTTCCCTGCGACACACTGAAAGGAATATCCTTCAAACCCTGACATGCGCCAGCGTAGAAAACGCCGTCAGTCGGTGCATCCATCGGCTTCAGCTTCGGGTGGCTTTCCATGAAGAACCCGTCTGCACCGCGTGACAGGTTGAGTATGCGGGCTATTTCGTCTGAGCCCTTCTTTGGAATTGAGGCTGTGGCTAGAACGACCATGTCTGCTTCGATTTCTATGGGCTGCCCCAACGTCTGGTCTTCCGAGTGAACCACCAGGTTGTGTGTCGTCGGGTCTTCGTCGATTCGGCTTACGCGTCCGCGGATGAAGATCACGCCTCGTTCCCTGGCGCGGTCATAGAATTCCTCGTAGCCTTTACCTGGGCTACGGATATCCATGTAGAACACGTAAACCTCGATGTCTTCCTTGTACTTCTCCTTCAACTGCACAACGTGCTTGAGGGTGTACATGCAGCAGAAATTCGAGCAGTATGGATACTTGTTTTTGTCACGACTGCCAACGCACTGGATGAACGCGACTGTATGAGGTTTCTTGCCGTCCGATTGCCTTATGACTTTGCCGCCTGTCGGACCTGCAGCGAGAATGAGCCGTTCAAACTCCATGCTCGTGATGACGTTCGGGTATTTCCCGTAACCCAGCAATGGCATGTCATATGGCAGGTAAACGTCGAATCCTGTGCTGACAATAATCGCGCCTACTTCGATGTCCACTTCCTCAGGTTTCTGGTCAAAATTAATCGCTTCACGAGCGCCACACACATCAACGCACTTGTAGCATTCAATGCAGTAGTCCTTGTTCACTGTGTAAACCAATGGAACAGCCTGGTCGAAAGGCACCGAAATCGCTTTCCGAGTGCCCAAGTTCATATCCCACTCGTTCGGGTACTCAATTGGGCACGCGTCTCTGCATTCGCCGCAGCCCGTGCACCTTTCAGGAATAACATAGCGGGGTTTCTTGCGGATTTTCACCTTGAAGTTGCCGATGTAACCGTCTACTTTCACGAGTTCAGAGTTAGCGAAAATCTGAATATTCGGGTGACGACCACAATCCACCATCTTCGGTCCTTCAATGCATATGGAGCAGTCCAGCGTGGGGAACGTCTTGTCGAGCGCTGCCATGTGTCCGCCGATGCTCTCCGTGTTCTCCAGCATGTAAACCTTGAAACCCATCTCCGCCAGGTCCAACGCAGCGTTCATGCCTGCGATGCCTCCGCCGATGATGAGCGCCTTGTTCGTCACTGGAACCTCTATGGTTTGCAGCGGCATCATTAGGCGAGCTTTCGCCACAGCCATTCGAACCGCGTCTTTGGCGCGTTCCGTAGCTTCTTGCGGAGTGTTTGGGTGACACCATGAGGCGAACTCGCGTATGTTAGCCATCTCAAAAAGGAATGGGTTCAAACCTGCCTCGGAAACCGCTCTGCGGAACGTGGGTTCGTGCATGCGCGGAGAGCATGCTGCAACGATAACTCGGTTCAACTTGTTTTCCTTGATGCCTTTGCGGATTTCTTCTTGTCCAGGGTCAGCGCAGGTGTAGCGGTTCTCTTTAACGTAAACCACGTCGGGAATCGTCTTCGCGTACTCGACGACCTGTTTAATGTCTACAGTGCCCGCGATGTTCAAGCCGCAGTGGCAAACGAACACGCCTATGCGCAATTGCTCAGGCTGGTTTCGGAGCTTCAGGAGTGCTCATCTTATCGCCTCCTCTAGAACGAAGCGTTTAGCCACCGCGTCGCGCCGTTTCTTGGCGGCGATGGCTTTCAGCTCTTGAACCGACGCGTCAGGCGATGTTAACCTCACCAACGCTTTGTTCCACGTGCCAGAACGGACTGGCGTGTGGAGTATCTTTGTTCGTGTAAGCGTTAACGCATCGTCAACTGGGCAGACGGCTTTGCAGGCGCCGCAGTAATCGCAGAACGCCTCATTAACGTGAACTTTCTTGTCCTCGCCAATGGCTAACGCGCCTGGTATGGGGCAAACGTCAAGGCAGTCGGTGCAGCCTTCGGGACATTTCGCTTGGTTTATGTCGATTTTGCCTTCCATGAATTTTCTCACTTTAATGGCGCCTGGAGCGCATTTCAATTCGCATACTCGGCAGGTGGGGCAGTACTCTTTCTGAATCGCCAAGTTGACTCTGAGATGGCTTTTCTGGCTCGGCGTTAATGCCTCGATGTTCTCCACTGGTTTCCCATCAAACGTCGACCTTGAAACCTTTATCAAGCCTAACGGGCACGCTTCCTCGCATTCATCGCATTCCTTTGGGCATTGGCGAGTATCGACTTTTATGTCGCGAATTAACTCGGGAAAACTCTCCTTCTCAACAACCGAAGGCGCGTGTTCATCGTTCAAAGTCACTTTTATCGCGCCGTATGGGCAGGTGATGTCGCATATGCCGCAAAAGTTGCATTTCGCCAAATCCACGTCAACTCTGGCTTTCTTTGCTTTTTGCCCAGGCGTTTTTGGCTGCTTCTCGACCTTAATGGCTTCTTTCGGACATGCTAAACTGCATATCTGGCAGCCAGCACAGCGTTTCTTGTCGAGCACCAGCTTGTAGTTCTTGACGTGTAAAATCCATTCTAACGTTAGTTTGTCTGCCGCGTCTTTTTTCACGGTTTTTAACGGCATTTAGTTTTCACCAAATCGACGAACAACAGTTGTAAGGAATTTTCCATATACTGTAGTCATCTGTAATGGTTTTCATTGCGGATAATCGGATATAAGGATTGCTTGGCGATAAAGCCGTTTTCCACATTTAACATTTAAGAAACAAGTTCTCACTGGAGCAGAGAAAAACGGTCAAATTATCCTTCTTTGCGACCTAATGCCACATAACACTTCAGATTCCCCTTATCCTTCATGGAAACGACGTGGAATCCGGCGTTATGAAGCAGGTTCGTGAGGGCTTCCGTGGAGAACACCTTCTTCAACCCCGTAACAACGACGCAAGCACCCCGCGTTGCGCTTCTCCGAATCTCCATTAACGTTTCACCAGGCTTCGGCATGTTCTGGAGGACAGTGAAAGCAAACACGGCGTTGAACTGGCCGTTCTTGAAGGGCAAGTGATCAGCATCCGCTTGAACCAGCTCCACGTTTCGCGGTTTATCGACTCGTTCTTTTGCCTGAAGCAGCAGTTTCTTGGAAATATCCACGCCAACGACTTGTTCAGATTGCAGCGCGACATGGCTGAAAAGGAGCCCTGTGCCACAACCAACGTCAAGAACTAATCCCGTGGGTTTCATGCTGGTTAAGGCTGCATGGTACTTGGCTTCCTGCTCCTCCGCATAACGCTCGTTGTACATACCCGCTGTCAGGTCGTAACGTCGCTTAACCCTACGCTTTTTATTCCAACTGCTCAACTGAACCCTCAAGAACTTTTAATTACACAATGCCGCTTAAGAGTAGCGGCTGAAGTTAAGTGCAGGAATCTGAGAAGGCGATTGTTCGAGTAAACCCGACGTTAGCCGAAGCGGAATCGCTAATCCAGAGGGCGTTGGCGCAGAGAAGCATGCTTATCGTGGCTGGCAACTGCAGCGTAAAATACGCTGGTCGGGCAAGTTCAACGCTTGAGCCTGGTGAACGAATGCTCGTAGTAAAAGCTGATGGTGCCGTCCTCGTTCACCGCCCAGTCGGATACGAACCCGTCAATTGGCAGCCCGCTGGCAGCATCTTCCAGTTCACGTAAGCGAAAACCAGCTGGAGATTCAGGGGGTAAGGCAGAAGCCAAGGGAAAGCGTCACATTAACTTTCGATTCGGTCTTAATGATTTCGTCCCTGAACCTTCGTGGACTCAGGAGAATTCATTCTTAACGCCAGCGAATATGACATGCACAAAGCCGTACTGCTCAAGCCTTCATTGTTGGAGGAAGGGTTCAAACCCATAAGCTACGAAAAACACATCGAACCGGGCTTCGTGGACATCTACGGCGAAGACAAAAATGGAAAGCTTGTTGTTGTTGAAGTAAAACGGAAAACGGCGGGAAAAGAAGCCGCACTCCAATTGGCACGGTACATCGACGCCATTAAGACTAAGGCTAACCGCGAGCTTCGCGGAGTTCTGGCTGCGCCGAGCCTTGGCAAGGATGTGCAGAGAATGCTGGCAACGCTTGGCTTGGAGTTCAAAGCGTTAGACCCCAAAGTACTGTGCTGAAGTTCTTAAGAAGACTGAGAACGCGAAACTGGAAACGTTCTTCAAACACAAAGAATGACCTTTCTCACGCTGGGTTCTTAAGGGAATCTTCTCGGGTCTGTGTCGATGTCAACTATCGCGGGTTTGCTTGTGGACAGCGCTTTTTCGACTGCTGCTTCAAGCTCGTTTGGCTCTGTCACTTTTATTCCTAGTCCGCCCGAGTGTTCAGCGTAATCAGCGAAGTTGTAGTCGAACAGGTCGGTCTGCCAGTTCTCGTAGCCCTCCACCTTCTGCTCCTGCTTAATCATGCCCAAGCTTTTGTTGTTCATCACGAAAATCTTCACGGGCAAATTGTACTTCAGTGTCGTCAGGAAATCGGGCATGACCATGGCGAAGCCGCCGTCGCCTGTGATGCACACGATTTGCCTTTCTGGGTAAGCGAGTGCCGCTGCCATGGCGCCTGGCAACCCGAAACCCATCGAGCCGAGCAAGTCCGCTCATTACCATTTTCTGTGTCTTCTTCATCTGGAAGTTCCTGCCGAACCACCAGCAGTTTTCACCAACGTCCAAGGAGATTACGGCGTTGTCTGCTAACTTTTCCGTGAGCACCTTCATGATGTACGGTGGTCTAATCGGTTTAGCTTTCGAATCCGCCTCACGTTCAATCTGGTCCAGCCAATCCTGCTTCAACCTGGCTATTTCAGCCAAGTATTCCCTGTCATGTTTTTCTTTCACTTTCTCGGTCAGCCGCGGGAGTAGAACGGCGCTGTTGCCCAGCAACCCAACTTCCACGGGGAACCTTTTCGCTATGTTCTTCATGTTTATGTCGATCTGCACGGTCTTCTTCTGCGGAAGCTGCGTCAAATCGCTGAATGAGGAACCGATTACTACGAGCAAATCCGCCTTCCGAACCAATTCAGCAGCAGCAGTCGAGCCTAAGCCTCCATGAATGCCCACGCAAAGCGGGTAAGCTTCGTCAACCACGCCTTTTGCCCTGAACGTCGTCACAATCGGAGCACTGATTCTATCTGCCAGCATTGTGCAGTTTGTTTCCTTGACCTCTCGCGCCAAACCCAGCAACCATAACAGGACGCTCCGCCTCGTCAATCGCCATCGCGGCTTTCTCAACGAGCTCGTCATCCGCGGCAAACGCGAGATTAGGCATTCTTCCCTCGAATGACTGGACCTCCTCATCACACGCAAGTTTCTGCACGTCATTGGGCAAGCCGATGTTGCTCACGCCGCGGTCAAGCAACGCGTGTTTCACGGCAAGCGTCGCCAGCATGGTCGTTTGTTCCGCAGACATAAGGATTTTATTAAACACACAGATGGGCTCGAAGTAACTGTACTGGTCTATCTCCTGAATGGAGCCTGGTCCGATGAACTGCCGTGCTACCATTCCCGAAAGCACAAGAACTGGCGACTTGTCTAGGCTTGCGTCGTAGAGTCCCGTTGCGAGATTGGTTGTTCCTGGTCCCGACACGCTGAGGCAGGCGGCCACGTGACCTGTGAGTTTGCCGTACGCTGACGCCATAAACGCCGCTACTTGCTCATGTCTGACCTGAATATATCGCACTTTGTTGTTTTTTCTTATGGCATCAACGACACCGAGTGTTGATGTGCCTGGAACACCGAAAACGAAAGTGACGCCCCACTCGGCGAGCTGGTCGATAAGAACTTCTGAAACCGTTTTGCCCTTCTTCGCCACTGCCTCTTCAGTCTTCTCGGTAAGGAGCACGAAGGCGCTCTGGGGCGCTCCACAAACGGGGCAAACCCACTCCTTGGGCAGGTCGCTGAATTTTTTTCCCTCTTTAACATCATCATAAACCCAATTGCAGACCGTGCACCTGTACTTCGCCATAACCTTAACCTCAAAAGATTCTTGCACTAGTTTGACTCTTGTTCGTTCTTATGTGCTTTTTGGAGGGCTAATCTTTGTTTTTTTCGTTAAGAAAGCTTAAATTATCCAGTAACGTCTTCCCATTTCAAAGGTGAAAGTGTAGATGAATTTTTGGAAGGATATTCCCGCAGGCGACAAACCTCCGGAACTATTGAACATGGTGATTGAGGTTGTGAGCGGTTCCAGAGACAAGTACGAGTATAATGCCAAGTGGGGAGCCTTCGTGTTAGACAGGATTATACCGTCATCTGTGGTTTTTCCAGTTGAATACGGGTTTGTGCCGCAAACCTGGTATGACGATGAAGACCCATTGGACATTATGGCCATGAGTTTCGAACCCTTACAAGTCGGATGCATAGTTAAGGTTCGGGTAATAGGCGCTTTGATAATTGAGGATGAGAAGGGACAAGACACGAAAATTCTCTCCGTGTTAGTAAACGACCGCAGGTTTGAAGGATACCACGACATTAAGGATATCCATGCACACGAGCTCACTGAGATTCAGGAGTTCTTCGAGACTTACAAGAGATTGGAACCGCACAAATGGGCGAAAGTCAAAGAATGGCTTGACGCTAAAGAAGCCATGAAAATCGTGGAATACTCAATGGAGAAATTCCAGAAACTCCAACTCAAATGAGCGGTCGGAGAATGCCCGGTTGAGTCACAAAACTCGTTTGCACCCGAAAGTAAGCAACGCCGAGATTTCACTCTTCAAAGCACTAAGCATAGCCGGGTTAACGAGCGGCATGATAACTCAGAAAACAATCGTTTTGAAAGCAACGATACCGGATTTTTGTTGGCCCGAAAAGCGGAAAATCGTTTACTTAGACGGGATGCAGGTACACTCGGGGGATGAACAGCAGGAACGCGATGAAGCAATCAAAGAGATGCTGGAAAAGCAGGGATGGGATGTCCTAAGAATCCCTTATCAGCCACCCTTGACTGAGATGAGCTTGAAGGATATACTGGCAACGATAAAGCGCTTTCTAGATTTAGACGAAGAGTAACTTTTACAGCAAAACTGATGACATGACGTTTTCGAGCGCCGGGAGGGGGATTTGAACCCCCGAGGCCCCGAGAGGCCACAAGCTGATTGGTGCCTAAACATTAGGCATCTCCAGGCTTGCTCCCTGCCTGGCTAGGAGACCCCGGCACTGAACGGTTAAAGTCATGCTTCGCGTTTTATTATAGTTTCTTAAGGCGAGATGTTAACGAAAGCTTTTTCATCCATGAATGCACTATTGGTTCGGCTGGTTAATTTGAAGGTGTCTGCAAAGGAGCTCTTGTTTGCCACGTTAACGTCGGTGGTTATGTCCTTAATTATAACCTTCATCATCACGCTCGTGAATGAGGGCGTGAGTCCGCGGTTCTGGGAGCTTTGGACTCGCGGTTTCGCAATAAGCTCCGTTCTGAGCATTCCTATTTCTCTCGTGGTTATCCCGTTGGTGAGACGATTTGTTGATGAAGTTTTTCAGCCTAAGGCGTGAGAGCTATTGTTTTTCAGCGATTAGCACGCGGTATCCGCCTTCCCTCGCCAGAACCTGGCAGTTCCCGAAGACGGATTCGAAAATAGCTGGCAAGGTCTTTCCGCCAATTTTTGATCTAATCACCATTTGCAGTGTGGCTTTCATCGCCATGATTTTTGGTGCCTCGGTTATTATTGCTTTGACCGTGTCCATGCCAGCGCTCACCGGCGGGTTCGAGAGGACACAATTGAACGTCAAGTCTTCCACTGGCTCGTAGAGAAAACCGCACCTGACTTCGGCGTTGGCAACCTTGTTTCTCTCGATGTTATCTCTTGCCAGACGAACCGCTCGCATGTTCACGTCCGTCAAAACCACTTGCAAGGATGGGTTAAAGTGGGCTGCTGCGATGCCGACGGCGCCGTACCCGCAGCCCAAGTCCAGAATTCTGCCTGAACTCGGAAGTGCCATGGACTCGATTAAGAGTCTCGTTCCTGTGTCCACTCGTTTCTTTGAAAAAACGCTCGATGCTGTCATGAACTCGAAGGGGTCGCCGCGTAGGCGAGTCTGTATTAAACCAAGTTTAACGTCAGAATGTGGTTGCACAGTGTAGTAATGCTCTTCGCTGCGGTTTTTCCGCGTCATTCCCTTTTGCCGCTTCTCCAAACCTTCGGGTACGTTCCCCTTGGCATAACGACTCTCCTAAGGACGGCGACTGTTCCGTGTTCCAAGCTCATCATCTCTTCGGTGGATACGTGCGCTTGAGCAAGAGCCACGGCTTCTCCCTTCAAAGTGAAAATCGCTGTTACTGCACCTTTGACTATTCCTTCGTCAACGGATAGTACTCCTGGCGCGGTCAAGTTTGCGCCATGACAAAGAGCGTCAACCGCCGAGTCTCTGACAACGATTTTTGGAAGCAACTCCAACGCATTCTCCATCGGTTGAACAAACTTCCTTAGGATTGCGTCGTCCTTCTTTTCTTGCCAGTCCCCGAACCAATAAGCCACCTCATGCAACGTCACGAACGCCTTGCTATCTTCGGTGAATGGTCCAGCGCGTGTTCTTCTAAGCTCCTGCATGTGGGCACCCACGCCGAGCACTTCGCCCACGTCGAAGCAGAGTTTGCGGATGTACGTTCCGCCCTCGCAGCCAACTCTGAATAGGACGTTTCGTCCGTCTGTTTCCAAGTAGTCTATATAGTAGATACGTCTTGTTCGAAGCTGCCGTTTGACCGAAGACCTCAATGGCGGTCGCTGGTAGATTTCGTCTTCAAACTCGCCGAGGACACGCTTGACCTGTTCTTCCTGGGTGTCTCCGTGAAGCTTCATAACGCAAACGTATTCCTTGCCGCTGTAAAGCAACGCTTGGACAACTTTCGTAGAATCCTCTAGGGTGATGGGCAGAACCCCGGTCACTTTGGGATTTCTCTGGCTCTAAACTTACGCTTAAGCCTCTAGAGTCCCGCCATGACCGATGCATGAGAGACGGAGGATTTTCTTGGTCCACGCGGCGACTTCGTGGCTCGTCGGACCAGCCGTCTTGTCCAAGTTGATGACACCATACTGGATGATGTCCTTGGCTGACCTCTCTTCGGGTCTGCATCCATACTTCGAATCCGTGACATCCTGATTCTTCACCAGGTGTTTTCGCTTGGCTTCCCAGGGGGGAGTTGTTCTAGGCATACGTAACTGGTTTCCTGTGAGGTTCAGAAAAAGAGTTTGAAGCAGAAGAGTCTGCTACTTCGCCATGGTTTCCACGGGGTGAGCCATCTCTTCCAGCATTCCCGAGGCTTCCAACATTGAGGTTACTTCTTCGTCTGAAGCTCCTCGGGTTATTTCGATTTTTACTTGGAGTGGTTCAACGTGGTTTAAGTTCGCTCTTCTTCTCCGTACTCCTGTGACTTTTTTTGGACCAGTGATTAGCACGAAGCTCTTGTCCATTACGTCGATTATCACGCATTTTTTTCCTGTTTCGCGACCAACTTGTTTAACACAAATTCTACCAACTTCAATAGCGGGCATTTTTCCGCCTCCTTCTTCGAATGATAGTACTTCAACTTTTAACCTGTATTTTAAGCTTGACATGCCAAAGTCGGACTAAGCGGCAATAACTCAAACGTGAATCCCCCGAAATCGACACCCTACTTCCACAAAAAGGCGGGCTGCAAACTCCGATAAAGATAGCTCAGCCATTGCTATGTCATAAACTTCTTCACTGTCTCGTACAACAACGTCGTGCCGAAAACCAAATTCTCTATGGAGATGCGTTCATCTATGCCGTGTTCACGTTTTACTACTCTGTCTTCATTGGACGTTTCAGGGCGCATTGGATGAAAACCATAGCACACGCTGCCTTTTGATCTGAAGAAGCGGGAATCGGTTCCACCAGTCATTAGAACAGGAGTCACACCGCAACCAGGTTCAAACTCTCTGAGAACGCTGCTTATTGTTTCGTACAACGGTGTTTCAATAGAGGATTCTGACGGCTCGTTTGAATGCAAGACCTCAAACGTCAACTTATCCAGTCCTGCACCCTCAAGCAACCCCTTAATCAGGTCTAAAGCCTCTGCAATGGTTTGCCCAGGAAGAACACGGCAATCGAACGTAGCCTCGCACTCAGAAGGGATAATATTCTCTTTGACTCCGCCACGAATCATTGTCGGCGCGATCGTCATTCGGATTCTAGGACGAAGCTCTTCCGCTAGAAGTTTTTCTGTTTTTGCCAAATCGTCAAGAATCTCATCAGCCTCCTCAGGGCAATCGAGCAAGCGTGAAAAAGGCTCTCGCAACGTAGCATCTTCCTTCGCCATGTTACCCAGGAATTGCTTCACTGTGGGAACAAGCACTATTGGAGCATGGTATTTCTCTAGCTGTTTCTATGACTTTGTTCATGCGCAAGATGGCGTTGTCAGTCACGTTCGGCGTTGATCCGTGCCCAGGAAAACCTTTCGCCTTAACCCGCAGCCAAAGGAGTCCCTTCTCCGCCGTGTTAACCGTGTAAACATTCTTGCTTCCCGCAAAAATAGCCAACCCTCCACCCTCGTTAAGAACGTAATCAGCGAAAACCTCACGGGGAAAATTATCCAGAAGATAGCCTGCACCAGCCAGTCCGCCCATTTCCTCATCCGCAGTCGCAGCCAAAACGACGTCACCCTTAACCCTCACGTTGTCGCGCTTCAACAACTTCAGCGCCATCAACTCAATCGCGGTCATGCCCTTCATGTCCAAGGCGCCACGTCCCCAGACAAAACCATCCTTCACCACGCCCCCAAACGGGTTCACGCTCCATTCCTCAGGATTCGCTGCAACAACGTCCAGGTGAGAGAGCAGAAGCAAGCTTGGTTTTTCTCCTGTTCCGGGTAGACGAGTAATGACGTTGCCGCGACCAGGTGCAGACTCGCGCAATGTGCACTTAAACCCGTCATGGCTCAGATTTTGAGCAACGTAATTCGCAGCCGCGGTCTCGTTTCCAGGAGGATTGGTCGTGTCTATGCGGATTAGGTCACTTAGGATGTGTGTGACTTCTTCTTCGATTTCTCTGAGTAGTTGAATCGGCATATTGCACGAACCTTCTACTCCTAAAGGATGTCGAACCTCATAAGATTTTGTCCACTCACATTTTTTTGCATCTTATTTCGGAACTCGGATAGGTGGCTTTTGTCATTTGTCACAATGAAAGTTTATATATGAAACCGTAAATTGGTTACGGAAGTCAGGTTGATTAAAATGAAAGAACTGAAACCTATCGACTACAAACTTCTGTTCGAACTAATGAAGGATTCCCACAGAAGCGACCGACAAATAGCAAAAGCTCTCGGAGTCTCACAACCCACCGTAACTCGAAGAAGAGGACTGCTTGAGAAGAACTATATCGAAGGATACACAATAATTCCGAAATTCGGACAAATTGGATACGAAATCGCAGCACTAACCTTTTTGAAAAGCAAACTTGAACATCTCGGCGCAGAAGAAAAGGAAAAAGCATTGCAGAAAATGAGAGACTGGTACATGAAACAGCCAAACGTGATTATGGTTCAAGAGGGCTGGGGAATGGGATGGGACACCGTTTGCATCTCGCTCCACGCAAACTACACAGACTACGTTACGTTCGTAAGAAACCAGGATTCTGAACTCTGCGACCTAATTGCTGATAGCCAAACCTTCACTTTGGACTTGAAACCCGGAGTAAGGATCAAACCCTTCAACCTCAAATACTTGGCAAGCCAAAAAGTCTAAAGTTTCCAAAAAACGGCTCTAACAGAGCCGGCTTTTTTTAGCTCCCGAATAGGCTTAACATTTATTATCTTTCGCAGCATTATAATGGCAAACGCTTCCAAGAGGCATGTATGGTGGCCATTGAACAAACAGAGATCGCGCATGAATTGCCAATCATCAAAGCCTCGAAAACGGTCGGTTTGATATCTGACACGCACGTTCCCGTAAGGGCGAAATGTATTCCGGGGAAGGTTTTTAAGGTTTTTGAGAACGTTGACTTCATCGTGCATGCTGGCGATCTGGTGCAGTTAGCTGTCATCGACGAATTGGAGCAGTTAGCACCTGTGCTGGCTGTTCATGGGAACATGGACGGTCCAGAAGTGAGTGGTGCTTTGCCCAAGCTTAACTCCTTGAAGGTTTCAGACTGGAAAATCGGCGTGATGCATGACCCGAGCACGATGTTCGGTATGGGGAAGATGAGGGAAATCGCCAAACAGAATGGCTTCAACGTTTTTGTTTATGGGCACACGCATAACAGTAGCATAAAATGGGAAGGAAAAACTTTGTATATCAACCCCGGAAGCCCGACGAACCCAACGTCTTTCATTAACAAGCCATCTGTTGCTCTTTTGAAGATTACCCGTGAGGCTATAGTGCCCGAGATAATTCACTTTTAGTTCATAAGTGCTCGAGCAGCTGATACCATCGTTGTTGAATTTAGATTAGACGGTTATCTGTCTCTGTGACTTTGAATGAAGGGTTTAAGATTTCCGTACGGTTGTGGTGTTTCAGCTCATGACGACGGCTACGTAGAGAACTATGCCGAGCGCAATTGCTGTCACCCACAAAATTATGGTTGGAAGCATTATCCGCTTTCTTGGGAAACATTTCTGAACATCTGTTTGCAAGTGCCAAGAAGCTACGAGCCAAACGCCAAGCGCAGCATGCACCAATTCCCAAAACCACATGCACCAATGTAACAATGACAAGGAGATTGGCGTAGTCAACTGAACCAGCAGTGAAGAAGATATGAAAGACCAAATCATCCAGCCAAATATCGTTACAAGATGCAGCACTAGCGCGCCTGTCATTGTGATCCCATGACGACGATAATTCTTCATACGCTTCCAGAGATAGCCGAGGGTGAGCAGACCAAGAACGACGAATTCAATAACCAAGCTGAGTGTGGCAACAATTAAGACTGATTGCTCAACCAATTTTCTTGCACCCTAAATCAAGGTAACGCGATTAACGTATAAGCTTTACTTTAACCGAGCTCTCCAATGTCGCGCAAATCAGTTACTCCGTGTGTCTTAAATTCAGTTTCAGCTAGAGCGATTGAACCTGAATGGAGGAATAGGTGTTGGAACATTGCAAGAATCCTTGGAAGGATAAGTGCAAGAGTGAGAATATCAAGCTGTACATTTTCGTCAAGGGAGAAAAACTCCCAATCTGCAGGCAGTGCTGGAGCAGTCTTGCCGAAACAGAGGTTGAGTGGTGAGTTTGCCATGGAGAGTTTCAGCTTGAATAGTGCTAAATCCTTCCTGGGCAGGAATGTGAATTTGCATCTGAAGGATGGTGCGGTGATTGTTAATGTACAGTTGACTAAGATCAGGAAGGGCGAAGTTGGAAAAAGTAAGTTGCTCGAGTATGTTCCATACGGAAACCACAAGATTGCTCACATTCCGATTAGAAATGTGGCTTGGGCTGAACTGCTCAACCTTAACTTGTTCCAAGCAGCGGCTTAACAGACTGTTGTCTCTTGCGACAAAACGCCTAAGAACAACGAAGAGGTTCTCAAATGAGAGAAAGCTATGCTGCCTAAAGTGATAATTCACAACTCCATAAGCCTAGATGGCTCTTTGACTGGTTTTGAGCCGAACATGGGCTTGCACTACCAGATTGCGGGAAGCTACAAGCCCGCTGTGCATCTGATCGGGTCGAACACTGCCAAAGTCGGCGTTGAACTGTTTGGGGCGGGTGTTCCGCCAGAAGAAGCCATGGATTTTGAGAAGCCGAAGCGCGATAAGAGTCTTCCTTTCTGGGTTATTCCTGACACCAAGGGAATACTGAAGGGGATGTTGCATGCTTGCAGGCGATTTGAATTCTGCAGAGACGTAGTCGTATTGGTTTCGGAGGCAACGCCAAATGATTACGTGAAACACCTTGAAGAGCGGAATTACGATTATTTTGTAGTTGGCGACGACCATGTTGATTTGAGGAAAGCTTTGGTGACTCTTTCAGAGAAATTCAAGGCGAAGCGAGTTTTGACTGACACTGGAAGAATACTTGGAAACCTGCTGTTGGAGCAGGGTCTCGTTGACGAGGTGAGCTTGCTTGTTCACCCAGTTATCGTGGGAGAAAAATCGTACAACATTTTCGGCAACATCACCAAGAATCCCACTTTGAGACTGTGGAAACAGGAGAAGCTTGAGAAGGGATGCGTTTGGCTGGTCTACAAGGTCAAGAATTGAGATAAGCGTCTTTTCCGCAAAAACCCTGATATACCGACCTTGGACAGAATACGCTCATGCGATGCATGCGTTGCGGGGAATGCTGCAAAGAAACGGAGATGTTGCTCTCAAATGAGGACATCGAACGCTTGGAACGAAAAGGCTACGGTAGAGCATTTTTCGTCCATTTTGACGAGGATGGTTACGCTATTCTAAGGAATAAAGAAGGTAATTGCATTTTCTTCGACCCGAAAACAAGGGTCTGTAAAGAACGTGATAATCGCCCTTTAGGATGCCGAATCTACCCCGTCATGCACGATGAAGACAATGGAATAGTAACCGACAGTATTTGCCCTGCTCGAAACACCGTTTCAGAAAAACAGAAAACAAGAAAAGGCAAGAAAGTCCTCAAACTCCTGGCAAAAATAGACTCAGAAGCAAAAAGAAGACGCTTAGAAAAGCCCTAAGCATGACTTTTTAGTCCTCCGCGCTATGGAACGTCACTTCCATCACTTTTTCCAGAAATGAATTAATTGGGTGTTCGGCTAAGAGGCGCGCGCCAACAGTTTTAAATAATTCTTGGCAGACCTTTCAGCGGTGAATCGTTATGCCTTGTACGGTTATCGTTGGCGCCTTCTGGGGAGACGAAGGGAAAGGAAAAATCATCAGCTACCTCGCGTTAAAGGATAAACTCGACTTCTGCGTCAGAACCGGTTCGGTGAACGCGGCGCACACGGTTTGGGATGGCGAAAAACGATACGCCCTGCACATGGTTCCCGCTGGTTTCCTTCATCCGGCGTGTCGTCTGCTCATAGCAGCTGGTGCTAATGTTCACGTGGCAAAGTTCCTGGAAGAAGTTGAAGCAACCAAGGTGCATGACCGCATTGGCATAGACCAGAACGCCTCGATAATAGAGGAAAAACACGGCGTCCAAGACAAGGCAAGCGCTGTTAACAAGGGAATAGGCACCACGGGTTGGGGAGTTGGACCAGCACTCGAAGAGCGGGTGAGAAGAACAGCCAAACTCGCCAAGGACATTCCTGAGCTGAAACAGTACATTGCTGACCAAGTAACGGAAGTCAACGACGGATTAGATAACGGTAAGAAGGTCCTGTTGGAAGGTACACAGGGCTTCATGCTCTCCTTATTCTTCGGAACATATCCGTTCGTGACCAGTCGCGATACTGGCGCATCCGCCATCGCGTCGGAAGCTGGTGTGGGACCCACAAGAGTCGACGATGTACTCATAGTGTACAAATCGTTCATGACGCGCGTCGGCGCTGGACCCTTACCGGGGGAGATGACGAAGGACGAGGCGTTGAAGAGAGGTTGGTTTGAAAGGGCGGCTGGAACTGGTCGTGACAGGCGTTCTGCTCCGTTCGATTTCGAGTTGGCGAGGAAAACCGCGAAGATTAACGGGGCAACTCAGGCTGCGGTGACAAAGCTTGACAGTCTCTTTCCGTCGTGTAAGGGCGCCAGGACAATCGGAGCCTTGCCCGCTGAAGCAAAGAAATTTGTGAAAGATGTGGAAGACCGAACAGGTGTGCCTGTGGTTCTGATCGGCACAGGACCTGACGCCTTGGACATAGTGGACTTGAGAAAGTAGCTAAGCCGAGCTTTTACTTTAAACGGTTCATTAGCGGAACTTTTATTTGAGTAATCGCCAAATGTCATGGCTAGAGGTTGATTATGATGGAACCCAGAGGTTACGGTCACACATCAACGAGTTTCTTCATTCTTCTCTTCGCCGCTGGCTTGCTCGTCGGGGGATTTGTATCGTTTTACATAACCTTCCAAGAAGTTAGCAGGTTGAACGATGAGGTGGCGATTCTGGAAAGCCAGATCTCAAAGCTCAGCGGTGGCGGAGGCAACTTCACTAGTCAAAACATCACGGTCTACCAAGACTCGGCAGCGCTGGCTTCAATCTACTCCGACGTGCGAGATTCTGTGGTTCTCGTTCAGGGAACCACAAGCGGCGGTGGAGTACAAGGTTCAGGCTTTGTTTACCAGTATCAGACCAGAATGGTTGTTGTAACAAACAACCACGTAGTCCAAGACACGACCGGCTTGAGCGTGACGTTTTCAAACGGAAACGGATATGCCGCAACCATCCTCGGTACAGATCCATACGCAGACTTGGCTGTGGTTTCGGTTGATGCTCCCGCTAACCAGTTCAAACCAGTCGAGATAGTTAGTTCCTCAACTTTGCGAGTAGGCGACCAAGTCATCGCCATCGGAAACCCCTATGGATTAGTCGGCTCGTTAACCACGGGTGTGGTGAGCGCAGTGGGCAGGACAATCACGGAAGACACGGCAGGCGGCTTCTCGGTGGCGAACATTATACAGACGAGCACGCCCATTAACCCTGGAAACTCAGGCGGACCATTGCTGAATGTTCTCGGAAAAGTCGTGGGCATAACAACCGCAATCGTCTCCGACTCGCAAGGCTTAGGCTTTGCAGTCCCATCGAACACGATTCTCAGAGAAATCACCGCTTTGATAACGACAGGAAGCTACAGTGGGCATTCCTACTTGGGAGTGACCGGGTCGGACATGAGTTATGACACAGCGCAGGAGATTGGTTCAAGCGTTACGTATGGCTGGAGGCTCGCCTCCGTCGTATCAGGAGGTCCCTCAGATGGCAAGCTGCAGGTCGACGATATAATCATCGCCATGAACGATAACCTGATCAGGAACAACGATGACTTGGCGAGTTATCTGGAGGAGAATACGTTGCCGAACCAGAATCTGGTCATCACGGTAGTGCGCGGGACCTCAAGAGTTGACGTTACAGTTACTCTCGGGACCAGACCAGCACCATCATAGCCTCATCCACCAATAAACTTTTTCTTCTTCGATGCGGCTATTAACCAAATGGTGAAATAGGAATGAGTCAAGATCAGATGTTCTGTTACCAATGCGAACAGACTTTCCAGGGAAAAGGCTGCACAATCGCAGGTGTCTGCGGCAAATTGCCCGAGGTAGCTAACCTCCAAGACCTTTTGGTCTACACGTTGCGGGGCTTGTCGCAGGCGAAAATCGAAGCAGACAAACTTGGCACGAAAGATGAAGATGTTAGCGTTTTCACTTGCGAAGCGCTGTTCGCGACGTTGACGAACGTGAACTTTGACCCAGACAGGATAATCGAGTACATTCGGAAAGCCGCGGAAATTCGCGACGAACTCAGTCGAAAGGTTGTGGCGGCAGGAGGGCGAGTCGAACGAAAGCGGACCGGTCAGCTTAATGTTGGAGAAAACGAAGGATGGTCTTGTTGCACAGGGTAAGCTTGTCGGGATAAAATCCAACCCGTCGATGAATGTTGACTTGCATTCGCTTCATTGGCTCTTAACTTACGGTTTGAAAGGGGTGGCAGCGTACACGTATCACGCTTATCGTTCTCGGCAAAAAAGACCAGAAGGTCTTCGATTTCATCCATGAAGGACTAGCGGCGCCTCTGAACAAGTCGCTGGGAGTTAACGATTTCGTGGGCTTAGCCATTGAAATGTGGAGAAATCAACATCCGCGCCATGGAGCTGCTGGATGCAGGCAACACGGAGACGTTCGGTCATCCAGTCCCCACGCGAGTTCCGTTAGGAACAAAGAAGGGCAAAGCCATCCTGGTTTCTGGTCACGACCTCGGCGATTTGGAGGAGATTCTGAAACAGAGCGCAGGAAAAGGCATCACCGTTTACACTCACGGCGAAATGTTGCCCACTCATGGCTATCCGAAGCTTAAGGCTTATCCGCATTTCTATGGGCACTACGGCACGGCATGGCAGAACCAGATGAGAGAGTTCGCCGAGTTCCCAGGAGCGATTCTTATGACGACTAACTGTCTGCAGAGACCCGCACCAAGCTATACTGGCAACGTGTTCACGGCAGGACCAGTCGGATATCCTGGAATTCCAAACATTAAAGGACAGAGACTTCTCTCCCATCATAAAGAAAGCCTTAGAACTACCTGGTTTCTCAGCTGACAAAGAAGGCAAGTACGTGACTGTCGGGTTCGGCAGAAACGCAGTCCTCAAGCGTAGCCGGCAAAGTCATCGAAGCCGTCAAGAACGGACACATAAAACGCTTCATCCTAGTCGGCGGATGCGACGGAGCGAAGCCTGGACGAAGCTACTACACCGAGTTCGTCGAGAAAGCGCCAAAGAACACGATAATACTCACGTTGGCATGCGGGAAATTCAGGTTCTTCGACAAAGACCTGGGCACAATCGACGAAATCCCGAGGCTGCTGGACATTGGGCAATGCAACGACGCTTACTCGGCAGTCAAAATTGCGCAGGCGCTGGCTGACGCGTTCAACGTTGGCGTCAACGAACTGCCGTTGTCTCTGGTGCTGTCGTGGTACGAGCAGAAAGCCGTGGCCATATTGCTGTCACTGCTGTATTTGGGCATACGGAACATTCGCACTTGGACCAAGCCTTCCAGCGTTCATAACGCCGAACATCTGGAAAGTGCTAGTTGAGAAATTCAACATAATGCCAACGACGACGGCTGACGAAGACCTGAAAGCCATACTCGGCTAAAAACTCTCAACTCGGTATTCTCCCCCTTTTCTTCCGCCACAGTTTTCCAGAGTCTTGTTTGGAAATTCTTGATGCAGAATGCGTTTCTTGAAGTCCGCTTAAGCTTAAATACATAAAGCATCGAAATAGGACGCTCGGAGAAAACAAAAATGGCAAGAGTAGTAACAGCAGCTTTGGTTGTAATAATGCTCGTCGTAGGGTTCGCAGTCGGATTAGTGTCAAGTCCGTTCCTTATGCCGCAAACCTCGACAACCACCGATACAGTGTGGGAAAACATACAAACAACAAAAGTCATCCGCGTCGGCACAGACCCAACATGGCCACCCTACCAACAAAGAAATGAAGTCACAAACGAAATCGAGGGCTTCGAAGTTGACTTAGCAAACGCTTGCGCTCAAAAATTAGGGTTAACCATACAATGGAATGATGTAACTTTCGACGATATCATCCTCTCGGTTCGGCAAGGTACACTGGACATGGGCGTTAGCGGCTTCTCAGTAAAACCAGAAAGGATTGAACAAGTCTCTTTCACCGTACCCCATAGCATAACAGAGGGACAAGTAGTTATGCTTCAAAGCACCATGACATCTAAAGGCATAACCACTGTTGACTCACTTGCAGACTTCAAGACCTTAGGCATCACCGTTGGAGTACAACTTGGAAATGTTGAGCAGGAAGAACTTCAAGATGCAGGCGTAGACATTAGAACTTGGGATGACTCGGCATCACCCTTCCAAGACATGGTAAGCGCAAACCCAAGCGTACAGGCAGTTTATGCTGAGACACCAATCACCACAGATTGGATCACCCGATTTGCAGCACAAGGAAAACAGGTCGGCATCGCTTACACACACCCATACTATCCAGTTTCATTCCTAATCAGCAAGAACGCTAACACACTCCGCGACAAAATTGACAGCGCAATGGTCTAGGAAGCGAATATGCTTTACTCATTAAGGATTCAGCCTACGTAGCCGTTATAGGCGGCTTAAACGAAATAATGACTCAGGCATTACAGTTAAAAAGCATCCCGCCCGGTGACGTTATTACACCATTCGTTCTCGCCGCCATCCTGTATGTTGCATTAACCTTCCCAATTGCCTTCTGGCTCGACCGTTGGGGAAACAAAAGAAAGAAAAAATTAGGACTGTAAAAAAATGACGAATCTGGTTATGGAAGCAAGAAACGTATACAAAACCTACCGCACCAAAAAACGCAAAAACGAAGAAGCCTGCTTCGAACCCAAACATTTGGTAGAAGCAGTCAAAAACGTTTCACTTCAAATTAGAAAAGGCGACATTAAACTGATTTTTGGACCAAGCGGCTCAGGAAAAAGCACTTTTCTCCGATGCATGGCTATGCTTGACAAACCTGACAAAGGCGACATCTACCTCGGCGACGAATGCTTAACCAAACCTGGCGTTGACCTCAACAAAGCCCGCGCCAGAATCGGATTTGTCTTTCAGCACATTTACCTGTTTAGGCATTTTACAGCTTTAGGCAACGTGGAATTGGCGCTTCGACAAGTGCTGAAACTTCCCAAAGAAGAAGCTCGCAAACGCGCAATAGACGCATTGACTGAGGTGAAGGTCACCGACTGCATTAACAAGTATCCTTCTCAAATGTCAGGTGGACAGGCACAACGCGTAGGCATAGCCAGAGCCATAGCGCGCAACCCAGACATAATACTCCTCGACGAGCCCACTTCAGCCTTGGACCCTGAACTTACAGGAGAGGTCATAGACACACTACGAGACTTAGCCAAAGAAGGCACAACCATGCTCATTGTCAGCCACGAAATGCCCTTTGCACGCGAAGTCGCAGAAGAAATGATATTCTACGATGACGGCACAATCGTCGAAACTGGACCTCCATCATTATTCTTTAATGCACCAAACACGGATCGCGCCAAGAAATTCATGACACGGATCATAAACCGAACGACAAGAGAAGAAATGAATGTTTGAATTCCTCCTCGACCCCACATTTCAAACGTGGATTGCTCAAGGGTTACTCCTGACCATAGAAATCACATTGTTCGGGGTAACATTAGGTTTAGGATTAGGTACACTGCTGGCAATCGGTGATATTTACGGGAAAAAAACCGTTAAAGCTGCAATTGCCGTTTACGTCGAATTCTTTAGAGGCAGCCCACTGTTTGTTCAACTTTTCATAGCGGTGTACACGGTGCCTGCCATACTCAACCTCCAGATAGATCATTATCTTTTGGCTTTCTTGGTTTTTGGATTAAATAGCGCTGGCTACCAGAAAGGCTACATAAAAGGCGCCATGCAAACCGTATTTAGTGACCAAATGGATGCAGGTCTGTCAACGGGGATGTCGAAAATCCAAACGCTTCGCCACGTGATTCTGCCGCAAGCTTACCGAATAGTCATACCATCCTGGACTAATGAATTCTGTTCTTTAACAAAAAGCACTGCTACGTTATCGTTTGTAGGGTTATTTGATTTGGTTAGCGCAGGTAAATCGATTAGAAGTTTGACTTTTCAGATTCTTCCCGTTTGGCTCGTAATTGCAGCAATCTATTTTGTTTGGATTACCGGATTTTCCAAGATAATGGACGTGATTTACGAGAAAAAGAGGATACCTGGCGTCGAGTTCCTTATGCAATAGGGAACCCCTTTACGCTCTTATTTTCTTATGCAGCCTCGCCATGTTCCTGCCCAAGTTCTCAATCGTCTTCAAGTCTTCTATATCCGCATTGACATCCCCCTCTTTCCCTCCAACATCTTCGTTCCAGCAGGATGAACTTGGCACAATAACTTGGCTAATAAGGAAAGACTTTTCAGAGAAGGACGGATAAACAGAAACAGAAAACTGCAGGTAGCCTGCTCAGTTGAAAAAAATAAAAGGTGATATGAGGATTAATCCCAATCTCAAAATCGAAGCTTTATTCTTAGATTTTGACGGCACAATAAGCCCGATCAATGTTCCTCTCATCGGAATCTGCAGTAACCTCGGAAACACTCATTGTCCTCCATAAAATTCGGCAGCAAATTCCAATAGCCATCATCACAAGCAAGTCCCTGCCGTTTGTAGTTGAGAAGACACCTTTTGCCCACGCATGGTCTGCACTGGGCGGTTTGGAAACTAAAATTGGAGACGTCACCATAAAGGCACGTGCCTGCAGACCTTGACAAAGCACGTAATGAACGCGCTGAAATATGCGAAAAGCCTCTGTGACGACAACCTGACGATAGAAGAGAAGCTTGATTCTGAAGGAACAGTCGTTGCTTTCTCGGTCGATTGGCGATACTCACGCAATCCTCGCAAAGCCAAGGAAGCGGCATCAAGAATAATCGCATACTGCAAGACATTGCCGTTGTTTATCGTTACGCATGAAACGCAGCCTTTCTTCGACGTGTTTCCCTGCGAAGTTAACAAAGGCAAGGCTTTGATGTTCCTGAAAAAGAAACTTTGTCTGCGTGACGGCGTTCTCTATATGGGGGATTCAGCATTCGATAATTCAGCGTTTGACCTGGCGGACCTTGCTATAGGGGTAATGCATGCAGAAACGCCTGCTTGTCTCACTTGCGACTATTTTGTGAAGTTTGAAGACATGGCAGAATTCTTGAACGCCCTCCTGGAGAATGAATTCTTATTCAGTCCAGAGTTGCGCGGGATTTTCCATAGGTGAAAACGTCATGGTTTGAAAGAGATAACCCCTCTTTTGGAGGGTGCTTTTTTCTCTATTTTAAGAGTGGACTCTAAATACGTTTTTAAGTTGTCAAATAACTAGATTAACACTCATCTCAAGAGACAAGAAACTCCATGTTGAAGAAGCGAATTGGCGTTGTAATGTATCAGACTAGTAAGAGCAAGGGGCAAGAGCTGGTTGCTCAGAGGATGGTACGTGAGTTCATTAAAATGGGGCATGAAGCGTACCTCATTACTAGCATTTATCACGATGGAGCAGAGGTGATCTCCCCTAACGGTTTGCGGAGAACCGGAGGTTACATGTTCATTCAAGACAACGAGCTCCGGATACCAGTGATCAGAGTAGACAGTTACGTTGCTAGGTGGCCACCTCGTCGCATAGTCTTTAGGGATTTTATGTCGACTCTGTCAAACATCGTGGAAAAGTTGCGGCTTGACGTTCTCATTACTCACAGCACGCTGTGGAATGGTCCTGAGGAGGTGGCAAAGTTTGTGCAATGGCGTAGAGACATGCGAAACATCGGAGGATATAGCGACCCTCTAGTGTTTTGTCACATGTCGCATTTTCAGGAACCTTCTCCAAAAAGATACTCTTTGACTGAACAGTCCTTTAGGGTAGCATGGAATAAGCTGACGCTTCCTCAGATTTTCAAAACGGCTAATCTAATCTTGGTTGTTACCGATTTAGAGAAGAAAGCCAAAGTGAAGATGGGTGCTAACCCTGAAAAGTGCTTTCTGTTTCCAGGCGGCGTCGATGATGAGTTGCTCTGCTACGCTAATGTCGACACAAAGTGTCTTTTAGAGCGTCTTAAAACGAAGGAACCCGTCAAAATTGTCTCCTATCTTGGGAGTCTCGAAGAACGCAAAAACCCTCTAGCGGTCTTAGAGGTAGCTGAGTTGCTTCGGGATAAGAGCGATATACACTTCGTAATGGCTGGGAGGGGTGATTCAGCCTACGCTAGGAAGGTTATTGCAATGGCAAAAAGGTTGCCGAATGTCACTTACTTGGGTGAGTTAAACGAACAGGAAAAAGTGCAGCTGATTAAAGCATCTTATCTGAATATTCTCTTAAGTCAGTTAGAAGCTTTAGGCTTGACGCAGATGGAGTTCATGTATTTTGGTGTTCCGGTGATCACTTCGGGAGTCAGTGGACAAGGCTGGCTGATTCGAAACGAAGTTGAAGGCATTCACGTGAAGGGAGCTGAAGATGTAGAAGGCGCGGCTGCCGCCATTAGTAGATTAGTTGAAAATCAAGCCCTCTGGCGACAGTTGTCGACTAATGCCAAGAAGAGAGCGATGAGTTTGACCGTTTCAGCTTTGGTTTCCGAGCTTGACGAAGCCTTAACTCGAGAATTGATGCGGGAGAGGGGCTTGATCAAAATTCCCTTTGAGGCGCGCGTAACGTTGGAGGAGCCAGAGATTGTTCTGAAGACCTGGTCGTTTGGCGGCTGGGGAGTGATAGCCACGAAAAAACGACTCTTTATTAAAAGAGGTTTCATATCAAGAAAGGTAACAGAGATTCCTTATTCGAACGTATCGTCCATTGAGTATACTCGAAGGTATGCGTGGAAGACGCTCCTGGTCGGAGCAGCGACTTCAGCCCTACTTTTTGTTGCGCCTTTTCTGACACCGATTTTCTCAAGGGCTTTTCTGGGTTTGTTGACGCCCATCCTTGAATTTTCAGCTCTGGCGATTTTCTTCGATGTTCTGCCGATACTGCCTTTTGTGGCGTCAGTTTTAATCTTCATTTTCCAAGCAAGAGTTGGGTATACGCTCCGGGGACCTGGAATAAACGCTTTGTATCTTCCTGGAAGATTCCGAGGCGCTGTGGCTTTCATACGGAAAACTCAAGACGGCGAAGCGGTCATGAAGGAAGAGGAATAGGCAATTAGCTGGGCGGATTGTAAGGCCTCAGGAGAAGAAATCAAGCCACTTTGCAATTTCTGAAACCCCTTTATGATTAGGTTTTCAGTTTTTTTATTAGCCACGCCATATTCCTTCCCAAGTTCTCCATCGTTTCCATGCCTTCCTCGTCGCTTTCAACGTCCCCTTTTTTCAGCCCGAATCCGACGTTCCAGTAGGTTGAGCCTGGCACAATCATCTGACTAATCAGGAAAAAGTGGTTTATCCCGTCGAAAGTTGGGATTCCTCCTGCTCGTCTGACGGCGACGACTGCTGCGCCTACTTTTTGCTTGAAAAGGTGGTTGTTTGCCCTGGCAACGTATCCTGTTCTGTCGATGAGCGCTTTCATCTCGGTCGTCATCATCGAGAAGTAAGTCGGTGACCCCAGAATAATGCCGTCAGCCTTCTTCATTTTCTGCACGTACTCGTTGACCTTGTCGTCCTCGATTACGCATCGCTCATTCTTCGTGGTGTAGCATGTTCGGCATGCGTTGCAACCGTGAATAGGCTCACCTGCAAGTTGAATCAGTTCTGTTTCGATTCCCTCTTCTTCAACAACTTTGAGAACCCGACGTATGAGTATGGCGGTATTCCCATCTTTGCGGGCGCTACCGTTGAAAGCAACAACCCTCGGCATCGGTCTCTTAACTCCCAGCAATTGAATTAACCAATGACGAACATAAAAAAGTAGCGCGCGCATTCTTGACTCTCAACACTCGCCATTACCGCCTCAAAAAAAGTGAGGGATAGACTACACCGAGCCACAATCCTATCCAAAAACTGCCCTGAAGGACATAAAAAGCCTCTAAGAAGCACAGAAAATTTCAGCCAGCAATAGGCGGCAATTAATCTACGAAAAAAGGCCAAAAAAAGGAAGACAATGCCACTATTCTAAGTTGTAAGCTTCTTCTCCATGTTGGCTTATGTCAAGTCCTGTGTCCTCTTCTTCTTGGCTTACGCGCAACGGCGAGAACACGTTAATCACCTTCAGCAACGCATATGAGCCGAAGAACGAGAAGGGTGCAACCACCGCAACAGCTAACAATTGGGAACCCAACTGTGCAGGATTTCCATAGAACAGTCCGTTCACTCCTGTTTGGATTGCGCCTGCCGCGAATAAGCCTGTAACAATCGAACCCCAAATGCCGCCCACACCATGACAGGCAAACACGTCCAACGTATCATCAATCCTCGTCCTCGCCAATCGCCAACTCGCGACCAAATTCGAGATCACACCTGCCGATAACCCGATGATTATCGCAGCTGTAACAGTCACGTATCCAGCCGCTGGAGTAATCGCCACTAATCCAACAACTGCACCTATCGAAATGCCAACTGCAGAAGGTTTGCCTTTCCGCAGCCAATCCAACAACATCCAACTAACCGCAGCCCCCGCAGCAGACAAATTCGTAGTCACAATCGCCGACACCGCTAACTCATTTCCAGCCAAAGCACTCCCACCGTTAAAGCCGAACCAGCCAAACCACAACAACCCAGCGCCCAAAATCACGTAAGGAATGTTCGATGGCTTCGACTCGCCACCGCTACCGCCTTTCTTGTCCAGTGCTTTCAATTCATCTTTCCAGAATACACAACCACGCCTCTTTCCCAGCACAAGAGCCGTTGCAAGAGCGGAAAGACCCGCTGAAACATGAACCACGATACCTCCAGCGAAGTCAATTGCACCGAGCCCGCGAAGCCATCCATCAGGATTCCAAACCCAATGGGCAATCGGCGCATAAATCAACGTTGACCACAAAACAATGAAAATCAACAGCGAACGAAACTTGATTCTCTCCGCACAAGCACCAATAATCAACGCGGGCGTAATTGCAGCAAACTTGAGCTGGAATGCAAAGAACAATAATTCAGGCACTGCAGGCGCCAACGCAACATTAACATGGCTAATAGCCAAATTATTAAGACCAACCAAACTCAAATTGCCAATAACTCCGCCTACGCTTGGCCCGAAAACCAAACTGTAACCCCACAAAGCCCAAACCACGCTTATTACTGCGAATATTATCAAGCATTGAATCAGAGTAGAAACAAGATTCTTCTTCCTCACCAAACCAGCATAAAAGAACCCCAGTGCCGGTGTCATCAACATCACTAGCGCAGTTGCAGTTATAACCCATGAAATATCTCCTGCTGTCAAATCATCCCCACTTTCACAGATGTTTTGAATGTTCTTATGTTTCTAACCATTTACATAGGACAAATATATAAAAGTATCCGTTTGAAACCATAATCCATATATTTATGAACAAATGTTCAGACAAAACCAAATTTTCCCACTATCAACACACTTATACCCTGAAAAGAGCAGCGCAATTAGAAACTCATTCACCAAAACACCGCAGCCAACTCGCGGAATCGCGTGAAATCATGCCATGCATAAGAAACGTAGATTTGCTAGCCTCTGGACATTATGCCTCTTCGGACAACAAATAATGGGCTTTAATCTTTTTGCGAAAGGAACAAATTGAAAAACTCAAGAAGTAAACAAGAAATTCCTAAACAACTTTCTTTTTCTTGGACAACCGTTTGTTGTCTATGACGAAAACCGCTGCATAAGTCACGCCAAGACATACCCAGAACACTGTTACCAGGTCGAACACTTTCTCATCCTCAGTTTATAGAGCACATACGCGACAACCAGTCATATAAAGGTTATTATGAAAACGTCTTATTATTTATGAAAACTCCATCATTCTCGGACATCTGTGCATGCTATGCTTGAATTACTTTACATTCAATCAAACAATGCGTTGGATGTTTGTCAAACGCGTAAACGGTTGTGCACCCATGCAACTGCGTTTAGTGAACACAAGCAAAGTGTAATTGATCGCTGCAACCAGTTTGAAAGGCATTTGGCAGGCGCTATGGAAGTAACGCTGGAAGCAGAAGCAGAGCAGTCATCCCCAGCAACTTCATGAATATCAGCACAGAAGGACCTGCAACATCCTTTAGCGGATCACCAACAGTGTCTCCGACAATGCTCGCCTTGTGACTTGCAGACCCTTTCGTTCCGCAGAGGCCAGTCTCATGCAACTTTTTGGCGTTGTCAAGCAACGCACCGGTGTTATTGAAGAAAAATCCCAACATAGCGCTGGAAGCAGTTGCACCGACAAGAAGCATTCCTAAAGCGACCGGACCGAAAAGAAACCCAGCTAATATTGGAACCGAAATTACCAAGAGTCCTGGTAACACCATCTGCCTGAGTGCAAACTTTGTTGAGATGTCAATGCACTTCGCGTAGTCGGGAACAGCTTTTCCCTCTCTAAGCCCTATTATCTCTTTAAACTGTCTTCTAACCTCGTCGACCATCTTAAAGGCGCCCTTAGCTGTTGCACTGATGGTCAACGAAGCCAAAGGAAACGGCAACGCTACTCCTATGAAGAGTGCCGCTATTGCGTAGGGAGTTGTAACGTCAATGCCTGTGATGCTGGCTGCAGCGAAAAAGGTAGCGAATATCGCAAAGGAGGTGTAAGTACCTGACGCCATGGCATATGCTTTAGTTGCAGCCTTCATGGTGTTTCCCACAGCGTCGAGAGATTCTAGCGTTTTTCCAACTTCGCCTGAGACGCCTGACATTTCAGCTATGCCGTCGGCATTGTCGGTTATTGGACCAAAAGCGTCAGATGCCATTATGAACGCTATCATAATGTCAGTACCTATGTTTGCAACAATGATCGCATAGGCTGAACCGCCTGAAACCACGTATGCAAGCACAATCGTAGCTACAACCGCTAGAACGGGCAGAATTGGCGATTGGAGCCCAAAAGACAAACCAGTTATCACGTTTATCGCGGGACCCCCTTTCGAGCATTCAGCCGTTTGTCTGACAGGTTTCCCAGTCAAACCCGTGTAGTAGAGCGCGACGAATGTGGAAGAAAGCGTTGCGATTATTCCCAAAACTCCAGCGAAGAACAATGTGATATCGTTCATCATGAAAACAGTCAAAATGAACAAACCAGCAGCTCCTACGATTGCCGTAGTCAGAAGACCAAGATACAGAACCGTCGAATATCTCAATCTTTTCCGTTCTCTAATCATCGATATTCCAATCATAGACGCGACAACACCTACCGCTTCAAGAACGAACGGGAACACGATGGCGTTGGGGCCGTATTTGTAAACAAAAAGGACACCTAGTATCATACCAGTAACTATGTCGTCGCTAAACGTTTGAAAAAGATCTGAGCCTCGTCCAGCGCAGTCCCCAACGTTATCCCCTACTAAGTCGGCTACTACCGCGGGATTTCTGGGATCATCCTCGGGAATTCCCTCCTCAAGTTTACCCGCCAAGTCGGCTCCGATGTCTGCGGATTTTGTGAATATTCCGCCCCCTATTTGTGCGAAAAGAGCGGCAAGACTTGCTCCGAAACCAAAACCCACAAGAACCTGAAGATCATCAGGACCGCTGAAGATTAAACGAAGAACGTATAACCCCAGCAAGCTAATTCCCGTCACGAGTAATCCTGTGACTGCGCCGCCCAAGAATGAGAGTCTGAACGTTGCCGCTGACGACTTCCTCGCGGAGTTTGTGACTCTGACATTCGCTCTAACGGCGACGTTCATGCCGATGAATCCGGCTAGGAGAGATAGCAGAGCGCCGCAAATGAAAGTTAACGAAGTTTGCCAGCCAAAAAAGTAGGACAACAATGCTGCTAACCAGGCATAGGCAAGGCGAGGAAGATAGTTTTTAGTTGCCTGCTAAGATAAGCCCGTGTTCCGACTACGATGTAGCCACTGACCTCTTTCATGCGGGCATTGCCCGAATCCTTTTTCAGCAACCAACGAATAATGAAGGCAGCCACTACTATGGCTGCGAGCCCAACACCGAAAGGAAACAACGTGAAATCAAGCAGTGCCATTTACAAACTCTCTGTCATTGACATATCATGGAGAAATTATGAATTATCTAGAGTGTAACAAATTAAGATAGGCATAGATTCATCCTCGGAATCGTCATCAGCAGCGTATTTAAGAGTTCTCACTCCAAGAATCGAAGTTCTTATGTGACGAGGATGAGGGCTATGTAAGAAGAAAGACTAAGAATCCAGAATTCGTTCAAAACCTGACACATCGGGCTCGGCACAAAACTTCAAAAATAGCCCGTACGCAATTTTTACTACAATTTTAGGTTTCTAGAAAAAACTTTGGAAACAATACTTCTTCAGTTCTGGAAAGAAAGACAACTAATAATGCTTAGGCTTGGCAGTTGTTGAAGGAGGATTATCTCCGTTGCATTTTGGTCCTTTGTGCGCTTTGAGGACGATGGACGTTACTGTGCTTTTTATTCCTTTGATTTTCATTATTTTGTTTTTCAGAACGTCACGGAATTCTTCAATGTCTTCAGCTGAGACTAAGCAAACTATGTCGAATTCTCCTGTTACTTCGTAGAGCTCTTCCAGGTTTCTCAGTTTAATGAGGGCAGCTACGACATCGTCCATTTCGGGTGATTCTACGAAGATGTTTACGAAGGCTAATAGATTTGGCATTTTGGTCGTCTTGCCTAATTGGACACGTGTTAGGCATATTTATACTTTCTCCTACCATTCAGACAATAATTCCAAGTTTTAGGCGACAGATGTACCTTTGAAATCAACCCGTTTTAAAAAAACGTAACCGTTTCATCAATCCGTTTTGCAAAACATTGCTTGCGAAGCCGCGGCTCTGGAACTCGATGCTCCCGTTGTTAACCGATGAATTCGCTGTAGGCTGACGGATATTCGTTTATGAGTTCAAGGTTAATTCGTAGAACGTTCACATATGGGCTTCCGAAAATCCACATGGTGCCTTCCTGATTTTGATTTACGACATTCATCAGCACCGCCGAGGAAATGCCCGTAGCATTGCTTATTCCAGTTATCTGTGAATATGCATCTTGAAGCAGGATGTCTGGGTCCACTCCTGAGGCTGAATCGTTTCTCGGATGGAAGAAGATGGGCAGTGTGAAATTTTGGGCTATGAGGTTTGAGCCCACATCTTTTCCGTTTAGTTGAACGATTTCGCCGTTTGCCTGGTAGGGAAAGAGAACTTGCGCTATCCCTGTAACGAGAAGCGGAAAGAACAGCCCGCAGATCAACAGCGAAATCACTGCGAGCCCTACAATCGGTTTGAAATTCAATTTTTCCTTGTTTTCTGTCATGGCTTATTCACCCTAAATGTGGAACACTCCAACGAGTAGCAGGTCTATGAGTTTGATTCCCACGAATGGCACAATGACGCCGCCCACACCGTAGATAAGGGTGTTTTTCAGGAAAAGCGTCATCGTGCTGGTAGGCTTGAACGCTATGCCTCGCATGGCAAGAGGAATCAAGAGCGGTATTATTATGGCGTTGAAGATGAGGGCTGACAAAACTGCGCTTTGCAAGCCAAGTTGCAGAACGTTTAGGGCCTTCAATTGTGGTATTGCTGCACTGAATAGAACTGGCATGATTGCGAAATACTTAGCAATATCATTGGCAATGCTAAAAGCAGTGACGGCACCTCTAGTCATGAGCAACTGTTTGCCTAGCATGACGACGTCGATTATCTTTGCGGGATTTGATTCAAGATCGACCATGTTCGCCGCTTCCTTAGCAGCTTCGGTGCCAGAATTCATCGCCAACCCCACATCCGCTGCAGAAAGCGCTGGAGCATCATTGGTTCCATCGCCGATCATGGCGACAATTCTGCTTTCAGCTTGCTCCTTCTTGGCTATGCTGAACTTATCTTCGGGCTTTGCCTGGGCTACGTATTCTTCGATTTCAACCTCTGACGCTATGCTTTTCGCAGTGAGCGGTTGATCTCCAGTTATCATGACTGGACGTATTCCCATTGTTTTGAGGGCTTGGATTTTTTCTTTGATTCCTTCTTTGAGGATGTCTTTCAGTCTGATTATTCCCATGGCATTCACAGTTTCTTGCAATGGCTATTGGTGTTTCACCTTCTGCAGATATTCCTTCTACGATGAGGTCATAGTTTTTGGGAACGGAAGATACAATTTTCTTGATGGATTCTGGAGCGCCTTTAACGATTTCGACCTCAGGTTCGATTCTTGCAGCAACTCCTTGTTCGGATACTGTTGAGGATTTTGGTCTGATTCTTATTCGATATCGTCCTGATTTGTCGCCCTTTGGAAGCTTCAGTCCAATATGAGTTATTTTCACTCCGCTCGTGCGGGTGCTGGCTGAGAACGGGTAAGATTCTGAAAGTGCAAGGGAATTTAGCTCAGGTGGTATGAAACTTTTCTCGTATGCGAGTTTGAGTATGCTGCGACCTTCAGGGGTATCGTCGTGCCATGAGGACAGGAATGCTGCTTCCCCCACGTCTTCTTCTGAACTGCCTTCAAACGGTACAAACTCTATTGCTTGTCTGTTTCCAACGGTGATGGTTCCAGTCTTATCCAGAAGAACAACGTCTGCGTCGCCTGCGGTTTCTATGGCTTTGCCCGACTTGGCAATTATCTTGTGTTTATACAGTCTGGACATTCCTGAAAGCCCAATCGCAGGCAGCAGAGCACCTATTGTTGTGGGAAGAAGACAAACGTACAGCGCAATAAGCACTGAAAGATCTGCTCCAAGACCGAGAGTTACAGACATACCAAGTAAAGCGAGGATTATGATGGTGAAAATGGCGGTTAACCCGATCAACACGATAGTTATCGCAACTTCGTTTGGTGTCTTTGGTCTCTTTGAAGATTCAACCATCTTTATCATTTGGTCAATGAAAGTCTCACCAGGGTTCGTCGTAACTTTCGCAGTTAAGGTATCACTTACCACACGTGATCCACCGATGAGCGAATCTCCAGGCGCTTTCCTAACAGGAGCTGATTCACCCGTAACAAGCGACTCGTCAACCATGGCAATTCCCTCAAGAACGTCAGCGTCCAGGGGAACAATGTTGTCTTTTTCGATAAGAATGAGGTCATCTTTTCTGAGTTCAGTCGATTTTACAGAGACTATCCGCCTCGTCCATTCCTCGGTTACGATTTTTTTGCTGGATACCTCGGCTTCTAACTTTCGTAAGGCGCCAGCTGTGCTTTTTGCTTGTTGCTCAGCAAGAGCGTCGGAAAGTGTGCTGAACCAGACTGTTACTATGAGGATGAGTGCGACTTCAACATAGAAGATTTGCAGGCTCGGACTGGCTACGGGCACGAAGGCTTGTGGAATGATGGCCATTGTTGCTACGATGAAGAAGGTTATTTCTACTATTAGCATCACTGGGTTTTTGATCAGTGATTTGGGGTTTAAACGGACTAATGAATCGACCAGCACCTTTTTGGAGAAAGCTGACCGCATTCCTCCAGGGGTCGTTACGAGACTTTTTGCTGGTTCCGAAGTTAGTTTGTTATCAGAAGCCATTCGATAACCCTCCGAAGAATGATGAAATTGGTCCGAGCGCCAAGAATGGGAAGAATGTCAATACTACGAGTATGATGATGCTGCCGACCAAGACTATCGTGAATACTGGGCTGTCCGTTTTGAGACCTGTGTCGCCACCTCGTTTTCGCCCTATCATGGACCCTGACAGCGCATAGCAAAATTCCGATTGGAACGTAGCGTCCTATAAACATGACAATACCGGTAGCTATGTTAAAGAACGGGGTGTTTCCTGAGGCGCCTATGAAATCGGAACCGTTGTTCGCCGCCGCTGTTGTGAATTCGTACAGGATTTGTGTATAACCAACAGAGTTACCACCCACCCCGATGGCTGCCACTGCACCCGAAGCATACGCGATTACAGTGGGTATCAGTATTATGAGGGGATGGATTAGAAAAGTCACCATTACAAGCTTCACATCATGTCCAGTGATTTTTATTCCTAAGTATTCGGGGGTTCTTCCCGACATTAATCCGACGATGAAAACCGTGATTATTATGTACATTACCATGTACATCAAGCCGACGCCTTTTCCGCCTGGAATCGACTGGATGAACATTCCTAGGAAACCAGACGTTATCGTAAGGGGATGCATGGCTGAGAGCGCAGTGTTGACGGAGCCTGTTGTGGCGACGGTCGTAACCACAGTGTAGAAATTGGACATGAAACCTCCGAACCTAGTTTCTATGCCCGGTGCAATTAGGGGAATGTTGGGCGCGAATGCGATGGCGAGGTTAATGCCGAAAAGAATGTAAGCGCCCCACAACAGGGGTCGAGCTTCCCGCTTTTTGCCCAGCATTTCTCCGAATACGAATATAAGCGCTGTTGGGATGAGAAGCATTAAAGCTATCATAAATATGTTCGAGTAAGGCGATGGGTTCATGAATGGGTGAGCGGCGTTGGCGCCGTAGAATCCTCCACCGTTCGTGCCTAACTGCATTATTGCATCCAGAGAGGCAACTGGTCCCGTAAGGATTGTTTGAGTTGTACCTTGCACTGTGGCTACTGTTGTAGACGCGTTGAGAGTCTGTGGGACGCCCATAACGACGAAAACTAAAGATGCTATGAGGCACATTGGTAACAGGATTCTGGTAATGGTTCTGACGAAATCAACAAAAAAGTTGCCCATGTTTTTGGAGCCAGCGATTAATCCCCGTACAAACGCTATGCCCATGCATATTCCAGTTGCCGCTGAAGTCCATTGCAGATACTGGATGGCAGTCATCTGGCTAAAAATGGACAGCGTTGCCTCTCCGTTGTAGTGCTGCAAGTTAGTGTTTGTGGCAAAAGAGATAACAGTGTGAAAAGATAGGTCCCAATTTAATCCCGGAAACCCAAGAGGGTTAAGTGGCAAGGTGCCTTGAAAGACAAGGATTAGAAAAGCGATACTCATCTGGGCAACATTAAGAAGCAAGGCAATCAGAAAATATCGTTTCCAACCCATAGAATGCTCTGTATTTATGCGGCAGATTTTGTAAATGAAATTCTCAATAGGGTTATAGATTCTGTCTAGACGGCTCGGTGTCCGATTATAAACTCGGGCGACATAGGGTGCAAGGAGCTTCCCTATCAGAATGGTTATTCCTAGTATAAGAATGACTGATATGGCCTGAATTGCATCTATCATCTATTCCGATACTCCAAAAGACAGCACTCTGAATCTCTATCGCTCCTTTCCGCTCCTTCCTTTGCTAGGCTGTTTCGGACTTTTTGCCGTGCATTTAGGTCCTTTATGTGTCTTCATCATTACAGTAGTTATGGTGCTTTTTACACCTTTGATTTTCATGATACCCTGGTGCAACACGTCTCGGAGTTCTTCTAGACAGGAAGCTGAAACAACAGAAACAATATCATATTCGCCTGCTACTTGATAGACTTCTTCAATGTTTTGAAGGCGTGCAAGAGCTGCTATCACATTTTCTGTTTCAGCCGACTCAACGAAAATATTAACGGACGCTAAGACTCGACTCAAAACAAGCCCACCCTCGCTAAGACTACTGCAACGAGTCCAACGCCGAAAGGAAATAACGTAGCATCAAGTATTGTCATTTCACAAAACCTCTAAATAGCGCTTTAGCTGCGAAATAATTACAGGTTGTCTAGGGCGCGGGAAATTGGAATACGCATAGGTTAATCCTCCCAATCGACCTTCCAATGAATATTTAAGTGTTTGCCCTTCAGACAGTCCAATACTTTGACAACAATGTTGAAGGAAAGAAAAGTTAATCAATTGCGTGTTCAAGGCTATTGGTCTCCGCGGATGCTGTATCTTGTTTTTGCGTCTTCTGGTCGTTCTTTTCCCGGGAACGGGAATACCGGTGAAGGCGTGCTTCTTGAGTTTCTAGCGAAATAGCCCAGCCCCAGCAACAGCCATATTGCGGTTACTGCGATTGCAAAGAGTGCAGCCCATTGGGTGTCGCTTCCTCCGATGAAGCCTAGCCAGACGACCGCACCGAGCATGACCATGTTTGCTCCAAAGCCGAGGATTGGTATGACATAGCGTGACAGGATTGAGCGACGTTCCTTAGATAGGGCAATTATCGTTACGATGCAGGTGATTCCGTAAAGCAGGAAAGTTCCAAAGTTCGACAGAAGTACGATTGCGGTCAGGTTTCTGAGGTTTAATACGCCGAATGCGCCTATTGCCGCTGAGACGGCGGTGAGGACCCAGACCCCGATGGCGGGCGTGCCGTATCTTGTGTCTAATTTGCCCAGTGGTTGTGGGGCCTCGGTGTCGCGGCTGATTGCGTATGTTACTCTTACTCCAACGTTTAGGCATGCTAATGTTGTGCCTAGAACCGCGGCTGCAACTGCTGCGGCAGCGATTAGCATGAGTACGAAGCCATTGCCCCCGAAGAAGGCATCGCCCATAATGCGGACCATGTCTCCCAATGGAGCTCCTGAAGCGGCCGCTGCACTGAAACTGTATTTAGAGTTCATCCATGCCAGTACTCCGAAGTAGCCAAACAGGTATGCAATTACTCCCTGAATTATCAATGATAGCATCACCGCTCGAGGGATGTCTTTTGGGTTTTTTGCTTCAGATGCTAGCGCTGATATTGATTCGAAGCCGACTAGTACCAGGATGGCTACAGCTGCTTGGAAGAGCACGTGGCTTGCATCGTGGGGTAAGACAATGGCGCCGATGTTTGTGAAGGTGAATGTTACTTGCTCGGGGTTTATGAATCGGTAAGCGAGCGCCATGATAGTAACAGCAAACAACATTGCTAATTGTATGACGTTGACGACCAGATTTGTTTTGGTCGATCCTTGGATTCCTCTGTATGCGATGAAGCCTACGACGAGCGAAAACGCCACTGCGATTCCGATTTGCATTGTGGCTGTAACAGCAAAGCCGAATGATTGGAGGATGAAACTCAGCAAGATTGCCATGAACGCTACCATAACTCCTGGATAAACCCAGTAGTACAAGTGTGAAAGCCAGCCTACCGCGAACTTTGCGTTGCGTGCAGAACGGTTGCTACTTCCCCTGTCAAGCAACGCCCTCTGGGCATAGTAGTATGAACTGCCAGCGCCAGCTTCGGGGTAGCGCCTTGCCAACCAGGCGTATGATGCTGCAGTTAAGAAGGAGAGGATTAACGCAACTAACAGTCCAAACCATATGTCCGGAGCCGTTGAAGCTCCAGATGGGTCAACTTGTGCTGCCTGCGCTTGAATCGTAAGCCACAGAAATGCACCTGGCGCTATGAACGCCATGGCGTTTATGGTTAACCCGAACAGACCGAGTGTTTTCTTCATTTCTACAGCAACTGGTTTCTTTCGGCTCTCTGGGGTGGCACTCATCTTTTCTTTGTCCTTTGTTTTTTATGGAGAGTTTAGGTATGTCCAGTAGAATATAAACATAGTTGATATATTTTCATAATTATTATGAAATAATGAAAGGATGGACATGTTTTGGAGAAAATTATGAACGTATACACAAGACTTATTAAGGATGGGGTCGATTGTTGTAATAATCCAAAAACCAATCAAAGGAGGCAACAAGTTTGAAAGCCTACATCCTGATTAGCACCAAACCAGGGACATCGCTGGAAGTCGTTAAGAGAATAAAGGATAAGGTCTCAGAAGTTGTGGGGGCCGACGCCATCTTTGGAAGATACGACGCGATCTTGATCTTGGAGGCACCTTCTCTCGAGAACATCAATCAAGTGGTGTACAAAATAATTGAAAAGGACCCCAACGTAATTCGAACAGAGACCTCGATTGTGCTATCACCAATGTAACAATCACTAACTCCTCCCAACATTTTTTCTGTTTTCTCATGATCACAACCGAGAGTAACGGGCAAGTCTGAAAAATCAGGTTAAGGCTTTATTGTTACGTTGATTTTGGCTAGGTTTTCCTTAATCTCAGCCTTGATTCCTGCGCCTGAAAAGAATTCCTCAACAAGCATTCTGACGAACTTTTTCGGAAGTTCCGATCCCAAGACTAGGGTGAAATCTTTCTCTGAGTTTTTTGTTATTCTGAAGAAATTGCATGTTTCAAGTCTCCTTAACACCTCTTCAGGCGTGCGAGCTTTGTTCCTCAATTGGTCTCTGTGAGACTGCGCTACCTTCCTATGTTCATCCCAAAACTTCTCCGCTTCTGGAGAGGCTTCAACGAGGCGCAGGAAGAGAAGCCAGTGGTCAACATCCAGAATGACGTGTTCGCCGCTCATCAGCATATCCATGTATACGTTGAGCTTTTTCCGCACGTTCGGGTCAGTTAATGTTATGTTTTCGTTGTAGAACTTGACGGCACGTCTCATTATTTCGCTCTGTGAAAGCTCCGCCTCGCGGCTTAATTTTTCCAATAGGTTAGCGGTTGATTGGTCGAACGCCACGGTTATTCTGGTTGGGTTCGTCACTCTCTATCACTTCGGCAAATGTTCTAATCATGCTTTTGTTGTGTGATCGCTATTAAATCTAACTTGGAGTTCTTCCTTAACTACGTTGAGCGCCACGCTGGTTACGGTTCTTTTGACATAAGGGGTTGCAAGTAGGTTTTTCAAATAGTCGTTCAAGCTTGCTCTATCTTTGAACTTGGCTACCACAGCCGCATCCTGTTCACCTGCAATGTCGTAAACAGCCAAGACGTTAGCAGTCTTTGCGATTTCCCTCTCAACCTCCGTCAAATGTTTCCCCGCCGCCTGAATCAGTATTATAGCTGTCAACTCATACCCTAGTTTCGTAGGGTCTAGGACGATTGTATAACCCTTCACGACTCCTGTTGCTTCCAAGTGCTTAACCCGATTGTATGCTGTGCCAACTGACACTCCGAGCTTGCCTGCTAACTTGTTGAAGCTTAGCCGACTGTCCTCCTGCAAGAGGGCTATGATTTGCAAGTCAACATCATCGAGTGTTTTTGTCGGGTCGGTTTTCAAACTCTACAATACCTCTAACGCACAATCCGTGATTTCCGTTTTAGATGTCTGTTCACTAATCAAGAAGTTATATAAATATTTCTCACGTTGGACCAAACTGTTGCACACATATTTGCAATACTTGGAATTATTTGTGGACAATTGTCTCATGGGAACTGAAGCGAAAAATCCCCCGCAACTGCTTTCAGATTTTATAAAAATAATGTTGCGAGCTGGTAGGAGTCTGGTTTCGAATTATTCTGCTATCTTCAGTTTGATCTCGAAAAGCTGTGGCCACCTTTTGCCTGTCACGAAAAGCCTTTCACTGCTAGCATCATATGCGATGCCGTTAAGGACGTTTTCTGGGTCTGCGTTGCTTATGTCATAGAGCCCTGTGAGGTTTATCCATCCTCTAACCTGACCAGTCTGAATGTTAATAATTGCAATTTTGTCTTGGTGCCAAACGTTTGCGTACACGTCACCGTGGATGTATTCAAGTTCGTTGAGGTTAGATAAGCCCGCATCACCGTCATGTACCCACAATGTGCCTGTTCTTTCGAAGGTTTCTGGGTTAAGAAAGTAAAGATTAGCTGTTCCATCGCTCATGATGAGGTTTTTGCCGTCATTGGTGATTCCCCATCCCTCTGTTGGATAGGTGAACTCGTCGATTAGTTCGAAGGAATTCTTATCGTAGACGAATCCTTTGCCAGGTTTCCAAGTTAACTGGATTATCCTATCTTCGAATATCGTGATGCCTTCGCCGAACAAGTCGGGCGACATCGAATAGAGCTGAAGTGTTTCGCCGGTTTGTAACTCCACTCTTCGCAGCGCAGAGTTGCCATAGAGTCCTGTGCTTTCGTAAAGAAACCCGTTTTCATAGACCAGTCCTTCCGTGAAGGCGGTTATGTCGTGGGGATAATGATTAACTACCGTGTATTCGTAATTGAGCACTTCATTGTCTGGGGGGGAGTTGTTGAGAACTGCGTATGCTGCCAAGCTTAAAGACAATGCCAATACGACAACTATTGCTGTAAGAATCCACTTTCTCATGAGCATTCAAACATTCTCTTATCCTTAGTGGTTTTTTAGCGTATTGGTACTGCAGAATTTTTTCCTGAACGCACTCGCATCATTATTGATTCCGAAAAAATTTCTTTACTGCAACTAATAATGGAATTGACCTCTGTATGTCCAGTAAGTATGAAAAATTATGAACAAATAATAACTAAGTTTATATTATGCTCTACAGTCATCTACAAACAAGCAGAAATGGTGAAAATATGTTGAGTGTAATGGATTTAGCCTCAATCGGCGTAATCATAGGTTCGTACATTATAATCGTCATCAAAATCCGATCAGGACTACGAAATAGCGTTTAGCCGCAAATCAATGTGCCATCCGCACAGCCAGTCATGTTCATTGTGTATTTCCAGCGCGGCTTTGATTAATGTCTCATTTCTATGTCTCTTTAATTAAGACGACCAGCAGATTTCTAGCCTCTTCAATTTCAAATAGGCATAGCTTCATGTTTTCCCCTTCATCTTTCAATCTACATCACCTTTGCATAGATTTTGTATAAAGTAGTCTGGACATTGTTGACGAGTTCTGACGATAGGGGCCATCTTCCCTAAAACTAAAGTACAAGAAGAATTCATAGTGGTCAAACAATACTTAAGGTAAGGTGGAAAACTCGTGAAGACCAAGTCGCTTGCAGCATTATTGAGTGTGATTTTTATCTTTTCCATCTTAAGCTTGGCGCTAGCCGCTGATAAGTGCCCAAGATGCCGTGGCACTGGTCAAACAACTGAAAAAGACCCGTGTCCAACGTGCCAGGGATCAGAAGTATCGCAGGCAAACATAGTGTTGAAACGAACGATTCCAGGGGCACTTAAGCTTCAGTCGCGTATAGCAACACAAGTTTCGGGAGTATTCCACAATGAAGAGAGCGAAGGGGTTTATGGAATCGTTACCGCGCAGATCAAGACTCCTACCGAGACATTCACGAATACTTCGTCGAAAACCTACTTCCCACCTAATGAGGACGTTACAGTCTCCGTTGTGATCGAGGGGATTGAGTATGCGCCTTATTGGAGCTATTTCATTCGCCTCTCTGACATAGACAACGTTGGTTGTCCTGACTGCGATGGAACAGGGTACGTGTCCGTGGTGACAACTTGCCCCGACTGTGGTGGAACTGGGGTTTTAAGCGCGTCCTTTGGAGATTTGTCTAATATCGAAGGAGCCGGAGGAGCAGTGGTCGGCGTGGCAGTTGTAGGTGCAGTTGTAGTGGCTGCGGTTGTTGTAGAGAAGAAAAAGAGAGTGACAGAGGAAAGTCTTCATAGACTCGCAAGCTTTGAGTTTCGGGATTGGGTTGTTAAACGTCTTGGCAGTTCTTCTTCGCAAAGTGACTCTTACCTAGGAATAGACGGGTACACAGTTGAAGGCTACCCGTTTCAGGCTAGGCAGGAGGACGACGTTGGAAAACGTGCAATTGACAGTTTCGCAGCTGCGGTGGGACGAAGCAAAGCGAGAACCGGAACGATTGTTGCTTTCAGTTTCGGCAGGGACGCATTTGAGGCGGTGACGAGAGCGAGGCTGAATTACAGACTTGACATAAAAACGGTAACAGTCAAGGAATTAATGGCGAGCGAAAAGACAACACTTTGAGAATGCCACTCTGTTTAAGCACTCCTTCTGTAAATTTCGCTGGCGAGCAATCATGAAAAAGACTCGGTAGAAGATTTTACCTCTAAACTCATTAAACCTGCTTTTTTCGGGCATCACCCTTCTTTTGGAGTTTTTCGGAAACACTTAAATAACGTTTTCCACCTGTGTTTATGACAATAGTAATAAAAACTATGGAGAAATGAAAATGAAATTCCTAAAAACGAAAGCTATGTCTTCAACACTCGCGTTGATTCTAGTATCCTCTGTTGCTTTGACACTTCTTGCTCTACCGACAGCCAACGCACAATCAACAAGAACAACCTATCCGTTCATCGACGCTATCCCTAATCCAGTAGGTGTTAACCAGGAAACCTTGCTGAACTTTGGTGCCTTAAATTACCTCACAACCGCAACCGATGGTTGGAAGGGCATTACCGTAACCATCACAAAACCTAACGGTGATGTTCAGACCATCGGGCCTGTCAACACTGATTCAACTGGAGCAACTGGAAGAAGCTTCGTTCCTGACCAAGTTGGCACGTACTATCTTCAAACCAGCTTCCCACAACAAGATTACCGCAACGTGACTTATGCAGCTGCTAAGAGCCAAACCTTAGCACTCGTCGTCCAAACAGAACCATTGGCATACTATCCTGGTCAACCGCTTCCATCTGAATACTGGACACGGCCTATAGACTCTCAACTTAGAGAGTGGGATTCACTCGCAGGCAACTGGGTAGCGGTACCACCAAACATGTACACAACAGGCAACCAAGGACCAAACAGCGCCCACATATTGTGGACAAGACCAATAGGCGAAGCAATGGGTGGACTCATAGGAGACACCGATGAACATGCATATGGAACTGGAGACGCATACGAAGGCAAATGGACAGGTTCAGTAATCATAGGCGGAATACTCTACTATAACAAATACATCTCTGCATCACCGCAACAGGCAGTCGTGGCAGTAGACCTACACACTGGAAAACAACTGTGGGAAAGAACCTTTTTAAATAATCAAAGGATGGCTTTTGGTCAAGTACTTTTCTGGAGTTCTCTAAACTACCAGGGCGGTTTCTCATACCTGTGGGTAACAAGCGGAACGAACTGGTATGCATTCGAAGCCCTCACTGGCGACTTGAAATACAACATGTCAAGTGTGCCTTCTGGCACTAATTATTACGGTCCGAGCGGTGAAATCGTAAAATACTCCACGGTCAACATTGGCAACGCTTCAGCCCCGAATTGGCGGTTACTTAAATGGAACTCGACATGGGTAGTGACAAACGGCAAAGCAGGGTCAGGAACACCTGACAGTTGGGGTAGCCAAGTTCAAGGAGTTACCTATAACGCTACTGCACGTGGATATGACTTGAACATCTCGATATCTGCTGCTCCTAATGCAGGCTTGCCAGGAAGTATTCAAACAGTCTTCGTCGGCGACAGAATAGTCGGAGCACGCGTAACCTCAACTGAAGTCAACTTATGGGCTTTGAGTCTGAAGAGTGGCAGCGAAGGAACACTGCTGTTCAACAAGACAGTGACAGCGCCAGCAGAGTGGAATGCAGGAAACCTCAGTCTAGCCGGTTGGGCGGGATGGGACAGAGAAAATCTGGTTGGAGTGTACTTGACGAAGGAGAACAGGAAATACTATGGTTTCAGCCTTAAAACAGGAGATCTTCTGTGGGAAACTAAGGAATCAGAAATATACTCGAATGCTTGGGATGCCACATCAGGACAGAGAGTCAGAGCTCTTGCTTACGGCACGTTCTACTCAGCTAGCGTGGGCGGGATAGTTTACGCTTACAATGTCACAACAGGCAGTCTCTTATGGACCTACAATGCAACTGACAAACTACACCAAAACCTGTACGGTAACAACTGGTGGACAGTAGTCACTTTCATCACTGGCGGAAAAATATACATCGGAAACATGGACCACTCGCCTATTGATCCTAAATGGCGAGCCGCACCATTCGTTGCCTTAGATGCCATGACTGGAGAAGAACTTTGGAGAATCGATGGCGCATTTCGACAGACTTTCTGGGGTGGACGCGCAATCGTCGGCGACAGCATTATGGTTACACAAGACACGTACAACCAACAGATATATGCAGTAGGCAAAGGACAAAGCGCTGTTACAGTCACCGCACCCGACGTAGCGCCACCAGCTAACACGCCCATAATCATAAAAGGCACTGTAACCGACGTTTCGCCAGGCACAGAAAGCGACGCCTTGAAGTTGCGGTTCCCAAATGGAGTTCCAGCCGTCTCTGACGACAGCATGAGCGATTGGATGCTCTACGTATACAAGCAACTAGCGAAACCCACAAACGCCACCGGAGTTCAAGTAGAGTTAACAGCCATCGATTCCAACATGAACACAATTTCAATTGGCACAGCAACAAACGATGTATTTGGCAACTTTGGCTTCAGCTGGAAACCACAAACGGCAGGAACCTACCAGATCATAGCCTCCTTCGACGGGTCCAACGGCTACTACGGCTCAACGGCTACAACCTACCTGTCCGTAACGGAAGCACCGCTACAACCGCCAGAGCAACCGCAGCAAACAATCCCAGACTACACGTTGCCCATCGTCGGTGTGGGAGTAGCAATGATTCTCGCAGTCGCCATTGTAGGCATTCTGGTACTCAGAAAACGAAATTAGATAACGAAAAACCTAAACTCAACTTCCCTTTTTTAGTCAAACAAACCGCTTTGTTCTTTAGTACTACTTTTCCGTTATGCACTCTTCTGAAATAGTTATGGCTAAAAACCTGAACGTTTTTGCAAGTCGTTTCGTTTTTTTCCCAAAATGCCTATAAGCGGTGAAACGCCTCACTTGAAGAACAAACTGAGGCAGATTCAAATCCATCGATAAATCCAAGAGGTGAATTGGCACGGGAGCGGCGAATTATGATAATTCAGTAAGCAATCAAAATAAGACCGCTCCTTATTTGCAACAAATTTTAAGTTCGGAGGAAGTTCTTAGCCTTTCAACTGAGGAGCTGGTTGCTCGCTTAGATACTTCAACAAATGGTCTCAGTTCTCAAGAGGCTGAAAGACGACTTGAAATTTGTGGTCGCAACGAACTCGCCCGCGGACACAAGCACTCTGCCGTCCGCGAGTTTCTTTTGCACTTCAAAAGCCCACTAGTCATAATATTGCTGATTGCAGCACTAATCTCCGGTATCCTCGGAGAAATTCCACATGTTATAATAATCTTTGCCATAGTTCTCGTTAGCGTTTCTCTTGACTTTTACCAGGAAAGCAAAGCTGAGAAAGCTGCTCAAATGCTCAAAGAAAAGATAACGACCACGGCAACAGTGATAAGAGACAACGTTAGCCAAGAAGTGAAACTTCCAGAAATCGTTCCAGGCGACATTATCTTCCTTTCAGCAGGAGACATCACACCCGCAGACGCACGCTTAATCACGGCGAAAGACCTCTTCGTGAACCAGTCAGCGTTGACTGGAGAATCATTCCCAGTTGAGAAGACACCCGCGCCCGTAAAGGGTAGAGAAACCTCAGTCACAGAGTGGACCAACTACTTTTTCATGGGCACTTCTATCGTAAGTGGGACCGCAACAGCCGTCGTCGTTAAGACTGGCAGCTTAACGGAATATGGAAAAATTGCGCAAAAGCTTGTGGAAAGGGCACCTGAGACCGAGTTTGAAAAGGGGATTAAAAGCTTTGGTTTTCTTATTATGGAAGCAACTTTCCTACTGGTTATGTTTGTTTTCTTAATCATAGCGCTACGCAATCCCAGCTCAGACGGCGTGATTAATGCGTTACTGTTTGCTGTTGCGTTGGCGGTAGGTCTGACTCCGGAGCTATTGCCCATGGTTATCACGCTCAATCTCTCCAGGGGAGCCGTGGCAATGTCTAGAAAAGATGTCATTGTGAAGCGGTTGTCGTCGATAGAGAATTTCGGTAGCATGGATGTTTTATGCACAGACAAAACGGGCACACTAACGGAGAACCAGATAAAACTCGTACTGCATGTGGATATTGAGAGAAAAGACGACGAGAAAGTACTGCTGTATTCTTTTCTGAATAGCCACTTCCAGACCGGCTTGCAAAGTCCGCTTGATGAAGCTATCCTGAAGTTTAAGGAAATAGACATTTCGAAGTTCCAGAAGATTGATGAGGTACCATTCGATTTCGTGCGAAGACGCGTCTCAGTCGTGGTCGAAGAGGGAAGGCAAAGGTTCTTCATAGCTAAAGGTGCTCCGGAAGAAATTCTCAAAGTCTGCTCTCACTATGAATTAGGCGGAATAGTCTCTGACCTCACCGAAGGGGCACGTAGAAACATTGAACGAAGCTACCATGACTTAAGCACTGAAGGCTTGAGAGCGTTAGGAGTTGCATACAAGAGACTCAAAGAAGAAAAAGCTGTGTACTCCATAAACGACGAGAGCAACATGGTTTTCTTGGGGTTTGTAGCATTCCTCGACCCGCCTAAAGAAACGGCGAAAGAATCTCTTGAACTGTTAAGCAAAGCTGGAATTGAGCTGAAAATCGTAACTGGCGATAATGAGCTTGTCACAAGAAAAGTGTGTTCTGAACTTGGCTTTGAGGTAAGAGGCGTAGCTTTCGGAAACGACATCGCTAACATGTCTGATGAGACGCTTTCAGCGGTTGTTGAAGAGGCGAACATTTTCGCGCGGGTGACTCCTGCCCAGAAAGACAGAATAATTTCGGTCCTGAGAAAGAATGGTCACGTAGTCGGTTACATGGGTGATGGAATCAATGATGCGCCTTCTTTGAAGACATCAGATGTAGGTATCTCTGTTAACAATGCGGTGGATGTTGCACGAGAATCCGCTGACATTATTCTATTGAAGAACGATTTGACAGTTCTGGCTCAAGGTGTGTTAGAAGGTCGCAAGACTTTTGGAAACACGATGAAGTACGTGATGATGGGTGTAAGCTCTAATTTCGGCAACATGTTCAGCGCGGCTGGTAGCGTACTTTTTCTGCCGTTTTTGCCAATGGCGCCTATCCAAATTCTTCTAAACAACTTGCTTTATGACATTTCACAAACTGCGATGACAACCGACAACGTTGACGAGGAGTATATCCAGAAACCAAAACGATGGGATATTTCTTTTATAAGGCGATTCATGGTCACTTTAGGTCCGGTTAGTTCTCTTTTTGACTACGCGACCTTCTTTACAATGTTGTTTGTTTTCAATGCTTGGACTAACGAAGGTTTGTTCCAGACCGCCTGGTTTATTGAGTCTCTTTGTTCACAAACCTTGGTTGTTCTCATAATAAGAACTAGGCGAGTGCCTTTCTACAAGAGCAAGCCAAGCAAGTATCTGGCAATAATGTTGCTGGTCGTTGTTGCCTCCGCAGTAATAATCCCGTATACTCCAGTTAATGCGTACTTTGGTTTTGTCCCGCCTCCGCCAACATATTTCTTAGCGTTAGCGGGAATTCTTGGTTTCTATGCAGCTTCTTGCTGAAGCGGTAAAAAGTTGGTTCTACAAACGTAATGCGTACCGATTGGAACAGGTATTAATACCGAAGAGAAAACCATTCTACCTGACTAGGTCAGCGAAGTTCATGCAGGACATGGTTGCTGTTTTAAGTCTTCGTCTTGAAGACGAGATCTCTATAGACTCTTTACTTGAAGACCTGAACAGCGTCTTAACTTACCCCATAAATCAGAATGAGCTGTTCCGTAACCTTCAACATTTAAGGCGTGCAGGCATCATCAACGTTAACTGGCACACAAGAAAGATAAAACGTGAAAAACCATTAAAAGAATACGTGAAAAAGAACGTAATCGAAAGCGATATGTGGCCGACCATTGCGGAAGACTGGATGAAAATCAGTGCATCAATTCAAAACAAGCGAGGAGCAGTAAACTCTGAATATCAAGAACGAATCCTGCAAAAGCATAGATAACGTTTTTCCATGTTTCCAGATTCCCGAGTGAGTTTCCAATAGGAATAAGCAGGTGAGACTCGAAACAATCATGGCGCCTATGATGATATCACGTCAGTATGAAGGGATTGAAGTTCGGTTCTTCTCCCAAGATGATTAGACTTTACGTTACGTTCTGAGGCGCCGCGGCATCATCTTCTAAAGCAAGTTTGCAGGGGGCTATAAAAAGAAATGGCGCGGGATATTAGATTTACACCCACGTTTAAATTCCACACGAAAAATTTGTTAGTGCTATTGAGCGAAGTGGAACTCATACTTTCTAAACAGAAGTGAGCCGGACCGGGCTTATCCCCGAAACTGTCTGCATCCCTTTGCTCAAACTAGCTGAATGGGACCATTTCTGTAAAATTTGCACCACGCTTAATGTAGTGTTTTTGCTTTTTTCTGGGCTTCGCAGATTTCCCATAAAGTATCCTCTTTGTGTTTTTAGTTATTGTGCCTGATACGCCGCGCCTTTTTGCCCTGATGGCAAGTATAAGGGGGTTGAAAACTGTTTGTTTGGTCCTTTAATTTGAACGGTTAAAAGCCTTACTATTATACTCTGCGCTGAGGTGGAGCACCAAATTATAGGAGATAGATATCCAGATTTGTTTCTCCTACTGTAAGCTCAGGAAACGTTGCCATCAGCTGTTTTGCTAATTCAACTAGTATCTTTTTAACTCCCTCTGTTTTCTCAACATCAATCTTTGGATAAAGCCTAACGACAAATCCATCGTTTCTTCCAGATATCATCGTAAGAAAAACGGTCTTCTTGCCAGCATCAATAGCTAATGAATCGATAAGTATCGCCTTTTTTTCACGCTCAAGATAAACATCCGTTGTTTTTAGAATGCTGTTTTCGTTTCTTATCATCAACGGTTTTAATTCTTTGAAAATGTTCTCGATTGCAACTTTACCATTTAGAACAACATGAGGCAAAACAACTCCTTCCTTTTTAAAATGATTAGGGGAAGCAAATATTAGATTTTCAATCTTAAAAACAAATGACCAAACAAACAACACAAAACGTAGCTAGATAAGAAGGCTTAAGAAACAGGCACGCCTCTCCTTTTTTCAATCATCCACTCAGAGAATATCGAGGGCGTTAGATGAGGGAATTCTCGAAACCTGTAGTAGTAGTTTCAAAATGTATTACTTTCGAACCTGTTAGATGGAATGGCCAAATAATAGCTAGCGAATTCGTGGAAAAACTTAAGCCGTATCTAAATTTTATCCCTGTTTGTCCAGAAGTTGAAGTAGGACTTGGCGTGCCCCGTGACCCTGTCAGAATAGTATTAGTAAACGGAGAAAAAAAACTTCTGCAACCAGCGACGGGTTTCGACTTCACAGACAAAATGATAAAGTTCTCGGAGTCTTTCTTGGATTCTTTGGATGTGGTTGACGGTTTCATACTCAAGAGTGCCTCTCCGAGTAGTGGTTTTAAAAATGTAAAAGTTTATCCAAGCATTGAAAGAGTATCGTCAATAGAGAAAGCCCCTGGCTTCTTTGGGGGAGCAGTTCTTCAGAAATTTCCAAATTTGGCAATTGAAGATGAGCGCCGCCTGCTTAATCCAAGGATAAGAGAACATTTTCTTACGAAACTTTTCACTTTAGCTAGTTTTAGAGAAGTAAAAAAATCTGGGAAAATCAGAGATCTGGTCAAATTTCAATCAGATAACAAATACTTGTTTACAGCTTACAATCAAACAGAGCTAAGAATCTTGGGAAAGTTGGTGGCAAACCAAGAGCACAAACTTTTTGATGAAACAATGATGAGTTATGAGACTCACTTGTATTCTGCTTTGGCGCGTACTCCCAGTGCTGGCGCGAACATAAATGTCATGTTAAAAATAATGGGGTATTTCTCACATCAACTTTCAAAGGATGAGAAAGCCTTCTTCCTTAATTCAGTCGATAATTACAGAGCAGGAAGGTTGCCTTTGAGTGCATGCTTGAATGTTTTGAAGGCTTGGATTGTTAGGTTCAAACAAGAATACTTATCGAGTCAGACTGTGCTTGAACCGTATCCTGAACAGCTTGCAGAATTGGAAACTGTTTTCTCAGAGGTTGATGGAAAGAACTACTGGAAATAAAAAACAAGGAAGACTATACAACTGATAGATTGAGGTCGTTGTTCAAAAGATTGTGTACTCGCCCAGCTTTAGTTGCCAAGTCAATTGCTTTGATGGCGCTTTTTTCTTTATCTTTGATCTCCAGCATCACGTCGAAATCGAATTGTTGAGTCTGTTTCAAAAATAGGTCAAAGTCTTCTATGTTAATTGTTTCGGTGTGTTGCCTTGGCGATCCATTTGGTTCTTGAGAGCTGTAGTCAACCATTGGAACTCCATCTCTTTTTTTATGCCATGTCTTTGTAGTAAGTTTGAAAGATTCTTTAGTTGTTTGGTTCCCTGAATTGTTGAGTTTGTGATGAAAGACATCAAAAAGAATTGGAATTTGGGTTTGTGCATTTATTTTTAGGCAGTCGCTCAAATTGTACAGTTTATCATCGTTCTCGATTACTAAGCGGCGAATTATTGAATCATCAAGCATGCCAAATCTTGTTACAAACCTCTTCATGCTTTCCTCTTTGTCTCCGTAAGCTCCGCCAATATGTATTTGAATTTTGGCCAAAGTTTCAAGTTTCAATAAGTCAAGTATTTGGGCGTGATATTTGAGTTCATTCTTGCTTCTTTCGAAAATATCCTCTTTAATTGAGTTAATTAGGGTGAACTGGTCTGGATGCATTGAGATTCGCATTCTATTTTTGGTAATGAACTCGCCAATTTCTTCAAAATCTTCTTGAAAATGTCCTTGCCAGTTGAACTTGTTTATTGGATGAGATGCAAAAGGGACCAAGTCTGAGGAAATTCTAAAAAAGAATAGCTTATGCTCAAGATTG